>CAINRW010000062.1 GCA_903852815.1 uncultured Actinomycetes bacterium
ACAGCGTGAGCTGCTTCCTTCTTGCTGTCGTTGAAATGTGGTGCCAACGCCGCAATGAATTGGGCCTTATTCATTGAAATCCCCTTATTACGCGTAAAAGTTAAGCCATTGCTTAACGTGTTCATTAACTTACGCGCTCGAAGCCCATGTAGGAGCGATTAACGAAGGTGTGTCGCGCAATTGTTTTTTAAAATACTCAAAAAAACGCTATTTTTATGCGTAAAAACCTCTAATTTGAAATTCAGAATTTTTTATGCTTAAGAAAATAGGCGAAAAACCAGCGATTTACGCTGGTTTTTTACTCCTAACCTCGAACTGGAAGGGTTCTAGGCTTAAGTGGAGTTCGTGTTTTTTCGAAAGTGTCGATTGAATCACCATTTTTGAAGGTTAAGCCAATGTCATCAAGGCCTTCCATCAAACGCCAGCGCGTGTAGTCATCAATTGCAAATGGCAGAGAAACTTCGTTATAACTGACGGTACGGTTTTCTAGATTCACTGTTACCGAAGTTGTTGGGTCAGCTTCGATTGCTTTCCACAGCGCCTCTACATCGCTTTGATCGATAATGACCGTAAGAAGCCCACCTTTGAGTGAGTTGCCACGAAAGATGTCGGCAAAACGCGATGAAATAACGGTTTTGAAGCCGTAGTTTTGAAGCGCCCACACTGCATGTTCACGTGAAGAGCCAGTACCAAAATCCACACCTGCAACTAATACGGTGCCCGACTTGTATTCAGGCTGATTTAAAACAAAATCAGGATCGTTGCGCCACGCAGCAAAAAGTCCATCTTCGAAACCGCTTCGTGTAACTCGCTTGAGATAAACGGCAGGAATGATTTGATCTGTATCAACATTGCTGCGACGAAGTGGAACGGCAGTACCTGTGTGACTAATAAATTTTTCCATAATAGTTCTTTGCTCCTTAAAGATCGGCAGGTGATGACAGGGTTCCACGCAACGCAGTTGCTGCAGCTACCAATGGACTCACTAAATGCGTACGACCGCCTTTACCTTGGCGGCCTTCAAAATTTCGGTTAGACGTTGATGCTGAACGCTCTCCCACGCTAAGTTGATCTGGATTCATTCCAAGACACATTGAACAACCGGCATTTCGCCATTCTGCACCTGCATCGATAAAGATTTTATCCAAACCTTCAGCTTCAGCTTCTAGTCGAACTCGCGCCGATCCTGGAACAACTAACATTCGAAGTGTCGATGCAATTTTCTTTCCTTGCACAACTTGGGCAGCTGCACGAAGATCTTCAATGCGACCATTTGTACATGAGCCTAAGAAAACAGTGTCGATAGCTATATTTTTTAGTGGTGTGCCTGCCTCTAGTCCCATGTACACCAAAGCCCGTTCGGCGGCGCTTCTTGCCTCTGGGTCGGCGATATCTGCAGGATTTGGAACGTTTGCACTCAAAGATGCGCCTTGACCTGGGTTAGTTCCCCACGTGACAAATGGTTCGAGTTCATCGGCATTGAGATTAACTTCAACATCAAAGACTGCATCTTCATCTGTAAATAATGTTTTCCAATAAGCAACTGCCGCATCAAAATCCTCTGGTGCATGTGGCTTGCCTTCTATGTAATCAAAAGTAGTTTGATCTGGTGCAATCAAACCAGCGCGCGCACCAGCCTCAATCGACATATTGCAAACAGTCATTCGTGACTCCATAGATAGCGCACGAATTGCCGAACCGCGATATTCAATTACGTAACCTTGTCCGCCACCAGTTCCGATTTTTGCAATGATTGCCAAGATAATATCTTTTGAAGTAACACCTGGTTTTAAAGTGCCCTCAACATTGATTGCCATTGTCTTAGGACGAATAAGCGGCAAAGTCTGTGTTGCTAATACATGCTCTACTTCTGAAGTTCCAATTCCAAAAGCAAGGGCACCAAAAGCGCCGTGAGTTGATGTATGTGAGTCACCACAAACAATCGTCATGCCTGGTTGCGTCAATCCAAGTTGAGGACCAACTACGTGAACGACGCCTTGGTCCTTATCTCCTAGTGAGTGAATACGTACACCGAATTCGGCGCAATTTGCGCGCAAAGTATCTACTTGTAATTTTGATACAGGATCGGCAATTGGTTGATCAATATTTTGAGTCGGAACGTTGTGATCTTCTGTTGCAATAGTTAATTCAGGACGACGAACTTTGCGTCCGGCCAAACGAAGACCATCGAAAGCTTGTGGGCTTGTAACTTCATGAATGAGATGTAGATCGATATACAAAAGATCAGGTTCGCCATCGGCGGCACGAACAATATGTTCGGCCCAAATCTTCTCAGCTAATGTTTTACCCATCGCACGCGGCTCCTTCGTTCTGTTGTGATATCACATAGTGGGATGCTAATATCACTCTATGAACAGCAATAATAGCGGAGTTGGCGTTTTAGACAAAGCCGCCGCAATTCTCAACACCTTAGAGGCGGGTCCGCACTCTTTAGCTGAACTCGTTGCCGCCACCGCTATTGCTCGTCCTACCGCCCATCGTCTGGCAGTTGCACTGGAGTTTCATCGACTCGTTGCCCGAGATTTATCAGGGCGATTTGTTTTAGGTCCACGCGCCGGCGAACTAGGCGCAGCTGCTGGTGAGGATCGCCTTTTAGCTGCTGCAGCGCCGGCTCTTGCAGCTTTGCGCGATGCCACTGGTGAAAGTGCCCAACTCTATAAACGACAGGGCGATCAACGTATCTGTGTGGCAGTTGCCGAACGTTTATCAGGTCTGCGTGATTCTGTTCCCGTCGGAGCAGCGTTAACAATGCAAGCAGGTTCTGCTGCTCAGATTTTATTAGCCTGGGAAGACAGCGAAAAAATACATCGTGGCTTAAAGAATGCCCGATTTACTGCCGCTCAATTAGCTGCCGATCGACGTCGTGGCTGGGCGCAATCTGTTGGCGAACGCGAAGCCGGTGTCACATCGGTTTCTGCCCCAGTGCGTGGACCAAATGGAAAAGTTATTGCCGCAGTAAGTATCAGTGGCCCAATTGAGCGATTAGGGCGCCAACCTGGTCGCATTCATGCAGCCGCGGTAGTTGCTACTGCTGCTCGCTTGAGTGAATATCTAGCTCGCGAACAACGCGACCGATAACACCAAAACCAAAACCTTTTCGCTGCAGCAGCGATTGAATTCTGCGAATCTGCACTTCTGGTTCCAGCCGTGACATTGTGGAGTATTTCTTCATTGCAAGTGAAAAAGCAGTTCGATATTCAGATTCATCATCTATCTCATCCAAGGCTTCATCAATGCAGTTTTGATCTACTCCCCTAGTACGAAGCTCACCAGCGATTATGCGTTTTGATAATTTCTTGGCGCTATGGCGCGATTGAGTCCATGCTTTAGCAAATTCAGCATCGTTTATTAAACCATTTTCAGTTAATTTATAGATCGTGGCTTGAGCAACTTCGTCTTCAACGCCGCGCTTTTTTAAGTGAGCCAGAAGCTCACCCTTACTCTTGGCCCGCGCAACTAAAGCATTTAATGCAATGGTGTACGCGACTGAGTAAGGGTCAGCCTCTAGATCAACTTTTACATATTCCAGGCTAATTAGAAATCAACCTCGGCAGTAGCTTCATCGATAGCTGCAATCAGATCGGCATCGACTTCAATTGGAACAAAGTGGGCACGAATCTTGGCTTCGATCTCATTGGCTAGATCTGGATTATCAAGAAGGAAGGTACGTGCATTTTCCTTTCCTTGACCCAATTGATCAGCTTCATATGTGTACCACGCACCAGATTTCTTAACGATGCCAACTTCAACACCAAGGTCGATGAGAGAGCCTTCGCGTGAAATACCTGTACCGTAAATAATGTCGAACTCTGCCTGCTTAAATGGTGGCGCCATCTTGTTCTTTACAACTTTGACGCGGGTACGGTTTCCAACTGCATCTTGACCATCTTTAAGAGTTTCAATTCTGCGGATATCTAAACGCACAGAAGCATAAAACTTAAGTGCCTTTCCACCAGTTGTTGTTTCAGGTGAACCGAAGAAGACGCCGATTTTTTCACGCAACTGGTTAATAAAGATTGCCGTTGTCTTTGATTGATGCAAAGCGCCGGTAATTTTACGAAGTGCTTGAGACATCAAACGCGCTTGAAGACCCATATGTGAATCGCCCATTTCGCCTTCAATTTCAGCGCGTGGAACAAGAGCTGCAACGGAGTCAACGACAACTAAATCAAGTGCGCCAGAGCGAACAAGCATGTCCATAATTTCAAGGGCTTGCTCACCTGTATCTGGTTGTGAGACTAATAGCGAATCGATATCGACGCCAAGTTTCTTTGCATACTCTGCATCAAATGCGTGCTCAGCATCGATGAATGCACAGATGCCGCCAGCCTTTTGTGCATTTGCAATTGCATGTAGCGTCAACGTTGTTTTACCTGAAGATTCAGGTCCGTAGATCTCTACGATTCGACCGCGAGGAAGTCCACCGATACCGAGTGCGATGTCGAGTGCGATTGAACCAGTTGGAATAACTTCAATAATCTGATTCTGGCGATCTGACATCTTCATTACTGAGCCTTTACCAAATTGACGTTCGATCTGGGCTAGGGCTGTATCAAGGGCTTTTTGGCGCTCGGTTGTTGCTTTTTCTAATGCAGCATCATTAGCTTTACTACTTTTTTCAGAAGCCACTTACTTTCCTTTCGATAGAACGTCTCGCCTTGTGGCGAAGCGTTTGGGTCTGGCCCAGAAGGTACGGAGACCCAACGACGGACCGCAGAAAGGACCACAGAGGCTGTGGGCATCTACGCGGGCGGAGGTTGGAACCGCTCTGGTTGTACAGATGCAAGGATAACCGAACATCTGTTCGAAAGGTAGCAACTGCCACTGACAAATATCGACGTGTCGCAGGGCGGGCCATACTTGCCCCATGCTGATCTTGTTGCCACCGAGTGAGAAAAAGGGCTTAGTGCCAAGCTCAGCAATCACCCTCTACACAGGTGTGCTGTATGCAGCTCTTGGGTGGTCCAGTCTGACTCGAACTGCACAAAAAAAGGCGACCGAAAGCGTGCGCATAATCTCGGCCAAATATGGGCTGGTCCACCCCCTCGATGAAATTGCGCCATACAAAGTGAAAATCAATACCTCCACGATGCGCGGCGCCATTAGCGAAGAACTCAATGCCCTTGATAGCGATTTAATAATTGATTGCCGATCTTCTACGTATCAAGGTGTGTGGAGTGCGCCTTATGAGAAATGTGTAGAAATAAAAGTCATGGCCAGGGTTGATGGCGAGAAGAAAGTTATAACTCATATGTCGAAAAAAACTCGCGGTGAAGTTGTTCGACTTATTCTCCTGAACTCAAATGTACCAAGGACTCCATACGAGGTATCTATGATGGTTGCGATGGAATTCGAATGCGAACTCTTTCAATATTCTGCCCAGGCACCATGGGTATTAGAAGTGATTGCACACTAATTATTTATTTCAAGCGCTCTTTGCTTAATGATTTGTGCAATCAATTCAGGGTGATCCCACATTGGTGCGTGACCACATTCATCTATGACTAACCACGTACAGTGAGCAGGGGCTAATGATTTTTCCTGCGAACCTGGAAATGGAAGTGTGTTATCGGTATCGCCGAAAAGAATAGTTACCGGAACACTTTCGGGAACATGCGCATCAAATCGCTTTCCTAACATTGCATCCCATGCAGGAAAATACCCAGTTGCATGTCCCATGGCATATGCCGAGTCATAACAGATTTCATAACTCAAATCCTGCCAACGTGGGCTTACAGTTGAATAGCCTATTTTTCGCAGAGCTTTTAAATTTAATCCGAGTTTAATAAATGGCTTGAGAATTTTTGCTAAATAATATGATTGTGCTTCACTCGGTCTGCGCCCAGATGCTGGTTCAAGCCAGAGTCCAGCAGGTGCAAGGCCAGTTAAAGAAAGTATGCGCTCAGGATTAAGTGCGGCCATTTCAAGTGAAATCCAACCGCCCAAAGAGTTGCCGGCTAAATGAAAATCTTTAACTCCAAAAGTATTTTCTATGGTTTCAAAAATAGCTCGACCTAAAGATTGTGGATCCATAGGTTGCAAAGGGTTGAGTGGAGTTTTTCCATGACCTGGAAGATCCACAGTGATGACTCTAAAATTTTGCGAAAGTGTAGGAATTATTGGTTTGAAGGCAGTTGCTGCAGATCCCAAACCATGAATCAATACAAGAGCGGGATGCGAATCATTTGTTTGAGTTATTGTCGTAGCCAAGTTCATCATTAATATCTATATTTCTCGGTCTCTTTAGGATGGGCACGACATACTGCTTTCCAAATAATATCGGCATCTATTCCGGCAGCAAGGGCTTCATTTATTGTCTTACTTCCCAACTCTGAAATTGCAATATCTGTTGGAAAATGTGAGTGCTCTCCAAATGAAAGTGCAACACGCTCGCGCAAATCAGAGATGCGCATGAGAGAGTAAAAGTTCTGATTGAAGGCGGGAATCCTCTGGCGTAAGCGGATTGATCATTTGACCGATAAGCCAGCGAAGCGCCGTGTCTGCCAAGATTTGAGAATTGAGAATCATAGAGAGCGACTGCGAAAATTGATTCCAGATTGGATGCGACGTAGAAACCAAAGCTTTCATTAAAGGCTCTGGGTCAAAAGTTCGCATATGGGCAAGTGCCGTATCTGATGAGATAGCAATTGAAAGAAACTCCAACGCTTGTGTTGAAGAAGATGCGCTTTGGGCCAATGCGACCAAACGTCGCATCTCTAAATCACACAGAGCAGCTAAGACCGATTCTTTGTCGCGGTAATGGTTATAGAGGGTTGCGCGCGATACTTGCGCAGTATCTGCAATTTCAATCATCGACATCTTGGCAAGGCCTACAGTTGCGATTAGCGCTTTGGCACTCTCAAGAATTGCACTTTGTGTGCGGCGATGCGTTGCAACTTGTGGTGCGTACTTATTAAGCGGCATCGACAACAGTAAGAGTGACAGTTTCGCGATTCAAAAGTTCAATTGCCACATCATTAAATACGCCAGAGAGGGAAAGGCCAAGTGCAACACATATTGCACTGAGAAGTTCTGATGAAGCCTCTTTTTGTCCGCGCTCTACTTCAGATAAATAACCGAGTGAGACGCGCGCTTCGCGTGCAACATCGCGCAAGGTACGGTTTTGATCGGTGCGAGCAGTGCGAAGGGTTTGACCAACGGCTTCACGGACAAGAATCATCGACCTGCTCCTTTCTCTAATCTCGGTGTCTAAGGATACGCGCAAAGGTTGCAATTGCGCTGGCTGTAGTGGCGTTTCGCACGCTTTCTCTTTCACCAGAGAGCGAGAGTTCGATGCTTTGGCAGACTGGACCTTGAATCGCAACCCATACAGCGCCCACTGGATGTCCATCTAGTGGGTTGGGACCAGCGACACCAGTGGTGGCAATCGCCCATGTTGTTCCAAAACTTTTTAGCGCACCTTGAGCCATTGCAACTGCAACTTCTTCACTGACTGCGGTGTGATCGGCAAGAAGCTTTGGGTCAAGGGCAAGATGTGAAATTTTTATTTCATCACGATACGCAGTTATGCCTCCTACGAATACATCCGAAGCGCCAGAAATCGTGACGATGGCCGAACTCAATGAACCGGCAGTTAATGATTCAGCGGTACTGAGAGTTTCTCCACGGGCGCGCAATGCAGCAACAACTTCCGATGCCAGTCCGACTATTTCGGATGAGAGCGCCATGCTTTTCCTAACTAGGCTGCCGATTTAGTGCTGATTTTACATAGTACATACCGGTAAAGATAGTAAGCGCTACCGCGATATACATAAAGCCATCTCGGAACCAATACCAGGATGGGTCTAGTGGAAGAACGTAAAAACCTACGCCAAAATTCTGAAAAAGGGTCTTAATCTTTCCGCCTCGATTAGCGGCAATAACTACTCGCTTGATAACTGTAAGGCGCAAAATCGTGATGCCTATTTCGCGGGTCAAAATTATTACCGTGATCCACCAGGGCAAGCGCCCCAAAATTGATAGGGAAATCATTGCCGTACCAATCATTACTTTGTCGGCAACTGGATCTAGAAACTTACCTAACTCTGTTATTGAATTTCTGCTTCGTGCCAGATTTCCATCAAGAATGTCACTTAGGCCTAAAACAAAAAATATCAACCAAGAAATATATTGCCACGTATGGTCTTCTCCACCATTTTTAAAAAGCGCATAAGCACCTACTGGTACCAAGAGCAGTCGAGTGACGGTTATTAAATTTGGGGTTATGAAACTTGGTATTTTCATAACGGCTGCGCTACCAAATCTGCGCCCATGGAATCGATAATCACGGCATCAACATACTGTCCAACTTGAAAATTGGTGCCAATAAATGTGGTGGTGCCATCTACTTCTGGGCCTTGATGCGCGGCTCGACCTTCCTGTAACTCTGAATCTTCGATGAGGACTCTGACGTTTTCGCCAATGCGGGCCTGAGCTCTGTTAGACACCATTTCATCGGCTAAAGATGAGAGAGTTTCAACGCGCTGTGAAATTACTTCCTGATCAATTTTATTATCAAGGGTGAGTGCCTCAGTATTGTCTTCATCCGAGTAACCGAAAATTCCAATTGCATCTAGTCCGGCTTTAGTGATGAAGGTTGCCAACTCATCAAAATCTTCCGCAGTTTCACCAGGGAAACCGACAATAAAGTTTGAACGGATTCCCGCTTCTGGAGCAAGGACCCGAATTTGATTAATTAAGTGAAGGAACTTTTCATTATCTCCAAAACGGCGCATTTTGCGAAGAAGCGTTGGAGAAGAGTGCTGAAAAGATAAATCAAAATATGGAGCAGTTTTTGGAGTAGCAACCATTGCTTGCAAAAGAGATGGGCGCATTTCTGCTGGTTGCAGATATGACAAACGAACGCGCTCTACTCCCTCTATGGCAGCAATCTCCGGCAAAATTTTCTCCATTAATTGGAGATCGCCGAGGTCTTTGCCATATGAAGTTGTATTTTCACTAACTAAGAAGATCTCAGAAACTCCATTTGCAACGAGCCATTTAGCTTCAGCTAAAATTTCATGCGGGCGACGCGAAATAAACGAACCACGGAAATAAGGGATTGCACAAAACGAACATCGGCGATCGCAACCTGATGCAATTTTAAGCGGTGCGCAAGGATTACTATCTAAGCGTTTGCGTGAGAACTCAACAATTTCACGTGAGTCTGCGCGATCAGATGGTGCGATTGGCAAAAGTGCGCGGCGATCGCGTGGAATATGCGGAGTATGCGAATTGCCCGAAACAATTGATTGCAGTCTTGCTGAAATATCTTGATAGTCATCAAAGCCTAGAATCGCATCGGCCTCAGGTAATTCTTTTGCTAACTCGGCACCGTAACGTTCGGCCATGCATCCAACTGCAACTACTGCCCTGGTTGTGCCATGTCCCTTGAGCGAATTTGCTTCAAGAAGCGCATCGATGGAATCTTTTTTTGCTGATTCAATAAACCCACATGTATTAACTAATGCAACTTCTGCCGACTCAACATCCTCGACTAATGTCCAACCATCGGCTGCAAGCCGGCCAGCTAACTCTTCAGAGTCAACTTCATTTCGAGAGCACCCTAGAGTGACAACGGCAACAGTGCGCTTCATTGGATGAATCTTAGCGGGTTAAGAATTAACTCCATACGACACGCTAACGACTTGGCCATTTGAACCAATTGCACCAAGATTCTTGCCATTAACAACAAGATCAACGCCACCTGCATTGCCAACTCGAATATTTATCTGCGCCTCTGCGTTAAAAGTTTTTGAATTACCGAGCGCTAATTGACCGCTAAATAAAGTTCGCCCAGCGGAATCTGAAACAAAAAGCCAACTTTTAGCTCGCGTTGCACTTATTTTCACTTCAACTGTTTTTACAGTTGTGGTTGCATTTGAAGCGGTAGGTGATGCTGAAGAACTGGTTGATTCAGAGGGTGAAAGCGTTGCAACAACAGATTTTGAGGGTTTGGGTTGTGCGATTGAAACTTTGCTATCGGAACGGTTTGAGATAATTATTTGAGCTACTGCGACGATCGCAAGTGATGTTAACGATATGACTATGAGAATTTTCCAAGAAACTTTATGCGAATTTTCTGACTTGCGCATTACATTATTTTCTACAAGCAATTCTTGTATCGATTTTGAAATTGCCGACTGCTCTTGTTCATATAAACTTAAAAAGAGAAGTGGGTCGACTCCAAGTATTACTGAAATATTTCGAATGTGACCGCGTGCATATGTTTCTCCGCCGCAATTTTTAAAGTTGTCACGCTCAATTTCTTGCAAAACAGTCATACGGATATTAGTTCGTGCGGCAAGTTGTTCAAGGGATAAGCCGGCATCTTTGCGCGCCTGTGCAAGCAAAGACCCAAGAGACATGGCTTAAACTCCTCAAACAGAGACTCGGCGACAAGCAAGGGCTTAAGTGTAGGGGGCTAGTGGTCATAATCACTAGTGGAAAAGCGCGTACTTCAAGTCCAGTAAAGCGATTCTTACGCCTAAATTACGGCGCTTTTAGTATTCGCGAAGTGTTGCAATTACAGAGTCAAGTTCATCGGGCTTTACCAAGACCGTGCGCGCTTTAGAACCTTCAGATGGACCAACGATTCCGCGCGACTCCATCAAATCCATCAATCGACCCGCCTTTGCAAAGCCAACTCGGAGCTTTCTTTGGAGCATAGAGGTCGATCCAAATTGGGTTCCCACCACTAATTCAACTGCTTGAAGCAAAATATCTAAATCATCACCGATCTCTTTATCGACCAACTTCGGATGAGATTGCACTGCCGTGACATCCTCACGGTAGCGAGGCTTGAGCTGCTTTTTAACGTGCGTAGTAACTGCTTCAATCTCTCGCTCAGAAACATATGCACCTTGAATTCGAACTGCGCGGCTAGCACCCATGGGAATGAAGAGTCCGTCGCCTTGCCCAACTAATTTTTCAGCCCCAGGGCTGTCAAGAATTACTCGGCTATCGGCCAGAGAGCTTGTCGCAAATGAGAGTCTGGATGGAACGTTAGCCTTAATTAAACCTGTAACCACATCTACAGAAGGACGTTGGGTTGCAAGCACCAAGTGAATTCCTGCCGAACGAGCTAATTGGGTTATTCGAACTACAGACTCTTCAACTTCTTTGGCGGCAACAATCATTAAATCTGCCAACTCATCAATAATGACAAGCAGATATGGATACGGCTCAACAGTTCGATCACTTCCGGGTGGAACAATTACTTTTCCAGCACGAACTGCCTTATTGAAATCATCGATATGCCTAAACCCGAATGTAGAAAGATCTTCATATCGTAAATCCATTTCGCGAACTACCCAAGTGAGAGCATCTGCAGCTTTTTTTGGATTAGTGATGATGGGTGTAATCAGATGCGGGATTCCTTCATACGCTGTTAGTTCAACGCGCTTAGGATCAATGAGAACTAAACGAACTTCATCGGGAGTTGCGCGAACTAATATCGAAGTAATCATGGCATTGATCATGGACGATTTACCAGCACCAGTTGCGCCAGCAACTAAAAGGTGAGGCATTTTTGCAAGATTTGCACAAACAAAATTTCCTTCAACATCTTTACCTAAAGCAACAAGCATTGGATGATGATCTTGGCCAGCAACTGATGAACGAAGTACGTCACCAAGGGCTACGATTTCACGATCTGCGTTTGGAATTTCAATTCCTACCGCTGACTTTCCTGGAATGGGTGAAAGAATTCGTACATCGCTACTTGCAACCGCATAAGAAATATTTTTTGCCAGAGCAGTAATTCGTTCAACTTTGACCGCATTTCCTAATTCAACTTCATAGCGAGTAACCGTTGGTCCGCGCATGAAACCAGTAACTTGAGCATCGATTTCAAACTGTGAAAAAACTTCAGTGAGAGCAGCTACAACAATGTCATTAGCTTTACTTTTAGCTTTTGCGGCAGGTCCAGCCCGTAACATGTCGGCGGGTGGTAACTCGTACGCCGAATCTGCAGTCAAAAGAAGTTGCTCGGGACGTTTTCCAGTTACAGCTGGTTTAGAAAGTTGCGGTGCGGGTAATGCAACAGTGAACTCTTCATCGAATTCTTCCTCGTCAACTTCAACTTCTTCTTCAATCGGTTCATTCCATTCTGCAACAATTGGTGTTTCAAAAGGTGGAGTGTCTGTAACTTCGAAAGATTCAACATGAATTTGACGTTCGGGACGCTTGGCCCATAACCATGACGATGCAATCCGCAATGCTGCCGCAACTTGTGATACCGAAGTTGCAGTAACTACAAGCAACCCAAAGATAAAAATTATTACTAACACTGGGTAGGTGAGGACAGAGGTCATTAAACTTACAAGCGGGGTCGTTACCGCATACCCAATCCAACCGCCACCATGTCGCATGGCAGTTGCACCAGTTCCTACTGATCCATTTAAAAGATGCGCTAAGCCAGTTGAAGAAAGCAGGAGCGCGATAGTTCCAATAACAATTCGACCAATGGCTGACGTTTCATCTGGAGATTTAAATAATTTGAGAGCGAAATAAACAAGAACCGCTGGTGCAAAAAAACCGATTCGGCCCAAACCACCATAAAGAAAGGAATAAACCGCACGTCCTATTAAATTATCTGCGTGAAACCAGGTGCCAGCCGCAGAGATAAGAGCAACAATTAAAATAAGAAAAGCTAGACCATCTCGCTGGTGTGCTGGATCTAAATCTCGGGCTTCGCGTGCAATAAACCTAACTGCACCGCCAATTGCTTTTGCGAAGAAACGCCAAATCGCAGCAAGTGCACGGCCAAATGCCTGACTTACGGTGCTGCTTTTAGATTTTGTTTTTCGCGTAGCCACACTCATCATCGTAAAGCACAAACAATTTACGCCAGCCTAGGCGCGCCGACTCTAGACTTCTATAACAACAGGGACAATCATCGGCTTTCGACGATGTTCTCCCCCAACCCAGCCGCCGATAGTTTTTCGTACAATCTGAGAAAGTTGATGCGTTCCATTAATGCCTTCAGCAGCAGCGGCAGTTAAAGCTTTTTCAATTCGCAATTTAACATCATCAAATAAAGCTGCATCTTCATTAAATCCCCGTGCATGAATATCTGGCCCGGCAACTATTTTCCCACTCTGAGAATCAATGACCACGATTACTGAAATGAAACCTTCCTCGCCAAGAATTCTTCTATCCTTCAAGGAAGTCTCAGTGATATCTCCAATGCTTTGGCCATCAACGTAGACAAACCCACACGGCACTGCGCCGACAACTTGCGCCTCGTGATTGATGAGATCAACAACTACGCCATTTTCAATTATTAATGCATTACTTCTAGGTACTCCAGATTGAATTGCAAGATCTGCATTGGCTTTAAGGTGGCGCCATTCTCCATGAATTGGCATAACGTATTTAGGCTTTACGATGTTGTAGCAATATAAAAGTTCACCGGCAGCAGCGTGCCCCGAGACGTGAACCATGGCATTTGCTTTATGTACAACTCTTGCACCAAAACGTGTGAGTTCATTTATTACTCTGAACACTGAGTTTTCATTGCCTGGAATTAATGAAGAAGCAAGAATTACTGTATCTCCTTCACCTACTCGAATCTGGTGATCACCATTTGCCATTCGCGAAAGTGCCGCCATGGGTTCACCTTGAGAGCCGGTACATATGAGAACTACATTGTCATCAAATGAATCTAAATCTTTGGCTTCCATAACGATTCCCGGCGGAACGGTTAAGTAGCCCATATCTTGCGCAATCTTCATATTTCGAACCATTGAGCGACCAATAAAAATAACTTTACGTTTGTGAATTGCAGCGATATCAATTACTTGTTGAACTCGATGCACATGTGAAGAAAATGATGCGACAATAACTCGGCGCTTTGTGGATCCGATTACACGGTTGAGTGCAGGCATAATTTCACGCTCTGATGGTGTAAATCCTGGAATATCGGCATTTGTCGAGTCGACCATGAATAGGTCAACACCTTCATCACCCAAGCGTGCAAAAGTGCGTAAATCGGTAATTCGCCCATCTAATGGAAGTTGATCCATTTTAAAATCACCTGTTGCTAAAACTCTTCCTGCATCCGTATTAATTACTACAGCTAAAGCATCTGGAATTGAATGATTGACTGCGACAAATTCAAGTTCAAACGGCCCGACATCTTCGTGCCCGCCCTCGCGAACTTCTCGAGTAAGTGGAGTTATTCGATGTTCCTTTAATTTGGCAGTTACTAAAGCCAAAGTGAGAGCTGATCCGTACAGAGCTATATCGCCTCGTTCACGCAATAAATAAGGCACTGCCCCAATGTGATCCTCATGTCCATGTGTTAGAAAAACACCAACTACATCATCTAGTCGATCTCTGATGTAGGAAAAATCAGGCAAGATTAAATCAATGCCAGGTTGAGTATCTTCAGGAAAAAGTACTCCGCAATCAACTATTAAGAGTTTTCCTTTAGTTTCAAATACCGTCATGTTGCGGCCGATTTCAGCTAGGCCGCCAAGTGCAACTATTCGCAATCCCCCATGTGGAAGAGTTCCGGGAATTCCAAGATCTGGGTGCGAATGATTCATTAGTTAATTAAAACGCCACCGGCGCGAAGGTCGTCACGCAACTGCGCAATTTGCGCATCTGTTGCATCGACTAAAGGAAGACGAGTGTGACCGCCTGGTAAACCCATCAAAGTTAGCGCGGCCTTGGTAAGAATTGCGCCTTGAGTTCTAAAAGTTCCTGCAAATACTGGCAAAAGTTGCTGATGAATCTCGAGTGCACGAGGTGCATTGCCTTCAAACCACGCATTTAACATCTCTTTTAATTCTGAACCAACGGTGTGACCGCATACTGAAACAAAACCTACAGCCCCAACTGATAGAAGCGGCAAGTTAAGAATGTCATCACCTGAGTACACGGGAATTCCGCAACGCTTAATAACCCACGACGTAGATGCCACATTTCCTTTGGCATCCTTGAGCGCAACAATCTGCGGGTGTTCAAACAATCTAACGATGGTGTCGGGTTCGATTTCGACACCTGTTCGTCCAGGAATGTCGTACATCATCATGGGCAGACCAGTTGCATTGGCTACCGCTTTGAAATGCGCTTCGATTCCAGCCTGTGGCGGCTTGTTGTAATAAGGCGTAACAACTAACAAACCATCGGCGCCTGCAGCTTCTGTGCGTTTTGCCTGATTGATTGAGTAATCAGTTTCATTATCACCAGCACCTGAGAGAACTTTGACATTCGGACCAACAACTCGCTTAACAACTTTTATGATCTCTTCTTTTTCAGAAGATTTAGTTGTTGGCGCTTCACCAGTTGTTCCATTTACAACAATTCCATCATGACCATGCTGAACTAAATGATCTGCGATTTTTTCGACGCCATCCCAATCGATAGCACCATCTTTATTAAATGGCGTGACCATTGCGGTCAGCATGCGTCCAAATGGCGCTGGCGTACTCATGGCGAGAACTCTACCCGTTTTAAGGGGCAATTCGTCCAGACTTTTGGAAAGCGCCATACGTTAGTGGCATTAGTTTCTCGAATTCTGCTTCCATTTTCTCTGCGACCATCTCGATTTCGCGTTGCGGATAGCTTGGAAAATGGGATCCTTCACGTGATGTACGAAGTGACAAGAAGTTCATGAGTGCGCGTGCATTCATGGTGACATACATTGATGAATAAGTGGCAACTGGCAAGACTGCACGAGCGACTTCGCGCGCTACCCCAGCATCAAGCATTTTTTGATAACTCTCATATGCCACTACATAAGCAGACTTCATGGCAGATACAGTTACTTCAAATTGTTCTTGGCTTCCAGTTTCAAAAGTGTAAGCCCCAGTCTTTCCCACTTGAACTAATTTGCGCTCTCTAGATGGAATGTAAAAAACTGGTTTCAATTCGCGATAGCGACCACTCTCTTCATTGTATGAAGCAATTCGGTGGCGCATGAATTCACGGAAAACAAAAATTGGTGCTGAAATAAAAAATGTCATCGAGGTGTGCTCGAAAGGTGAACCATGCCGCTCGCGTGCCAAATAATTTATTAGACCTTCGGAGCGAGCTGGATCTTCGCCGATTTCATCCATCGACTGTTCGCCTGCCGTTGAGACGCGAGCCGCCCAGATGACATCTGCATCACTAGCGCTGGCTTTAACTAACTCAACAGTGACGTCATCTCTAAAAATTATCTCTTCCGGCATGGTCTCACCCTATATAAATAGGGCTTTGAGTCATTGGATATCTAGGGCAGAATGGCCGCGTGTCCAGAATCGAATCAACTACTTTTCGCGATTCGCTCAGTGTTTCCTTCACGGTTGGCGCCTATGGAACTGCCTTTGGTGCAGCCGCGGTAGCTAATGGTTTTTCTGTTGTGCAGGCGGCTCTTTTATCACTTTTAACTTTCTCGGGAGCATCGCAATTTGCTGTTGTTGGTGTACTGGGTGCAGGTGGTAGTGCTTTCAGCGGAATCGTTACTGCCTCACTTCTTGGTGTCAGAAATGGTGTCTATGGAGTCATCATGGCTCCTCGATTAAAGGTTCGTGGTTTTAAACGAGTAGTTGCCGCACAGATAACTATTGATGAATCAACTGCAGTTGCTTTGGGACAAGAAAGTCGAAGTGAGAGCGCCATGCGCCAAGGTTTCTGGCTGACAGGTTTCGGAGTGTTTTTCTTTTGGAATCTATTTACTCTCGCTGGTGCACTTGGAGCTCAAGCGATGGGTGACATCCGTGTTTGGGGTTTAGATAGCGCCGTACCCGCTGCATTCTTAGGTTTAGTCTGGCCTCGATTAAAAAGTAATCGTGACAAATTCTTAGCAATCTCCTGTGTTTGTTTTGCCCTTGCAATGACTCCCATACTTCCCGCTGGTCTGCCAATTATTGCTACAGCTTTCATCGCAATCGCCGTGGGAGTTCGCGCATGAATGCTTTTTGGATAGCAACAATTGGAACTAGTGTCATTGCTTTTTTGCTCAAATACATTGGACACAATGTTCCCGAGCGGTTTTTTGCGCATCCGAAAGTTCAATCGGTAAATACCCTGATCCCAATCGCCTTGCTCAGTGCACTAGTTGCAGTTCAAACTTTTACTGAAAAATCAAAATTGATGATCGACCACCGATTAGCAGGTTTGGTTGTCGCAATAATCGCACTCTTCTTAAAAGCACCATTTCCAATTGTTGTAATTAGCGCAGCTTTTACTTCAGCTGCAATTTATAACTGGTTTTGATTCTTAGCCCGAGCAAGTGTGAGCACAAGAAAGCATTACTAGTTAAATGATTTTGAGAGCTTCTAGCTTTGCTTTCAAATCAATATCAGATGGCTCAGTTAAATGTGTTCCATCGGAGAAAACAATGACAGGTATTGACTGCGCTCCCCTGTTAATTTCCTTCACTTTATCGGCAGCCGAAAGATCAGCATCCACATCAATATGTGTGTATTCGACATTGAGTTCTTCTAGTAAACGCTTTGAGCGACGGCAATCTCCGCACCAGTCTGCTCCATACATTGTGATCTGATCTTTAGACATGTGGCTCTCCCTTTACATGAACTTATCTAGGCCATTAGTCAGGCCTGGATGCGAAACTACTTTTCGAATTCCCAAAATTACTCCGGGCATAAAACCTGCACGATCGAGTGAGTCATGGCGAATGGTGAGAGTTTCGCCGAGCCCTCCAAGAATTACTTCCTGGTGAGCAACTAAACCTCGGGCACGAACTGAGTGAACTGGAATATCTCCAACTTTTGAACCGCGTGCACCATCCAAAGACGTTGTGGTTGCATCTGGTTGCGCGCCAAGACCTGCATCTTTGCGCGCTTTGCTCATTAGTTCGGCAGTACGTGAAGCTGTTCCACTTGGTGCATCTACTTTAAGTGGATGGTGCAGTTCAATGATCTCTGCAGATTCGAAGTAGCGTGCAGCTTTTTCTGCAAACTCCATCATCAGCACTGCACCGATTGCAAAATTTGGGGCGATCAAAACACCAACGCTTGGATTTTGTGCCAACAAAGCGTTTAGTGTGGCGATTTTCTTTTCATCAAATCCTGTTGTTCCTACAACTACGTGGATTCCATTATTGATTAGAAAATCCAGATTTGTCATGACGCTATCTGGTGTAGTGAAGTCAACAACTACTTGTGCGCCACAATCTTTGAACTGTTCAAGTGAATCTCCTAAATCGAGCGCAGCTACAAGGGCTAAACCTTCTGTTGCCTCTACAGCTTTTACAACTTCAGAGCCCATTCGCCCCTTTGCGCCAAGAACTG
>CAINRW010000063.1 GCA_903852815.1 uncultured Actinomycetes bacterium
ACTCTTCGAGCTTCTTCTGATATATCTCAGTTGCGCGATCCTTGGCGTCCTTTGAGCCCAGACGTGTCCAACGCTCGTAGTTATCGCTATTTGTTAAGAATGGACGATAGAAACAGTCGCGGAATCGCTCCATTGTGTGAGCAGCGCCTAAGAAGTGACCGCCATGGCCAACTTCAACGTGTGCATCAAATGCGAGTGACTCGACATTAAATTCAAGAGGTGTGAACTCAGTCATCAGTGATTGAAGGATTTCGATGTCGACGATGAATTTTTCGTAACAAGAAACTAATCCGCCCTCTAACCAGCCTGCAGTATGCATAACCCAGTTAGTGCCAGATAAAAACGTTGGCATCATTGTCATCATTGTTTGATATGCAGATTGGGCATCCACTGTCTGCGATGAGTTCAAGCCGCCGCCGCCACGAAATGGCAAGTTGAAGCTGCGAGCAATCTGGCCTGTGCACAAAAGGCCAATTCCCGACTCAGGGGTACCAAATTGCGGTGAGCCTGACTGCATATCGATATTAGAGAGAAATGAACCAAAAACAATCGGGCAACCTGGTCGAAGCAATTGGGCAAGTGCAATTCCGCTTAAAGCTTCAGCTATCTGTTGCGCAAGTGTTGCTGGAATTGTTACTGGACTCATTGCGCCCATTAGTAAGAACGGTGTAACTACTACCGGCTGCCCTGCAAGAACATATTCGCGAAGAGAATCGAGCATACGATCATCCCAACGCAACGGTGAGTTGCAGTTAATAAGTGAGATCAGGGCAGGAGTCTCTTCAATTGCTTTGCGACCTCCATGAATAATTTCGGCCATTGCAATAACATCGCGGGCATTTTCTGCAGTTACAACGTTACCCATAAAGAACTTATCGGTCAGGGTTGCTGCTGCATATGCCATATCTAAGTGGCGTGAATCCAGAGAGAGATCATTTGGTTCACACACAACGCCGCCAACGCTATCCAGAGCGTCATAACTTTGGGCTAGCTTGCAAAAGTTTTCATAATCTTTGAAAGTCGCATCGCGTCGAACATCACCTTCGCGAACAAATGGAGGGCCATACACACCACCGAAAACCATGGAGTCGCCGCCAATTTGCACGTTGTTCTTTGGATTGCGTGCACGTAAATTAAATTGGCTTGGAGCTTTGGCAACTTGCTTGAGGATCCACTCTGGATCAAATTTTACGTTGTCACCTTCAACTTGCTGGCCGGCTTCACGCAACAAATCAAGTGCCCACGGACTCATGAACTCGATACCGATTTCAGAAACGATTCGTTTCCAACCAAGGGTCAAAGTGGCCATTGATTCTTCGCTCAAAATTTCATAGCGGGGCATCTTGTTAACAAAGCTCACGGTGCGTTCCTTACTTCTAGAGGTGGTTCGATATTAATAGCGAAGTGGCGCTATTGACCAAGAACACGCGCGAGAATACTCTTAAGTTATGGAACAGTGGTTCCATATAGTGAAACCTTGCAAGGAGGTGTGAGATGGCCGAACTTCATAGCGGAACGCAGGCAATCGATCGTGCCTCTGCGCTTTTGATTCATGTTTTGGAATCACAAACTCCCCCACTACTTACAGAGTTAGCACGTACTTATGATTTACCGAAGAGCACAACGTCGCGCATTCTTAGTGCGCTAGAGCGTCAAGGCTTATTACTTCGCGATCGCAATGGTGCTTATGTGGCAGGTTCAATTCTCACGCAGTTCGCGCGCGGACAAAATCATGATTCAGTTCTTGTCGCCAGAATGCATTCAGTTCTTGAAGTTCTCGCAAATCGCACCGGAGAAACTGCCAACTTGGCCGTTCCAGGAAATGGCGATCTCAAATTAATCGACCAAGTTGATGGTCAGTATTTATTGTCGGCCACCAATTGGATTGGAAAATCAGTTCCGTATCATGCATCAGCTTTAGGAAAAGTTCTGCTTGCTTATGCCGCCGTAGCGATTCCTTCTGGCCGACTCGAAAAACGAACTGCAAAGACAATTACTTCGAGAACTCGTTTGCTTGAAGAGTTAGAGATTGTGCGCAAAAAAGGTTTTGCTCTTCTTGTTGATGAACTTGAAGAAGGTTTAGTCGCAGTTGCTGCACCAATTCGCGAACAAGATGGTCGCGTTGTCGGTGCAATTTCAGTTTCTGGTCCATCGACTCGATTGACACAGAAAGATTTATTTAAGATCGGTGAATTAATCATCGAAGAAATCGCAGTTCTCCAAGCAAACCACGATGGAAAGATAGGTGCGGCATGACACATGACGAGATAATCAAGGCGCTCTTTGACGAAACCCTAGTCGGAAATGCTCCAGCAGTTCTCGAACTCACAAATAAAGGAATAGCTGAGGGAATGACTCCCAGCACTATTCTTTTTGATGCATTAATCCCTTCACTTGAAGAAGTTGGTGCACGTTTCGAGCGCGGAGATTTCTTCGTTCCAGAAATGCTCATTTCAGGTAAAGCGATGTCGGGTGCACTCAATGTGCTCCGTCCTTTGCTAGCCGAAACCGGTGCAGAGACCGTTGGTACTTTCCTTATGGGTACAGTAAAAGGCGATGTTCACGACATCGGTAAAAATCTTGTAAACATCATGCTTGAAGGTGCCGGCTTTAACGTTATTGATATTGGCGTGCAGGTTGCACCTGAAAAATTCGTTGCCGCAATTCAAGAGCACAAGCCAGATATCGTTGGTATGTCAGCATTCTTAACGACAACAATGCCAATGTTTAAAGTCAATATCCACGAAATTACAAAAGCAGGTCTTCGCGATCAGGTAATCATCATGGTTGGTGGCGCACCTGTTACTCAGGAATACGCGGATGTAGTTGGTGCAGATGGTTTTGCTGCCGACGCTTCAACTGCAGTTCGTATTGCTAAAGAGCTCATTGCAAAAAAGCGTGCTTCGGTTTCTGCATAAAGTAATGACAATGCTGAAAAAACTTTTACCATTTGTTGAACATGCGATTAAAAAGCCCGTATGGGATTGTCGGATGTGCGGACAATGTGTTCTGCATTCAACAGGTATGACGTGTCCGATGACATGTCCAAAGACTTTACGAAACGGTCCATGTGGCGGAGTTCGCGAAAATGGTCACTGTGAAGTTAAGCCAG
>CAINRW010000064.1 GCA_903852815.1 uncultured Actinomycetes bacterium
AATGATTATCCAATTCGAATCGATTTCTTCGGTGATGAGATTGAAGACATCAGTTATTTCGAAGTTGCTGATCAAAGAACTTTTAAACCCGTAATCGGAAGCGTGGAAATCTTTCCCTGTCGTGAACTACTAATTACTAAAGAGATTCGGCATCGTGCACTAGAGATTGCAGACTCTGTACCTGCAGCCGCTGAACTTCTGGCAAAAATCGGCGAAGGAATGAGTTTCGAAGGGATGGAATCATTAATTCCTCTGCTCATTGATGAAACCCAAACAATCCTTTCGAAAATGCCGGCAAATACACAGATAGTTTTTATCGACGAAGAGCGAATCAAGTCTCGCGCTGCTGATTTATTGGCAACTAACGAAGAGTTTCTCAATGCCTCTTGGAGTAATGCCGCTCATGGTGCGGTCGCACCAATTCATGATGGTTCTGGTACGTACATGTCTTGGGAGAGTTTTGAAAGCGAAATTACACACTGCAACTTAACTCGACTCAACCTTTCTCCTTTTGGAAGCGACCTTTCAGAGGGCACAGAATTTCTTGATTACGCAGCAATAGATCCCATGCGTGGTGACATCGAGCGAACAATAGAAACTTTGCGCACCGCCATCGAAGCTCATCACACCGTTGTCTTTGCAACACATGGCCATGGAATGCTCGAAAGGTATGCAGGGATTTTCCGAGGTGCCGATTTACCTGTACAGATAAGTGAAAAACTTTTGGCGGTGCCTACCAAATCTTGTATTCACTTAACCACATCAATAATCACGCACGGATTTGAAAGTTCAACCAATCAGATTTTCTTTATGACCGAGCGAGATTTAACTGGAAGCAAAGGCAGCGTTAAAGATAGTGAACGCATGCCAACAAAGCGCAAACAAGCAATTGACCCGCTCGAACTTCGAGCAGGAGATTTTGTTGTACACGAGCAGCATGGAATTGGTCGCTACATAGAACTTCTGGAACGAACCGTTGGGGGAGTAACTCGCGAATATGTGATTATTGAATACGCACCCGCTAAACGCGGCCAACCGGGAGATCGAATTTTCGTTCCAACTGATGCGCTCGAACAAGTAAGTAAATATGTGGGCGGAGAAACGCCAACTGTGCACCGAATTGGCAGTGGTGAATGGCAAAAAGCTAAAGGTCGGGCTCGAAAAGCAGTTCGCCAAATCGCTGGTGAACTTATTCGCCTGTATGCCGCGCGAACCAGCTCTCCAGGTTTTGCTTTCTCACCTGATACTCCGTGGCAGCGCGAACTTGAAGATTCCTTTTCCTACATTGAGACTCCAGATCAACTTTCAACTATTAATGATGTGAAAGAAGATATGGAACGCCCCTATCCGATGGATCGCATTATTTGCGGAGATGTAGGTTACGGAAAAACCGAAATCGCAATCCGTGCTGCGTTCAAAGCCGTACAAGATGGAAAGCAAGTTGCGGTGTTAGTTCCAACAACATTACTTGTTCAACAACACGGTAAAACTTTTACCGAGCGTTATGCAGGCTTCCCACTTAAAGTCGCTGGGCTTTCACGCTTTAATACCGCCAAAGAAGGTAAAGAAATTTTGGCAGGTTTAGCAAATGGCTCTATTGACGTTGTCGTTGGAACTCATCGAATACTTTCTAACGATGTGCAGTTCAAAGATTTAGGTTTAGTAATTGTCGATGAAGAACAGCGCTTTGGCGTCGAGCAGAAAGAATCGCTCAAGAAATTGCGCACAACTGTTGATGTTTTAGCGATGTCGGCTACACCTATCCCACGCACTCTAGAAATGGCAGTAACTGGCATTCGCGAGATGTCCACAATCACAACTCCACCTGAAGAACGCCATCCAATTCTTACTTATGTCGGACCTGCCGAAGAAGCACAGATAACTGCGGCAATTCACCGCGAATTATTACGTGACGGACAAATCTTTTATTTGCACAACCGAGTTGAAAGT
>CAINRW010000065.1 GCA_903852815.1 uncultured Actinomycetes bacterium
AGTAATTTCAAAGCTCCGAGGTTTTTTACTTCGCTACCAAGTCAGGGCGCAGAAATTATTATGCGGGCGTAATTGAAACTACTTCTACCCCACCAATAGCACCGAGTACGTTGAGTAGATCCGTTGGATCGCTGCCAGGTACGGCAACAATGATTTCATCAAAACCGCGCCCGCCCTCTGAGTTCAAGACAACTAGCCCGCGAATATCTCCACCGGCAGCACCTATTGCAGATGCAAGTAAACCCAGAGAGCCAGGACGGTCAGGAAGGGAAACGTTGAGTTTGAATTGTGCCATGGCTCAACAATACCCTGAGTCGAAAGTTAATTCGAAGGCGCTGAACCAAGGACAACTTTAAAGCTCTGAGTCCCGCCCGTTGGTAATTCAACAACGACGGTCACAGTTGTCGAAGGCGCATACGAACGAATTCGTACGATTGCGCCAACTTGATCGGCGATTTTAAGACCATCAATCGATTTAATAATTGAACCGACAGGAATTCCAGCTTTTTCAGCACCTTCTCCCGGGCTCAACTTTGAAATCAATGCACCGACTCCAGTGAAATTAGTATCGAAGTAGACGCCTAATAATGGACGAGTTGATTTTCCAGTAGCGATTAATTCATCGATGACTCGTTTAGCTTCATTGATGGGGATAGAAAACCCGAGACCAATACTTCCGCTCGTAGAACCTGATGAAAGCGTAGCAATGGCTGAATTTACGCCGATGATTCGCCCAGATGAATCAAGAAGTGCGCCGCCAGAGTTACCTGGATTAATCGCCGCATCAGTTTGAATTGCATTTACATATGATTCGGCGCCAACGGTTCCAGTTGTAACTGGGCGGTTTTTGGCTGAAACGATTCCACTTGTGACTGTACTTGCTAATCCAAGTGGAGAACCGATTGCAACTACTGGGTCACCAACACTTATTGCGGAAGAATTACCAACCGTAATTGTTGGCAAATTTCCTTTTTCAACTTTAAGCACTGCGATGTCATATGCACTATCTCGCCCGACAATCGTGGCAGGCAATGTGTCGCCATTAACTAATTCAATTTCTATCGTTCCACCCGTAGCTGCACTTTCAACAACATGGTTGTTTGTAATTATAAAAGAAGCGTCAGCAGATGTTTTATAAATAGATCCAGAACCTGTGCCAGATCCAGATGAAGTCGTGACCTTAATTGAGACTACGGCAGGGGTTACTAATGCCGCGATTGACTTTACATCTATTGATGCTGCGCCTAGAGCAATAAGAGTTCGAGTACCTGAACATTTTCCGTTATTAGACAAGTACAAAGCTTGCGTTTTCTTATCTACGCACGCTTGAACTCCTGCAACATCATTATTTGCAGCTGTCGCGATTCCACCAATTGTTATGGCACCTACAATAAAGCCGGCACCAATTTTCACTAATGTCGATTTCATTTTGCTCCCTAATTAATTATTCCTAGTTTTTACCTTTTAAACGAGTACGACCCATGCACCACTTATTGCCACCTTTACTTTTGGCAAAGGTGATTGAGCCGGCCCTGCAACTGGAGTTGCATTTTTTAGTGGATCAAATTCAGCACCATGGCATGGGCACGTAAGGTGTTTGTTTGCTGGCGTATAACTAACTGTGCAACCTTGATGTGTACAAATTGCTTGGTAGGCAAAAACGCCAGTCTTGGTCCTAAATAAAATTGCAGGTGCACCATTGGCAGTAGTGAAACTCTTAGTTCCGCCCACTTTGATTGAAGATAATTTCACTAACTTCTTTTTGGCAGCTGCAGTATTTGTGGTTGCTGGCGCAGCTTTTGCAAAATATTTTCCAACGCCAGCAAAGGCAACTGCAAGAACACCAGTTAAGGCGACACGTAAAACTCCACGACGCTCTAAAGACATTTCAAATCTCTTTCCTTTGCCAGTAATAAGAAGTAGGTAGGACAACCATAAAACAGCATAAGCGCTATCGCTAGCCAGAAAATATGGATTGGCATGGAAACTACTTGCTAACCAAAGACCAACCGACATTGCAAAACCGCCAAAGGCACTCAAGCGCGGTGCAACCCAGAGCAGCGTCGCTAGACCAATTGCGAACTCGGCGATCATGACGAAGCCACCGACAAGAATTGAGTGTTCAATTAATTTATTAAAAGCAAAACCAACTGGTGATTGGGTTGAGTAGGCAGAAAGTTGCGTACCAATAAATGTAGTTGATCCCCGAGTTAGAAAACCTGCATCCGTTGCCTTGTTCCAACCGGCGTAGATCCAGGTGATTCCAAGCCATAAACGCATGATTCGGAGCGCCCAATTTTGCGAGCGCCACGATTTGGTTGTCGTCTTTATATAACTTTGGATCAAACTCATAACGGGCATAGTAAAGATTAAGGCTGAGAAATTGCCTAGAAGAAAGCTCCCTGACTTGGATTCGAACCAAGAACCTGCCGGTTAACAGCCGGCTGCTCTGCCATTGAGCTATCAGGGATCAATAGAGCGCAAACTCTAGCGCACGCATGCACTCATGCTGAAATTGAGGAAATCACACTCCGCCAAGCGCCAAATCATGCATTTTCCTGCGAGCATTTTCCAGGGCCACCAACTGGGTAAAGGCGGCCGTGTATTCAATTTCATTTTCCAAGGGGTTAAGTCGCTGCAAAGAGGATTTGAGTTCAGCGATGGAGCGGGAAATGGCGACCTCCCGCAATCGGGCAACGATGCTTTCTACATATGCCTGCGTAGGTTTGCCATCGGCTCGGATTGGTTCAACGGTCAACTCCGTAAAAAGTGTCTTTATCCGCTCATCAGTAATTTTCTCAATATTGAGCTCGGGGTTAGCATCTATCTCTTTGCCTAACTGCCGATACGCCGGGTGAGTAAAAGCACCTGGTTCAATTTCGCTCCACAAATCACCTAGGAAAAATGATGAGGCTTGTAATCGTGCTTTTAAAACTTCTCGTTCAAGAATTAAACGAGCATCGTGTGGATCTGGTCGCCAAGCTGCGCTCTCCTCTTGAACTTCATCGGGTGCGTCATTGTTCTTAGGTTGAACTTTGACTCCTGCAGCAACGGCCTTTGAAACGATTTCTACTTCCGTGCCTAACCAACCGGCTAAAAGTCGGGTGTATTCAGGGCGTAGCGATTTATCGCGAATTTGTGCAACCAATGGGGCTGCGGCATTGAGGGCGTTAACTCTTCCTTCGGCTGAATCTAATTTGTGATGTGCAAGTTCGGCTCGAATGGCGAATTCAAAAAGTGGGACACGACGTGCGATTAAATCGCGAAGAGCCAAGTCCCCTTTTTCTTGTCGAAGTTCACAAGGATCTAAACCATTTGGTTCGACGGCAACAAAAGTCTGTGTAACAAATTTCTGGTCTTCGCTAAATGCACGAAGGGCTGCTTTCTGACCTGCAGCATCACCATCAAAAGTAAAAATCACTTCTCCACGAAATGCGTCATCATCCATAAGTAATCTGCGCAAAATACGAATGTGGTCAGCGCCAAAAGCAGTTCCACACGTTGCGACTGCAGTAGTAATCCCGGCAAGTTGTGCTGCCATCACATCGGTATAGCCTTCAACGATTACTGCTTGCCGCTTTTTTGCAATCTCTTTCTTAGCCACATCTAGGCCATAGAGCACTTGGCTTTTCTTATACACGGGAGTCTCAGGCGTGTTTAAATATTTTGGTCCTTGATCTTCTTCATCACTTGCCAATTTTCGGCAACCAAAACCAACGACGTCTCCCGAGATATCTCTTATCGGCCACGTTAGGCGATTGCGAAATCTATCAATAGGTCCGCGTTGGCCCATCTTTGAAAGTCCTGCAGTTTCCAGTTCATCTATGGTGTAACCAAGGCCGCGCAAATGTTTAGTGAGTGCATCCCAATCATCGGGTGCAAAACCAACCCCAAATTGCATGCAGGCCGCTTTATCAAATCCCCGCTTAGTTAGTAACTCACGACCGTGTGCGGCATCGGGAGAAG
The DNA here is from genome assembly GCA_903852815.1 of uncultured Actinomycetes bacterium. GTDB lineage: Bacteria > Actinomycetota > Actinomycetes > Nanopelagicales > Nanopelagicaceae > Planktophila. The sequence goes on from CAINRW010000065.1 coordinate 3,967, forward strand.
TATTGAGTTGTTCTTGATAAAACTTGGCTGCCTCAGTATTTGCTGCAATAAGTCGAGAACGTGCACTTGCTGAAAATGCGGGCGTACTAGAACCAGTTTCGTCATAGCGCAATGTGTAGCCCATGCGATCGGCTAGTCGTTCGATAGTTTCAGCGAAAGTTAAATGATCAATCTTCATCAAAAAAGCGATGACATCTCCACCAGTCTGGCAACCAAAGCAATGAAAATATCCTTTGCTAGGAGTTACATGAAATGACGGTGACTTCTCATCATGAAAAGGACATAAACCTTTCTTTTGCCCACCACCTGCACTCTTTAGCGCAACGTAATCACCAACAATTTCATCGATAGGGGCGCGCTCTCGGATGTATGCAACATCCTCATCTCTAATCCGCCCGCTCATATCCCAACCTTACCGAGAAGAAAGCAGGCGTGCATGTAAGGCATAGGCACCTGGATCGGTTAAAGCGGCCACCTGGTCAATTATGACGCGCATGCGAGCGGTTTCATCGCTGGCTTCATTCCAAGACTTTAGGAAGAAGGAATCTAGTTCACGCGCAGCATTGGCTCTCAACATTTCAACGAGTTCGCTAACAATTACCTGTTGCTTTGCATATCGCTCTTGTGAGTGCGCAGCATTAATTAAATAGTGGCCCGCAATTGCTTTCAAGAAATCTACTTCTACTAATTGTTCACGCGGAATTTCAAGGTCAGCACTGTATCTGGAAAGTGGACCATCGCCATGAATTTTTCGTGTCTCGAGTTCTGCAGCTAAAACAAATCTGCCGATTAACTGGCTCGTAGAATCCTTAAGGCGGGCTAGGGATCTGTGTGAGCCATCGTAATAGTGTGGCCAGGCAGATAGTGCAGCTAAACGAGCGTGAGCATCTAAGGCTTCTTGTTCGCTCGCATCACTTGCATAATCATTCACCATAACTTTATATAATTGCGCAAAATCTTTTTCAAAATTCTTTACCGAAATTTGATTAGCAAAAATTGCATCCTCTAAATCGTGAACTGAGTATGCACAATCATCTGACCAATCCATAATTTGCGCTTCGATGCATTTTTTATCTGCTGGCGCACCGATTCGCATCCAAGTAAAAATCTCTACATCATCGTCATAGACGCCAAATTTACGAGGATTGTGAGAACGTGGCCAAGGATATTTAGTGGCGCCATCAAGTGAGGCGCGCGTTAAATTCAAGCCGACACTTTCTCCAGATGAATCAACCGTTTTAGCTTCAAGGCGAACAAGTAAGCGAAAACTTTGCGCATTACCTTCAAAGCCGCCAAACTCTGAAGCGATTGCGGCCAGCGCTTCCTCGCCATTGTGTCCAAAAGGAGGATGTCCTAAATCATGGGCCAGGCAGGCAGTGTCTTGTAAATCTGGATCAGCACCCAACGATTCTCCAAGTTCACGACCGATTTGTGCGCACTCTAATGAATGTGACAAACGTGTTCGTTGGAAATCATTTTCCCAAGGGACTGCGACTTGAGTTTTAGCGGCAAGTCGACGAAGTGCAGCAGAGTGAATTACTCGCGCCCGATCACGCATGAACTCGGTACG
>CAINRW010000066.1 GCA_903852815.1 uncultured Actinomycetes bacterium
AGAAAATACTCTGCCCATCAAAGTTACTTGTGTCGACGGCAGCTCCATTAAGAGTTGCACTAATAACACTTCGACCAACCGCATCGATGAAAGTCGAGTAACCAGGTTGGTTGCAAGTAAAAGAAACTACAGATTTTGAATAAAAGGTTTCTTCGCCCGTTGTTACATCAAGAGTTACGTCATAACTATTTACATAAAGATGGTCTGCGCGTTCTTTTGCCTCGACGCGACTCAAATTTAGACCTGGCACTTGGTACTCCTCTTAATAATGACAATAAATTGGCGGTTTTGATATTGCTTGTTTTGTAGGAACTAATCCAATCATGACAGAGTTAACCCATGGAACGCCCATCGGTACGTAGCTACAGCATTCGCGGCTCGCGTATTACCGAGGCCCAGCGAGCAGCCAAAGACGCCCTACAGGCCGTGTATGGAATTCCCGTAGAAGCAAAGAAGATTAATCTGCACGAGATTTTCCCCACTTCTGAGAAGATAATTATGGAAATCGGCTTCGGCATGGGGGAGGCCACCGCGATCATCGCGAAAAACCATCCCAATAATGGTTACATCGCCGTTGATGTACATCCACCCGGAATCGGCAAACTTCTTTCACGAATTATTGATAATGATTTAGCAAATCTTCGAGTCATTGAAGATGACGTGCATGTTGTGTTGCCATACATGTTTGAAGATAATTCCTTGGATGCAATCCACCTTTATTTTCCAGATCCCTGGCCTAAGAAAAAACATAACAAACGACGAATTGTTAACGCAGGTTTCTTAGAACTTATTTACCCGAAACTTAAAAGCGATGGCTATATCCATATCGCAACCGATTGGGTTCCATATGCCACTTACATTCAAGAGGTTTTTGCGGCATCAGATTTATTCACTGGGGGAGTAATCGAGAAACCAAAATCTAGACCAGTAACTAGATTTGAAGGTCAAGGCATAGATAAAGATCACGCAGTTACGGACATGCTATACAAAAAGAATTAATGAATCGTCGTCGCCTCTACCGTTATCAAATTTTGTAATTTTCTTAATTCGTCGAATATGTCGCTCATCATTACTAAATGGTGTTTCGACGAACGCATCAATAATCGCTTTGCACTCATCTAAAGAATGCATCCGTCCGCCGATTCCTACGACATTCGCATCATTATGTTCTTTAGCTAATTTCGCTGTTTCTACGCTCCAGACTAGAGCTGCACGCACACCTTTAACTTTATTTGCAGCTATTTGTTCACCATTTCCAGAGCCTCCCAAAACAATTCCAAGCGAACCTTTATCTTTCACCGTTGCCCGTGCTGCAGGGATACAAAAATCTGGGTAATCATCAAGTGCGTCATATTCATATGGGCCGTGATCTTTTACTTCATGACCTTTGGAAGTCAGATATTCAACGAGCGAACTCTTTAATTCAAGTCCTGCATGGTCGCTGCCAATATGAATTCTCATAAGCACATCTTGCCATTAAGAAAGAGAAGTAAAAGAAAACCCGCCACATGCTTGCCCATGTGGCGGGTTTTCTACCCTTAGGAGGATCTAGCTGTAAAGGAATTGCTTAGTGATTGCGGCCGCGCTTACCCATTGCGCCACCCTTTGCACCACCCATGCCCATGCCTGCACCCATTGCTGGACGAACCGCATCAACTTCGGCGGTTACATGTGCAGTCAGATTGGACTTAAGTGTTGTCGCCTGTTCTGCAGTTAGCTTTCCAGCCGTAACTGCTGCATCGATACGCTTTGTTTCATCTGCAACAAGTGCAGTGATTAAAGCGGCGCGATTAGCACCGGCGATTTCACCAAGTGATTTACCAGCAGCAAGCTCTGTCTGAATTGCTGTGGTTGTCTTTCCAATCGCAGTTGCGATAACTGCATCGCGAGCTGCGCGGTTAGCATCCATGGCTGCATGATCTGCATCATGTGTTGCGGCATTTGCTGTATGCGCTGCAGTTAGAGCTGCAGTGATTGCATCTGCCTGTACCTGTGTGATGGTGCCTTTTGTAACAAGTGATGCAAGAACTGCTGCAAGTTCTGCTCCCTTGCCATTCATGGCACCTTGAGCCCCACCGGTCATTGGATTTGCAATTGCATTTACAGAAGTTGTCTTAGTCGTTGATTTTCTAACAGAAATTGACTTCGACTTAGCTTGTGATGCAGATGCAACACCAACTGTGCCCACTGAAAGTGCAACGGTTGTAATAACAACTGCTGCGATCTTTTTTCTTGATGACATTTGCATGCCTTCCTTCCATCTAGCTGAACTGTCTGTGACCCCTCGTCATCGACTACCCGTAATCAACACCCTGTTGCTGAAGAAATGGGTGGGTAATTCTTAGAACACTTTGTGAGTATTTATCTCATCGCTGGGCATTCCCGCCATCTGCGCGTGATTCTTGCGAGGGAACTCCTTATTCAAGCGAGAAGTCACACAGAACACAATGGTTCACAGGACTTTCCCAGTGTTCTAGAAACCAGGCTTTCCCATGAAGGGCAAAATCGCTCTCGTCATCTTTGCATTAATAGCAACTCTTTTTAGTAGCCCACAAGCATTTTCTATAAATAAAACAAATAAAACAACGGTAGTTATAAAAAATGCCGGGCGTACATCAACTTCAATTCCGAACACAATTCTTAGTGGCAATGGAATACCTGCAAAAACTATTGGCATTGACGGTGATTTTTATATTGATTTAAAAAACGCAAATCTCTATGGACCAAAAACAAAAGGCTTATGGAAATTTGCACTCTCGCTACGAATTCCTGCACTTCCCGCAATAAATGGAAGCGATGGAGCGAAAGGAAATACAGGAGAGCAAGGCGCAACAGGCAGCATTGGAAATACTGGAGCAATTGGTGCTGCAGGATCTTCGGGCGCAGTTGGAGCACAAGGTGAAGTTGGAGTTGCCGGAAATCCCGGTGCTGCTGGATCAAAAGGAGATACAGGAAATGTTGGAGCTACAGGTGCAACAGGAGAAACTGGAATTACAGGTGCAAAAGGTGACGTCGGTTCAATTGGTAGTAGTGGAAGTACAGGTGCAAGAGGAGAAACAGGATTAACAGGACAAACTGGTTTACAAGGTAATCCAGGAACGAATGGAACTAATGGCGCTGTTGGCAGTACTGGCGCTGTTGGTGCAGCTGGATCAACAGGTAACAGTGGAAGTAGCGGAAGTCCAGGTGCAAGAGGAGAAACAGGATTAACAGGACAAACTGGTTTGCAAGGTTCTCCAGGAACGAATGGAAGTAATGGCGCTGTTGGTGCAGCTGGTGCAGCTGGTGCAGCTGGTGCAGCTGGTGCTGATGGAACGAATGGAAGTAATGGTGCTGTTGGTGCAGCTGGTGCTGATGGAGCGAATGGAAGTAAAGGTGACACTGGTTTAGCGGGTGCTGATGGAACGAATGGAAGTAAAGGTGACACTGGAAATCAAGGTGCTGCAGGAATTTCAATTGCCTACTGGGTAAGCATCCCGATGATTACATTTCTCACAAACGAAGATTCCCATTTCCAGGATTCTGAAATTTTTTTCAGTATGAGTCAAAATAGTAATTACACTTTTGAGATTCTTATCGGGGGATTACTCCCATTAACGAGCACAGAAGATTTTAAAATCAATGCGGTAATTATTTGTAGTACCGGCTGCTCAACATTGCAGCAGTTCGCGGTCATAAGTAATGAGATCAGCAATGCAAATAACATGCCAAATAAGCAATACGGAATCCGGATATTGGGAGTTGTAGCAAACGGGGCCGAATCGCCTGACTTACGAATCAGGCTCAGCATTAAAACAGCAACCACAATTGTGACTTCGGTTATGTTTTCCGGAAAAGGAATCGTAAATAAAGTGGGTTCCCTGGGCTAAAACTTGGAGCGGGTGACCGGGATCGAACCGGCATGGCCAGCTTGGAAGGCTGGGGCTCTACCATTGAGCTACACCCGCGTGTGGTGCCTAGGGGCTAAAGGTACTGGGTCGGTAAGACTTCCGTGAAATCTCGTCTAGACTCTCG
>CAINRW010000067.1 GCA_903852815.1 uncultured Actinomycetes bacterium
CTGGCAACTCAGTTTCATTACTAAGGCGTTTACCATAATTATCATCAATATTTATTACTGCTAAATCTGCATATTCAAAATTAAATAGTCGCGCTTTAGCTTGAAAATAATCTTCCATATCTTTGTGAAAATCAAGATGATCTTGCGAAAGATTAGTAAATCCCACCACTGCGAAATGGCTTCCACGTATACGCTCTAAAGTAATCGCGTGACTTGAAACCTCCATGACCAAGTTTCGTAAATGTCTTTCACGCATTACAGCTGACAACGCTTGCAAATCAGCGCTTTCAGGTGTGGTTCTTTTACTTGAAAATACTTCGCTTCCAATGCGCGTTTCAACTGTTCCGATTAGTCCGCTTTCACGACCCGCAGCACTCATTATTTGATGGAGCAAAGTGGTGACGGTGGTTTTCCCATTTGTTCCGGTAACCCCAACGCTAAAGAGATCACGCATTGGTTCTGAATAAAACCAAGCGCTTGCGATGCCTGCAGCCCTACGTGGATTTGTTGCGACAATGACAGGTACTCCAGAAATTAATTGCATCCCTGATACATCAGTCAAGACCGCAACTGCGCCACGCAAAATAGCATCTTTAGCGAACTCTGCACCGTGGTGTTTTTCTCCAGGCAAAGCGATAAAAAGATCACCGGCGCTGACAGAAGAACTTGATTGAGTCAATCCACTCACTTCAACATCGCTAAATCCATTGAGATGTACATCGCCCCCAATGATGGCAGCCAGCGCACTCACTTTCTTCGTGTGACTAATTATTGGTCGTTGCATACGCGACCTTCTCTGTTTGAACGTCCTTTTCATTGAGAGAAACTGGAATGATGGTTGTTCCTGTAGGTGCGATATGTCTGCTCTGTAAAACGAAAGTCATTACTTTCTTAAAAACGGGACCGGCCAAAGCTCCACCCCAGTGTTGCCCTTTTGGATTTTGTATCGTCACATTGATTACGTAAGCCGGCTTGTCTGCGGGTGCAAAACCAATAAAGGAGGCTGTATACCCTCGGTAACAACCGCATGTGTCATCAATACGATTTGCAGTTCCTGTTTTTCCAGCAACTCGATAACCCTTAATTGCTGCACTAGGCGCGGTTCCATTCGCTGAAACGACACTTTCCATCATGAGTCGAAGCGACTCGGCAGTTTGTGAACTTATTACTCTCTGACTGCTACGTTTTTCTGCTGGTGTGTAATTTCCGCTTGCATCGCTCTTTCCCGCAATCACAGTTGGGGATACGCGAATTCCATCGTTAGCAATCGTGGCAAAAATACTCGTTGCCTGAAGTACGGTCACTGAATAACCTTGACCAAATGACACAGAGGCTGGTGTTGTGCCATACCAATCTGAAAGTTTTCTTAAAATTCCTGGTGCCTCACCAGCTAAACCTGATCCTGTGGTGGTTCCTATTCCAAATTTAGTTAAATACGAATAAAGAGTTTTATTCGAAAGCAACTCTCCTATTTGTATTGCTCCAGTATTACTTGAAGTCGCCAAAATTCCAGAAGCAGTTAAGCGTTCGACTGGATGCTTTTCGTGGTCCTTGAAGACTTGGTCATAACGTTTGAGGGAATAAGGAACCGAGAAAACTGTATCTGGAGTTACTTTCTTCTCTTCGATTGCTGCCGCAACAGTTATAACTTTGCCAGTGGAACCCGGTTCATAAATATCTTGAACAGATGGATTTCGCATTGCAACCAAAGAAACTTTCGAGGTGTTATTTGGATCAAAAGTTGGTGCGGTGGCATGTGCAAGAATTTCACCAGTTTTTGGATCCATCACAATTACAGTTCCACTTAATGCCCCTGAATCTTTTACAGCTTTCGCAATTGCCTCTTCTGCAACCCATTGAATATCTCGGTCGATAGTGAGTCGAATAGAGGTTCCTGCACTAGCTGGAACAATTTCAGTTTGTGAGCCAGGAATTTCAGCTCCCCCAGCATTTGCATAGGAGTATTTTCCGTCAGTTCCTTTTAAAAGCGAATTAAATGTTGATTCGATTCCAGAAGCACCAACCCCAGCGTTATTAACGAAACCAATAAGTGAAGCAATCAATGAACCGGATGGATACTCACGGATATATCCGCGCTCTGGATAAAAGCCGATTATTCGTTGTGGACTCATAGTAGGAAACTGAGAGTTGTACTCGGTAAGCGTTGAATTTAGTTTATTCCAAATTTTTGGCTCTGCATTCTGGAGCACCATATTCCATTTACGTTTACCGGTTATCGATTGCGCAACCTCAGCCGCTGGCAAACCCAATATTGGAGCAATTAAGTTTGCAACACGTTGTGGGTCAGAAATTTGAGTTTGATCAACGACAATGCTTATTGCTGCAACACTTCGTGCAAAGGCAACACCGTTGACATCGGTGATAACTCCTCGAGGTGCTGGTAATACTTTGGTGTTTGACATTTCATCAATAGCTTTTAATCGATATTCGTTGGCTTGCACAGCCTGCACTTGAACAAGTCGAGCACCAAAGAGCAGAACTACAAGAGCAAAGAAAACGATTAAGGCTTTAATCCGTTTTTGCGCAAGAATGAAATTACCCATGTTTAATCATTTCTGGCGCTGTGCTTGTGTTATTAATCGTGAGATACGTTGAACTAGTTGCAGGCTTCATACCAAGATCTATCGCAGCCTGAGCAAGCTTTTCAGGTGATGAGAGTCCATCGATTTTTCTAGCAATAGCTTCTCGCTCGTCACTAACTTGTTTGGCCTCTGTTCGTAGATGACTAAGCGTGAAAGCATCTTGTGCCAAGAGCGTATTAATAAATAGAAGAAAAAGCAGAGTAAGAACTCCTAAGGCTGAGACAAATTTTGCAAAGTACTTTCGACTCTCCTGCTTATCGGCCGTGAGTTCGGGTACGAGTTTGAGTACAACTTCAGCTTTCTTATTAGCCAGAAGTTCACGCGAACGAGTTATTGCAGGGGCGAATGCAGTCATTGCCATTATGCGGCCACCCTTTCAATTGCACGCAATCGAACTGACGCCGAACGTGGATTTTCACTTAACTCTTCTTCGGTCGGTGTTTCACTTCCCCGCACAACTAAAGAAAACTTTGCGGCAAATTCAGGTAACTCAAATGGCAAATTTCTTGGTGTTCCAGAAGTCGTAGAGGCAACGAATAACTCTTTAACAATGCGATCTTCAAGGGATTGGAAAGACATCACAACAAGGCGTGCACCGATATTTAATAATTGCAAAGCGGCGGGAAGTGCACGGGTGATTGCGCCAAGTTCATCATTGGTTTCAATACGTAAAGCTTGGAAAGTTCTTTTGGCTGGATTACCGCCAGTTCGACGAGTTGCTGCTGGAATTGCATTCTTTACAAGCGTTGCAAGATGCTCAGTCGAATTAAGTGGCGCAATTGACCTGGCTTTAACAATGGCCTCTACTACACGTGTAGCAAATTTCTCTTCGCCGTAAGTTCGCAAAATCTTTACTAAATGTCCAGGCGCATATGTATTTACTATTTCAGCGGCAGTTAAAGATTGCGTACGGTCCATGCGCATATCAAGCGGAGCGTCGTGGGAATATGAGAACCCTCGCTCGCTTTGATCTAATTGCATGGACGAAACACCTAAATCAAAAAGTGCACCATCAATTTTCTTGAAACCATGCTGCGTAACCACCTCTGAAATCTGATCAAAGCATGCATGTGAAGTACGTAAGCGCTCAGAAAATGGGGCTAATCGATTAGTTGCTCGCGCTAAAGCATCCTCGTCACGATCTATTCCTATGACTTTTAGCGCAGGAAATTTACTGAGTAATGCTTCTGTGTGCCCACCTAAACCAAGCGTTGCATCAACAATGACAGGGTTTTCACTAGAGATTATCGCTGGGGTTAATAACTCAATGCAGCGCTCTCGCATTACTGAAACATGTGAAACATCGCTCGTCATCTCTCCCCCTTTCTTAGTGAGTCCCGATAAATCTTTACTGCAACTTCCAGATGTTCGTGCTCTCATCTCTGGTCACCGCCGGCCGACGGATCTATGTGATAACGGCGCCGGGGAAGGGGCGCCGTTATTTTCGAAAGGTCGGCGGTGGCCACAAATGAGAGAACTAGAACAAACCTGGAAATACCTCCTCTGAAACGTCGGCAAAACCTTTTTCGCGATCTGCTAAATATTCATTCCATGAAGTTGCGTCCCAAATTTCAACGCGAGTATTTGCACCAATAACAACGCAATCTTTTTCTAAACCTGCATATGTACGTAGACCTTGCGGAATTGTTACTCGACCTTGTCGATCTGGAATTTCATCGTGTGCACCGGCATACATCACACGCATGTAATCGCGTGCAGATTTCGCAGTAACTGGTGCTTGTTTTAGCGTTTCTGTAATCACAGAAAATTCATTTGATGGAAATACATAGAGACAACGTTCTTGTCCTTTTGTAATGACAAGTCCGGCAGCTAAATCTTCGCGAAATTTTGCGGGCAGAATTAAGCGCCCTTTTTCATCAAGTCTGGGTTCATGGGTACCAAGAAACATTCTCTTAATCCCCCTCATCTTGAAATCAATGCGCTCACCGATAGCGCTTAATTCCCCACTTTACTCCACTTTCCTCCTTTTTCAACCACCTTAAGCCACTTTGGGCCACTTTGGGCCACTAAGCCCCCCAAATCCCCCCACCTGGATTGGAGAACTTGATCCCTTGCACAATGAGTAAATGAGGGCACAAAAAAAGCCCCTTTCGGGGCTCTTTCCTAAAAATTGAAGGCTTATTGATCGTTTGCGCGCTTATCCCAACGATTTTCAAGGCGTGAGGTTAAACCCGCCCCACGCTTGTTTCGCGGAGCTGAGACTTTGCCCAATGATGAAATTACGCTCACCACCCCAATCAGAGCAATGACAAAGCCCAAAACGCCAACTGGAGTCAATTTTGAGATTAAACCAGCGAAGAGAACCAGAATTCCTGTGGCCAGCAGGGCGAATCCAATGAGCACCCGCTTTGAAGTTTTTGCAGCCCCTGTACCTGAAAGTGCTGAAACTAAGCGTGGATCCTCGGTCATGAGGGCAGCTTCCATCTCTTGGAGCATTCGCTTTTCATGATCAGATAAAGGCATGGATAAAGAATAGAACATTGATGGGTGAGATTGCTACTGGAAATTACTCGTCTTGTGCTTCCTCATGCTTGATTAATCGAGCTGGCCGAACACTTCCCTTGCCAAATCGTGCTCTGGCCTTATCCATTGCGGTCTCGGCTTGGCGCCAGCCAACTTCGCGCTCGCCCAGAACTAACTGTTGGGGCGCACCTTGGGTTAAATTTTCAAGAGAAACGCCAACTAATCGCAATCTGGCCCGCTCAATTCGAAGTGCCTGATAAAGATTCTTTACTACTTCATAAACATCATGCGTGCTATCGATTGGCAATGGCAAAGTTTTACTGCGATTGATTGTTGAAAAATCTGCGAAACGAACTTTAATGCTAATTGTTTTTGCGAACAGAGAACGATCTCGCAATCGCGCCGTCGCTCGCTCAGTTAAACGCAAAAATTCAGTGAGAATTTCTTCAGGGCTATCTAAATCTTGTGGGAAAGTTTCAGCGGCACTAATACTTCGATCTGGCTCTTCAGGAGTTACATCTCGATAATCGCGGCCCCAAGCGAGTTCATGTAATGACGCACCATTTGCTTCTCCTACTGCGCGAATCAAAGTTGCGCGTGGCAGTTTTGCGATGTCTTCAATTGTTCTAAGCCCCAATCGCTCTAGAAGTTCTGCGGTTTTTGGCCCCACTCCCCACATTGCATTTATCGGTAGCGGATGAAGAAAAGTTAAAATTCGATCTGCAGAAATTTCTAGCATGCCATCTGGTTTGCAATGTGCTGATGCTAATTTTGCAATGAACTTTGAGGGTGCAATTCCTACCGAGCAAGTAATTCCTTCTTGCTCGTGAATTTTCTTTCGAATTGCAACTGCAATTTCACGCCCAGTTCCCAGAAGTTTTTTTGATCCAGTTACATCTAAAAACGCTTCATCGAGTGAAATAGGTTCTACCCACGGTGTAAAGCTATGAAAAATCTCCATGACGTGGCCTGAGACTTCTTGATACCTAGGCATATCAACTGGTAAGAAAATTGCATGCGGCGCTAAACGACGAGCTCGCCCGACTGGCATCGCAGAGTGAATTCCGAATTTTCTCGCTTCATAGTTTGCTGCAGAAACAACTCCGCGAGCACCCATTCCGATTACTACGGCCTTTCCCCGCAACTCTGGATTATCGCGTTCGGCAACGGATGCAAAGAAGGCATCCATATCGACATGAAGAATCGTCGCTTGAACTTGCTCATCGCTCATATTGCCAGCGTACTTTCTTTTGTGCGCCATGATTCATAAGCAACGCGTAAATCCCAAGCACCTGTTGCGCGCAATGAAATACCCCGTGCGCCTGTGCGTCGAGTTATGCCACGTATTAATAGCAGCGATGAAGAGTAAAGCGTGCTTGCATAATCTGCCTGAACATCGGTAAAAAAAGTAGAGTCGCTGCATCCGTATCCATCATCAAGAGTCACGAAGATGACACGTTTACCTGAACGCACAGGAGGAGTTTGCATGACGGTCTTGATTCCAGCAACTAAAACCGAAGTGTTGGAACGCTGTGCCAATAATTCTGAAGAACGTACCGCGCCAATGGCATTAAGGAAATCGCTATAAAACTCAATCATGTGTGCCGACATATCAATACCAAGTCGCTCTATTTCATGTTTAACACTTTCAGCAGCAGTCATATCCGGTAAGCCGCTACTGATTAATACTGGAGGCGAAAAAGCTAAATTCATTTGTGCGCCAGTTACTCCAGTATTAGGAGATTTTTGCAAATCAGAAAAATGTAATAACAAATCTCGCCGATTCACATCAGTATGCAAACGATCAAAGGCACCCGTCAAAATTGCACTTTCAGTAACTGGCGCACTGCACCCAGAGCGTCGAACAAAATCAGTTAAATCTATATATGGTCTTCCTGCAATGATGGAAGTAATCTCGGCATCACTGATTTTTGCAAGAGTAGATAGAGCAATACGAATCGCCGTGCCATTATCTTCAACTCGGTAGAGCGCATCAGATTCATTGATATCTAATGGCGCAACGGTTAAACCCATCTGTCGTACCTCATCAACAATTAAGCGCTTGGGATACATTCCTGGATCATGCGTAAGTACACCCGCCAAAAAAGCTGCAGGGTAATGAGTCTTTAGCCATGCCGATTGATATGTAGGTAAAGCAAAAGCTGCAGCATGCGCTTTACAAAAACCAAAGGAGGCGAAAGCGCGCAAAACTTCCCAGATTTCATTAACAATTTTTAAATCGTATCCGCGCGCCGTCGCTGCAGGGAAAAACCAATCGCATACTTCTTGTTGGCCAATCTTGTCCCCCAGTGCACGCCTTTTTTCATCGGCACTTGCCAAGGAAACACCAGTCATCGTTGCGATGATTTCAATTACTTGTTCGTGAAAGACAACAACGCCTTCGGTGTCTCGCAAAATCTCATAGAGATCTGGATGAATGATTTGCGCTTTAGCCCAACCGTGGCGAGCTTTTAAAAAAGGCGTAATCATGTCGGATTTAACTGGTCCTGGACGGAAGAGCGAGATATCAATAATCAAATCAGTAAAGGTCTTAGGCTCTAGTTTGCCTACTAATTCACGCTGGCCCGGACTTTCAATTTGAAACAGACCTAATGTTTTCGTTGATTGAATAAGTGCATATGTCTGGGGATCATCAAGTGGCACGGAATCAATATCTACAGCTTCGTTTTCTGTTCGAGCTATTTCTTCAAGTGCATATGAGATTGCCGATTGCATACGGACACCCAGTACATCTAGTTTGAGTAAACCAATAGCCTCTACATCATCCTTATCAAAAACAACCATGGGATAGCCGCTGGCATTTGATAACAACGGCGTGCGATCAAGTAGTCCACCATCAGATAAAACAATGGCACATGGGTGCATCGATAAGTGTCGTGGTAACCCATCAAGACGCTCAGCTAATGCAATAGTCATTGCAGTAAGTGGTGCTGAAACATTTAGTGATCGAAGCTCGGGAAGATTTTCCAGACTCTTAGAGATGTTTCGAGCACGTACATGGGGCATGGATTTAGCCAACATATCAATCTCCATACCTGGAAGACCTAGTGCTGCACCTGCATCTCGAATCGCATGTCGTGCGCGATATGTATCGACCATTGCCACAGTTGCACACCGTGATTGATTGCCGGGTGTATCCCAATCGGTATTGCCATAGCGCTTAAAGACCATGTCATAAATTTCAAGTCGCCGATGTGACTCAACATCAATATCGATATCAGGTAAAGCCCTACGGAGCGGAGAACAAAAACGTTCCATTAATAAACCATGCTGCAATGGATCAACACCAGATATTCCTAAAAGATGGCATATCAATGAACCTGCGCCGCTACCCCGAGCAGCAACTCGTATACCTGCAGTGCGCGACATATCGCAGATATCGGCGACAGTAAGAAAATAAGATTCAAAACCAAGTGTTGCAACAGTTGAGAGTTCATCATCAAGACGTGCTCGTGCTTTCTTGATTGTTGCACTGTCGTTGTAGCGCCAATTGATTCCTGCTTCACTGCGAGTACGTAGCAATACGCGCATCTGCTGTGCTGAATCTGCACCGACAACATGCGCTTCGGGTAGATGCGCACCACCTAGCCCAATGTCGCGTTGGGGCGATAACAAAGAACGCTCGGCCCAAGCACGCGTTGTTGCCAATAACTGACGCGGAGTTCGCTCTCCTGCTGCCCGTGCAATTTCAGCGGCAAGTGAAATCATTTCATCACTTGATTTTAAAAATCCTTCTGCATTGCGTCTTTCGACATGGCGCGGATGCAGAGGTACTAGTTGGCGAGCGCAATCTAAAACATCGGCTACCGGACCATCGATGCCATCTCGCATACGTACCGCATTCGTAATAACTGCATCTATGTCATGATCGCGGGCAAAAATTAATGACTTTGCGGCATGCGGAGTTGATCGTGGACCTTTGCCGGCTACTAGGTGTGAAACACATTCGATAGCGCTATCTCGAAAAAATTCACGCGCTTGGTTGAAAGCATTAAAGGCGGCATCCATTCGATTTTCACTAATGAGTGAGCCGACTAATGATTGTGGACCATGGAGCGCATAGACATTAGTGCTGTAGTGACTAAAGCGTTGTAAGAATTCAAGAGTTAATACCGGAGAGCGGCTATCACTTGTCATTGCCAGCGATGTCAGTAAACGACATAGCGAGCGCCAACCCCCATCGCTATGTGCCAGAAGCGTTAAACGGTTATTGGCTCCACCCATATCAATGGCCAGATTGACTCCAATGATGGGAGCAACACCAAAATCAACACAGCTCTGCGCAAAGCGAATGGCACCAGCTAAACCATCTCGATCAGTAAGTGCCAATGCCGGCATTTCAAACTCTGCTGCGCGCTGTACTAAATCGCTAGGTTGAGTTGTCCCGTACTTGAGGGAATAAGCACTGGCTACATTTAAATGAATAAAACTCATACGTTGCGGATGATCCACTGTCCGCTAAGTTCGTCACGCTCTAATTCAAAGGTCGTCAGCGCGCCGATGGGCGCAGCTTCTACTCGCCATAACGCACGTGCTTGATCATCTGGTCGGTATTTGCCATCGCTGATTCGATTCCACCAACCACCGGATTCGCACCATCTAGATAAGACTGCATGAATACGAAAGCGCCGTCCCTTAAAAGTAAATTCAATGGGAGTGGTTGCTCCATCGATTGTGACATCGTGAGCGGGATTAACCTGAGGCGCTGACATTGTCTGACCTGACCTTTCCTGGGCTGTGGATATTCGAACAGATGTTCGAAAAATAGCCCCCTGGACTGACAAATGGCAAGTGCGCGCAGCGTGTCGCTTTTATCGAGTAGTTGAAAGTTCAATTAATATCTTGCTCGTTCGAATAAACCAACCTAAGGAGTTCCATGAACGCAGTTCTCGTGATCGGTCGCATCTTGTTTGCGCTGATTTTCATTAACTCAGGCATCAGCCACCTCACCAAGCTAGAAGCAATGACTGGCTATGCCCAATACAAAAAGGTTCCAGCAGCAAAGCTCAGCGTGATCGTCTCAGGTCTGATGATCCTAGTTGGCGGCCTGTACATCGCTTTTGGCGTGTACGCCGATCTTGGCGCTCTACTTATCGCACTCTTCCTCATTCCAGCCGCATTCCTCATGCATGCATTCTGGAAGGAAAACGATGCAACAGCTAAGCAAAATGAAACTATTGGATTCTTCAAGGATCTGTCCCTTGCCGGTGCTGCACTCATCATCTTCGCACTAGTCGGTGCAGGTGCAGATTTTGGCCCAAGCATTACAAGCGCGTTCTTTAGTTTCTAATAATTAATTTTAAAAACCCCCGCACTTTAACGGTGTGGGGGTTTTTTACGTCATCATCCCCTCATGGAAATAGTTGCAGCCCTTATTTGCGGATGCTTTATAGGTTCAGTACTTGGATTTGTTGGCGCTGGTGGGGCAATGCTTTCAGTTCCGATGCTTATCTATTTCTTTAATTTTTCAGCACCAATCGCAACAACGGCGGCACTTGCAATTGTTATTGCTGCAGCCACTTCTGGCTTAATACCAAAATTCAAAAGTAAAGATGTTTTAATCCGTGAGGCATTAATAATTAGTTCCATCGGTTTTACGGCAAATGTTGGATCTTCATTGCTAGCCCACTCTCTTAGCGATAAAACTATCAAAACAGGTTTTTCAATAGTTCTTCTCATTGCAGCAAACACCATGCTGATGAAACCGATAGCGGGAAGTCAAAAAAAGATCCCACCTCTAGTTTTGATTGTAATCTCCTTAGTAATTGGAACTATGACTGGATTATTTGGTGTAGGCGGCGGATTCTTAGCCATACCAATCTTGGTTCTGTTCTTTAAAAATTCACAGGCAAAAGCAAGCGGAACATCACTTCTGATAATTGTGCTCAATTCGATTATTGCATTCTTTGCACATCACTCATTATGGAATTCGGTGAACTGGAAAATTCCGCTAATCATGGCAATTTCTGCCGTCATTATCGCAAGAGCTGCATCAATTAAAGCAAATACAGTTAACCCTCGGATATTACGACAGTCGTTTGCATATCTACTATTTGCAATTGCAATATTTACTTTGATCCAAAGTTGGCTTATTTCTTGATTATGTGTGACTGATATCCGGCAAGCAACAACATTAATACGGGATACATCATTGCAACTGGAAGTGAAAGCCATTGAGCGAGCGCACCCGTTACTGAAGGACCAATAAAGTAACCAGCGATTCCAATTACACCAACTCGTGCAATGGCAACCGAAGAAGCGATTCCTGGAGTTTCAGAGGCTGCCAAAATATAGGCAGGAAACATTGGACCGATTCCAATTCCAGCGCAAGCAAATCCGATACTTACAATAATTAAAGCAAGCGCTGGATGTGAATCAGAAAGTGGAACTCCAATGATTATTCCTGCGCCTAAGCCAACTCCACCTATGTAACCGCCATATAAAACCGTTTTTCTAGGTCCGAAGTAGTCCAAGGCGCGATCACCCATAAATCTGGCGGTAATCATGGCTAAAGAAAAAACCGCGAAACCAATTGCATTGACACCTTTACCAAAATGCATATTGTCGCGCAAAAGGATTGCGCCCCAATCACTTGCGGCACCTTCCGCAATGAGACCTCCTAATAAACCGATTCCCATCCCCCACAGAGGTAACACGCTCTTACCAATTAATGGAATCTTTGCTGAAGTCTCTTCTTCGCCGCCGTTGTGATCATCTATCTCGGGTGACAACAGAGATTTAACTGCCGGAATAAAAAGGAAGAAACAGGCAATACCAACGCCAACTAAGTTATCTCGCGGAGATACATATTTTGCAATTGATCCACCTAGCACCGTTGTAGCAAAAGCCCCAGATGACCACAATGCGTGAAAGGAAGACATCGCACGCTTTTCCAATAGTTTCTCAATGACAACTGCCTGTGTATTTGAGGCAATATCCATACTTGAATATCCAAGGCCCATGATGAATAGGCCAACAATTAAAGTAATAGGAGATGTCGAAAGACCCATAAAAATTAAACCGATAGGCATAATGACAATGGCTGTTTGAATCACTGGCTTGCTTCCATAGGTATGAATCAAACGACCAGCAAGCTGAGCGCCAATGATTGCCCCTGTTGTGCTGGAGAGTAAAATCAATCCCAGTTGTCCGTTATTGAGACCATTGGCATCTCGAATTTCAGGAATGCGCGCAACCCATGCCATTGAGACAACTCCCATAAAAAAGAATGTTGCCCACAGTCCATTGCGCGCTTGTGTAGCCGCGGCTTTCAAATCAGTCTCCATAAGGTGATAACGGTAACTGACAATGACTCCTAAGTCTGCTTTCATTTCATCATGTTTATCTCCTTCTGGCCAAGCCGAAGCGAGTTTTCAAATAATCGCAAAGATCTCATTTCCGACTTAATTGCAGGTTTGACGGTCGCCATTGTTGCTCTACCTCTTGCAATTGGTTTTGGAATCACATCTGGAATGTCGGCTGCAGCTGGATTAACTACTGCAATTATTGCTGGGTTTCTAGCTGCAGTTTTCGGTGGATCCAAATACCAAGTCAGTGGCCCAACTGGCGCAATGACAGTAATTTTGATTCCAGTTATTGCGAAATTTGGCGTTAGTGCCATCCCGGCACTGGGTCTTATGGCCGGCCTTATCGTGATTGCAATGGCGGTTTTCAAACTTGGAGCTGTTATTAATCGTGTGCCATGGACAGTTGTTGAAGGTTTTACTGTCGGAATCGCCCTCATCATTTCGTTACAACAGATTCCACTTGCTTTAGGAATCGCAAAAGGTGATGGCGAGAAAAGCTACATGGTTGCGTGGAATACAGTATTGAAAGCTTTCGACGCCGGCTTGAATTATTCAAGCCTTCTAGTTGTCGTCATTACTTTGTTCATAAAGTTTTCATGGCCTCAACTTGTTTCCCGCTTTAAATTACATCTTCACATTCCGGCCAGTTTTATTGCTCTTGTTTTAGTCACATTAATTGTGAAAGCTTTTTCAATTGATGTCGCAACAATTGGCAACATCCCGCGATCCCTTGGCACTTTCAAAACTCCGATATTTGAGAATGTGACGTCACTTCTAATTCCTGCACTGTGGATTGCGCTACTTGCAGCCGTTGAATCTCTTTTATCTGCACGCGTTGCCGATGGTCTTGCCCACAATAAAGAAAAATTTGAACCCAACCGTGAACTTTTTGGCCAAGGTCTAGCAACGCTTGCTTCATCTATTTTTGGTGGAATGCCGGCAACTGGGGCAATTGCCAGAACCAGCGTCAATGTTAGGTCTCACGCAAAATCGCGACTTGCCTCAGTTTTCCACGCCTTCGTACTTCTATTTATTGCCCTTATTGCTGCGCCACTTGTTAGCCAAATTCCAACTGCAGTCATCGCCGGGCTATTACTGGGAACTAGTTACCGAATTCTCAATCCAGCATCAATTAAGGAATCTCTTCGCACTACCAAAACCGAAGCGGCAACATTAATTGTTACGGCAATAAGTACCGTGGCAATAGACCTAATTTGGGGAATGGCAATCGGTATCGCACTTCATGTGATGCTTAATAAACTTGCCGTGAAATTTAAGAGGGAAATTTAGTTACATTACTTTTCAGGTCTTTGATTCTCTTCCTTTTCCGAATTAGGAGATCCGAAAATTGCTACGGGGCCACTCGTAAGAAATCCAACTCCAGTTGCTTTTGTCAATGCATCTGGGCCAGTGTTCAAAGCAAAAGGATTCATTTGTCCTCGCGCGGCTTCTTCATTTTCTCTTCTCAGCAAGGCAATCTCTGCATCAGAAAGTAGCGTCTTTCTCTTGCGAATTCGACGAAAAATTCTCATTTGGGACCGTCCAAGAGGTTAGAAACTGCGCGATGAAAATACATACTAACGCTCATTTTTCAGGAAACCATTGCAAGACTTAACTATTCCAATCCCTCCTCGCCGAGATAGAATTCAAGCCATACCAACTCACCAAGGAGCTCTCGTGGACAACATCACCGCTTTCAATAACCATCTTCCAGTCAAAGTTCGCTTTGGAGAAGGCGTGGCCCAAACATTGCCAGCAGTTGTTACAGAGCTTGGTGCGAGCAAAGTTTTCTTGATGGTTGATAAAGATATTGAAAAGTTCAATCCGGCTGCAGCCCAACTTATTGATCAAATGAACTCTGCGCCAGGAATTTCAGTTACGTTATTTGAGAAGCCAGCAGGCGAACCAACAATTCAAATGGTGGATGATTCCATTGCAGCACTTAAAGCTGCAGGCTCTGATGTTGTCGTAGCCCTCGGTGGTGGTTCAGTTATCGATACTGCAAAAGCTGCTCGCTTATGCGCACAACTCAACTGCACCTTCCGCGAATTTCAGTCTCAAGCCCCGGTCTATCCAGCACCCACTCTTCCTTTGATTGCACTTCCAACTTCTGCAGGTACAGGCTCTGAAGTTTCTGGCGGTTCTGTAATCTCTGATCCAGAAGCTGGTCGCAAAGCAGGTATCGCAAATGGAAATCTTCGCGCACAGGTTGCACTCGTTGATCCAGTTCTTACTTATTCAATGCCGCCTTCAATGACGGCAAATACTGGTATCGATGCCCTTGCACAAGCAATCGCAGGAATTATTGCTAAGTGCTCAACACCAATTGGAGATGCGATTGGCTATGAAGCTGTTCGTATGATGACGCCAGCACTTGTTGCAGCTTTTAAAGATGGAAATGACAAAGCTGCACGCGCAGGTATGGCTGCAGGAAGCATGATGGCTGGCTTAACAATGAACATCTCCGACTGCACCGCTGAACACTCACTTGGCCAAGCAATTGGCGGACTCAAGCATGTGCCTCATGGACTAACAATTGGGTTAGTACTTGTTGAAACTCTGACTCGTGAAGCAAAAATAGTTCCAGAAAAAATGGAGCGCATTGCCGATGCGATGGGCGTTCCACAAGATGGCACAAAAGATGGATCTCGTTGTGTAAATGCAGTTCGTAAGATTTTGGCAGATCTTCAATTCCCTGTTCTGTCTTCACTTGGCTTTGTAGAAGGTGATATCGACGAACTTGCTGAAATCGCTTTGAAAGATTTCTTCATCACTCAAGCACCAGAGCCTTGGAGTAAGCAAGAAGTTGTAGATGCATTTATGGCTGCACTCAAACTTGAAAGCCGTGTTGCATAAATTGTGGAGGAAGTTCTAAATAATCCCTCTGTAATCCGTGTTACGACTCTCCTCAAAGAGTTGGGTTGTGCTGGTGAAGTAACCATTCTTTCAGACTCTGCACGCACGGCACTTGATGCTGCTAACGCTTTAGGAATTGAAGTTGGCCAGGTTGCATCATCTATTGTTTTTAAACTTCCAAGTGGTAATCCGCTTTTAGTTATTACAAGTGGGCGCCACCGCGTAGATACCGAATTAGTAGCAAGTAAATTAGGTGTCGATAAACTTCATCGAGCCGATGCTGATTTTGTAAAGAATGCATCGGGTTTTTCAATTGGCGGCGTGAGTCCACTGGGGTGGATTTCTAAGCCAGAAATTATCCTCATTGATGAAGCGTTAAACGATTACGACATTGTTTGGGCTGCTGCTGGACATCCCCATGCGGTGTATCCAACATCATTTGCTGAGTTAGTAAGA
>CAINRW010000068.1 GCA_903852815.1 uncultured Actinomycetes bacterium
GCTCTAACTTAACTAAGCGCCTTCTTACAGAGGGTTATGACGTTGTAGTAATCGATGACATAAGCACAGGACTCCTCTCTAATGTTGACCAAGATAAATCAACTTTTCATCAGATTTCAATTACGGATCCCAAGTCACTTGCTACTGCTCTAAAAGATTGCGAAACTATTTTCCACCTTGCCGCCCGTGGTTCTGTTCCGCGCTCGATAAAGAACCCGATAGCAACTCACGAGGTAAATGCAACTGGCACTCTCAATGTCCTAGAAGTTGCCAAGGCAACTGGTGCACATGTTGTGTTTTCTTCATCCTCTTCTGTTTATGGCCGTAACATGCAATTACCTAAAGATGAATCAATGTGGCTTGGTCCCATGACTCCCTATGCAGCCAGTAAATTGTCTGCTGAAGGATATGTACAGGCTTATACGTCTGCCTATAACGTCCCAACAACGTTACTTCGTTTCTTTAATGTCTTTGGACCACGCCAACGGCCAGATCATGAATATGCCGCTGTATTGCCTAAATGGATCTGGCTAGCCATGCAAGGTAAGCCGATAGATGTTTATGGTGATGGCACGGCATCAAGAGATTTCACTTATGTTGAAACAGTTCTGGATATTGCCATGACTGCCATGAAAGAAAAGGTTGTAACTGAAGGGGCTGTTAATCTTGCTTACGGTAACCGGATCTACCTTAATGACACTATTGAAATGCTCAAGAAGCATTTTCCTGATTTGCAAGTTAATTACAGAGAAAATCGGTTGGGAGATGTCAAGGAATCCCAAAACTCTCCAAGCCTTCTAAAGTCGCTTTTCCCAGCCATCACCCCTAAGCCATTTGAAGAGGCTCTTGCAGAAACAGTTGTTTGGCTCAAAGATTTTGGTCAGAGCGTGGCTAACGGTCCGAAGACTGTGGATTAAATAAGCAATCTATGTGTGGAATTACTGGTGGTATTGGTCCGAGCGCACCGCAGCATTCATTACTTGATGCTCAACTCAAATCTATTGAACATCGTGGCCCTGATGACACAGGAACATATGTAAATAATGGAATTGGCATTGGAATGTGTCGGCTAGCTATCGTAGAGATTGCTGCAGGCAAGCAGCCAGCAACAGATGCAGCAGAACAAATTCGTATTGTTTGGAATGGCGAAATCTATAACTACCGAGAACTTCGGACTGAACTTGAAGCTCGTGGGGTCCATTGTCGAGATACTAGTGAATCTGAAGTTGTGATTAATCTTTATCTTGAGTTTGGTTTAGATTTCATCAACAAACTAAACGGCATGTTTGCAATTGCGATTCATGACGCTCGTGATAGATCACTTCACCTCATCCGAGATCGGATGGGCAAGAAGCCTCTGTGGATTTCCCAATTAAGTGACGGAACCCTTTTCTTTGCATCTGAAGTACGCGCACTCATGTTGGCCCGTCCAGATAGAACACTTAGAACAGACATGATTGCCGAGGTGATGCAGTATGGGTATATCAACTCCCCAAACTCTGCTTTTAACGAGATACACCAAGTCCCACCAGCGAGTGTCGTAAGTTGGCGTGATGGAAAAATAACAACAGCCACCTATTGGACTGCAGATTTTGAAACCAAAGTTACTATCCCTTACGAGGAAGCACTTGAGACTACAAAGGAATTAATTGAAGCAGCGGTTTCACGGCGCTTAATTTCTGAGCGCCCCATTGGATCATTCCTCAGCGGAGGATATGACTCAACTGTTGTGACGGCATACATGGCCAAACTGATGAAGGAGAAAGTTCAGACTTACTCGATTGGCTTCCATAGTGCGGCTTTTAATGAAGCACACCATGCTAAGCAGGTAGCAAACTATTTGGGCACTAACCATCACGAAGAGATATTGAGCCCAGATCCTGCCTTAGTTATTGAGAAGATTTCCCATGTCTTAGATCAACCTTTTGCAGATTCCTCAATTGTGCCTACATATTTATTAGCTAAATTCGCCCGCGAAAATCTCATTGTTGCGCTGGGTGGAGATGGCGGAGATGAAGTATTTGGCGGTTATGACCGTTATTTAGCAACTCCTGTGATGCAAAAAATTAATCCTTTTATAGGATTAGCTAGGGTAGGACTCAATCTCGCCGGTAAAAAGTCAATGGGGGGTTCCCGAAAGATAAATCGGGTAAGGTCTCAGCTTTCACCAAAGGCATCACTAGCTGCCAGATATAGCTCAATTCTTTCGCTGACTCAGCCGCAAGAACTTTTTACTCTTCTCAATCCCAAGATTTATTCAAATAAGGCAGAAACTGCTTACATAAATCAATTTGACGCTGGCAACTTATTTTCACTTGATCGCATGATCCGTTCAGATTTTTCCGCCTACCTACCTGGTGATTTATTGGTTAAAGTTGATATTGCAACTATGGCTAATAGCCTAGAGCTGCGATCACCTTTGCTCGATGTAAACGTTATAGAGTGGGGTGTATCTCTGCCTCGCAAATACAAAATTGCAGGTTTTGAGACTAAGCACATTCTTAAAGATGTTGCCCGTTCACTAGTACCAGCAGAATTAATTGACAGACCCAAAATGGGTTTTGGAATTCCACGAGCTGAATGGCTCCGCACCGGATTGAAAGAAATGCTTATTGACACCCTCACCGATTCAACAGCCACTCAACGCGGCTGGTTTGAATCATCTGAAGTTAAGAGAGTGATTGACATTCACATGGCAGGCGATGACAAAGACAATCTCCTGTGGCCTATGTTGATGCTAGAACTGTGGGCTAGGACTTGGCTTGATTAGATAGGAGCTTCTTGTAGAGCTCTTCATGGTCATTCACTAAGCGTTGAACCCCAAAATTAGCCAAAGTAAATTCCTGCGCTGCATTGCCCAGTCGTGCCCGTAATCCTGGATTACTGACTAGGTTTTCAAGAGCATCAGCTATTTGCTGAACATCTAGTTCAGTAATAATTCCAGTTAATTCATTAAGGACAATTTCAGACACAGATCCCACATTTGTTGAGACAACGGGGAGTCCAATCATGCCTGCCTGGATTAAACTTAGTGGGGTCCCTTCATTATCACTTGTTAGCACGACAATATCGGCCGCTGATAACACTCTTTCAATGTTGCTTTGCCAACCAAGAACTGACACAGGTAATTCCTCAGCAGTTATTCTCTTACTGCAAGTTTCCAGTAGCTCGCCATCTCCTGCAATAAAGAAGTCCAATTCAACTTGGCGCTTTTTGATTTCGCTTACGACATCAAGAAAACGGTCAGGACGCTTGATTTGTGTTATCCGACCAATAAAAGCACACTGTAATTTTTCTGCTGGTAATCCAAATGATTCACGAGATCTATTTTTATTCGGTAACACGCCGACAGTTAATCCTGGTGGCATCAATGAAAAATTCTTGGCATTGCCAATACCGACGCTTAAGAGATCCTGTCTAACTTTGTCGCCAACAGCCAACAACTGGTCCGTAAGTATTGCTAGTGTTTTCTCAGCGAACACAACCAAGGCGCGCTTAAAAGGTCCAAAGTAACCGTTCAGTAAATGCCCGTGAAATGTGTGTACGCGAATTGATTGCTGCAAAGAAACTACGGATGCAATACGACCCAAGAAACCAGCTTTAGCTGTATGTGTATGAATCACATGCGGTTTAAATGTACGTATTTCTTTAACTAGAGTCACAAAGGCTTTAATGTCACCACCCAAACTGACACGCCGTCCAAAACCTTCAATGCGTACAGCCTTCACATCGGTTGCAACCGTATTTAGATAGTCAGATTCATCAGGGGCACAAAAACCGGTGTATAAACGGTGATCGAAATCAACTGGGTTCAAACCTCGCATCAATCCGCTCACTTGAACAGCAGGGCCACCCACGTTCATGCGGGCAATAATGCGCATAACCCGAATCGGACCATTTGAAGGGCTCTTCACAGACCAATCATCCCTTACAAACCTTGTTAGCGGCTGATATTCCCTAGACAGAGGGAATACATGAAAACGACCCAGCATTGACTAGGATTTCAATCGTGAGCGCACAAAAGCCCCAGATTCTCGCCATTATCGGCCAAGGCTACGTTGGCCTTCCGCTAGCTATGGCTGCTGTTGACGCCGGTTGGTCTGTAATCGGAGTTGATAACTTTGCTACCAAGGTTGCCCAAATTAATGCGGGCTTAAGCCCAATTGAAGATATTTCTAATGCCCAACTTAAAGCCGCGTTAAGTAGTGGCGCCTATAGAGCCACAACTGAAATCTCTGACATCGCCAAAGCATCTGTAATAACAATCTGTGTGCCAACCCCGTTAGATGAAAAGCACGAGCCAGATTTAAGTCTCTTACGTAGCGCAGCCATTGGAATTGCTCCATTTGTTGCAAATGAAACCTTGGTCGTAAGTGAGTCAACGTCATATCCAGGCACACTTCGTGATGTCATCATACCGATAATAAATTCGGCAAAACCTGCGACCTCACCGACATTATATTTCGCAAGTGCTCCGGAGCGTGTTAATCCAGGCGATCCTGTATGGAATCAAAAGAATACGCCGCGTTTAGTCGGTGCAATCGATTCAGAATCTCAGTCCCGTGCACTCACTTTTTATGAATCTATTTGTGATGCTGTAGTGCCAGTATCAACACCAGAAGTTGCTGAAGCTGCAAAACTTCTAGAAAATACTTTTCGCTTAGTTAATATTGCACTTGTCCTTGAATTCAATCAAATCTGCTCAAGCGCTGGTATTAATGTTCATGAGGTTATCGATGCAGCATCTTCCAAGCCTTATGGATATATGCCATTTAGACCCGGTGTTGGCGTAGGCGGACATTGCATTCCAGTAGATCCCTTGTACTTAACCTGGTGGGCGCGCAAAAATGGAGACCAGGCCAAATTTGTAGAATCCGCCGATTCAATTAGTCGCCAAATGC
Source organism: uncultured Actinomycetes bacterium (assembly GCA_903852815.1). Taxonomy (GTDB): domain Bacteria; phylum Actinomycetota; class Actinomycetes; order Nanopelagicales; family Nanopelagicaceae; genus Planktophila. The sequence continues at coordinate 4,902 of CAINRW010000068.1, forward strand.
CTAAATATGTGGCACAGCGTGCACTTGGTCTAGTTGATTCAAGCATTGTAAATCCTAAAGTTCTCATTCTTGGGGTTGCATATAAACCCGGTATCAGTGATGTTCGCGAAACTCCGGTCTCAGAACTTCGAGACCATCTACTTTCACTAGGCGCAAGCGTTGCCTGGCACGATCCTCTAGTTCCGACTTGGGAGAGCTCTCAATCTGTTGATTTAGATTGGCAATGTGATGTTGTAATTCTGACTATAAAGCAGCCAGGGATGAATTTAGAGCAAATAATGGCAAGCGGCGTGCAAATTCTGGATTGTACTAATACGATGAAAGGTTTTGCTGGAGTCACTCCCCTTTAAGTGGTCTTTCGCATCTCAGCTGAGATATCAGCGATTATTGTTGAAAGATCTCGATTTGGTACCCAACCAACTAGTTTGTTAATCAATTCGATATTCGGCACACGGCGCTCCATATCTTCAAAGCCTTCACCATAAGCCTCTTGATAAGGTACATAAATAATCTTACTTTTTGATCCGGTCTCCTCAATAATCTTTTGAGCCAGATCATTGATGGAAATCTCTACATTATTTCCAATATTTATAACTTTGCCAACGGTATTATCTGCAAATGCAACTGCAATTACTGCATCAATTACATCGTATACATGCGCAAAACAGCGTGTTTGCTTACCATCACCGTAAATCGTGATTGGCTCATTAGCCAAAGCTGCTTGTACAAAACGCGGAACAACCATTCCATACGCACCTAATTGACGGGGACCAACCGTGTTGAAGAATCTGACGATTCGGGTCTCCAACTGCCTTTCAATGTAATAAGCATAGGCAAGAGATTCATCAATCGCCTTCGCTTCACTGTATGACCAACGTAAAGTTACTGGACTTCCCAGAATTCTGTCGTCACTCTCTTTAAGTGAATCTGAAACATTCTTCCCATAAACCTCACTGCTGCTAGTCAAGAAGACAGGAGTATTCGAAGCATGAGCAGCTTCAAGAACATTCTCGGTCCCGCGTATATTAGTTAGCAAACTTGCAAGCGGGTTATTCACAATATTAAATACCCCGACTGCCGCCGCAAGATGGAATACGTAATCCACATCCTTGATCAGCGGGTTTAAAACATCTGTATCTAGAATCGATCCTTCAAAAGCTTTAAAATGCGGGGAGTCTATAACTTTACTTAAGTTAGACAAACGACCCGTTGTTGCAGAATCTAAGACGGTGACAGTATGACCATCTGATAAAAGTCGTTCGCATAAATGAGAACCAATAAACCCAGCTCCTCCAGTGACTAAAATCTGCATGTCGTAACCTTACTTCAAAAGTATGGAATAGCTTTTAGCCTTGGTGTTTTGGAATCTCAACCTGATATGAATTTAGCGCTTTTATATCCTGCAGAATGGTTAGATATTGCCTCCCTGAAAGTTTCGACCCACCGATATCCTTCCAACCCTGCAAAGGTTCTTCCCAAATATTCAGATCCGAATTAGCCTCAAATCGCCACCTTAGAAATAGCTCAAGATCTATAAACCAACGAGTCTTAAATTTGGCTTTCATGCATGCCTTTAAAGTTGGCGTGAGAGGGAATATCTTCATTCCGGATTGTGTGTCATAAATCCTAAAATTGAACCGCATCGCCAAAATGGTAACTAAAACTCTCGCAAAATAATGGCGGAGCAACCTTCTTTCTATTGACCTTCCAGCCAATTGGACTCTTGAACTCCAAACTGCAACCGGGATGTCTCCATGGTGATAAAGCTTTCTGAAAACGTTAAGTTGGGTTTGAACATCATCAAAAGGGAATGCCCCATCTGCATCTAAGAAACCAATTCCTAATGGGTGTTCAGCAAATGCATGGTGAAACCCAAACCTAATGGCTTCCGCCTTTCCTACATTTTTAGGTAACTCAAGTAAAACGTGATGCGAATTCTCTAAAAGAAGAGAAATCTTTGAGGAAGTACCATCGCTTGATCCATCATTCACGAAATAGAGTTTCAGGTCCTGAATTTTGCTTATACTCCTCCAATAGTCTAACACCCACCGATACTCTTCGTTAAAGCAAGGCACGACTAGGATCACTAAGCTTTTTGAGTTTACTTTGTTAACTTCACTATTAGTTATGCGACTAATCATTTTCACCTCGGCAAATTGTGTAAACATAATACAAATTCAAATTCCAACTTGGCCAATGAAATGGAAATCGAGACACATGTATCCTATCTTTTTCAAAAACAAATCTAATCATCTCGTCTATACCTGAAAGATAATTAATGTGATCGCGAGCATTAAATAAACCATATCCTTGGAAACCTAGTCGACGAGCCTTCCTGGCTGTAAGCAAACTCCTCGAAATTCTCAGAAATAATCCTGGTTCACATGGCACCAGAATTGAAATTACACCTAGGTTTTTAGTAACCCTGCGGGCCTCGCGAAGTGCAATTTCAGGCTTTTCCAGGTGCAGCAACAAACAAGTGGCAATTACTCGGTCAAATACGGCGTCCTTGTAGTGCAGTTGTGTTATATCTGCAAACTCTCTTCTCAAATTACTATCGGCAACCGAAGATTCCTTATTACTTGAAGCATGATTAACTCGGATATCTGTTTCATAATATATTTGATACTGATGCTTAACGAATTGTCGATGAGCTCCCGCCCCTGCGCCTACTTCGAGAACTTGCTCAAATACATCATGCTTACTCCAACGCTTCTCAATTGCACGGTGGGTGCGGTTCTGCGCCACTCCTATCAATCCAGTCCGCAATACCAAATCGTAATATTTGTTATAGAAATGATCCACATCCCCGAAATTAAAACTGGCCATTCTTATTCGCATCCGTTCTTTGAATACAGTCCAATTAAGCAAAATTGCTTCGAGAGGGCAATCGTGCCATAAAGTGTATTAAAATAATGGAATTCTGCTTGCATTTGTGATTTTTCCTTTGTCCCCCTATATCCTAGAGCCTATAAGCAACAAGATTCGGAGTTGGCATGGATAGACTTTTGAAAAATTGCATTGGTATTTTTCTAAGGTACAACACAATTGCAGTCGTGCTTCTTAGTTTTACTTTGCAATTTATTTTGATTGGTCGATACCTAGACAACTCAGTTATTAGTCCATATGCACCTACCGCATCAGATGCGGTGGATTATGTGGAGAGAGCGCAACTCTGGCAAACAGGTGGATTTGAATTGGCATTTAGCGATGCTTATCGTATGCCTGGTTATCCATTGGTCATTCTAATAATGAATTATCTTTTGCCATCAGCGCCATATCTAGGGGTAAGACTGCTACAAATGTTTGGGCTTGCCCTGTCTGCAGGCATCATAAAAGTAGTATTAGAAAATTTTGTTACAAGAAGAATAGCGCTTCTTGTATGTATCCTCTACATTCTTCTCCCAATTTGGCACTTTGTGCCAGCGTTGTTAGCTGAGAGTTTCACTTCAGTGATTGTAGTTGCTTTGATATATGTTCTAGCAACTTTGAAATTTTCTGAGATTTCCTGGCAGCACGTATTTAAGATCTCAATTTTGATTGTGGCAGCAACTTATTTGAAACCCAACAACCTTATACTTTTGATTGTAGTATTTGGCTTCTTAGCCTGCACGCTCAAGACACGAATGATCAAGACTCTATCAAGTGTTGTTTTAATTGTTACACTGCTTCTCTCTCCGTGGGTTTTGTTTGTTAATCAGGCGCAATCTGGCTTCTTTGGGTTAACTACAAATTCCGGCGCGAATCTCTATGTTGGAACAGGAATGGTTCTAAGTTATGACGAAAGCGTGCTTGCTAGATCTGCCGTTAAGTGGAAAGTAGATCCCAGAAGTAATCCAACTGACTTGTTTACAAACAATATAATTGAGTCACCGGCAGCAGAGAATTCAAAATTAACAGAAAAGTCCATTCAAATTTGGGAAAACAGGCCTTTAAAGGAAATTGGCTATGCTAGTGATAAAATACTTATTGCATTTGGATTCAAAAGCAACTCGACAACAGACCAAGTATATGGGCTTTTCAATATTCTTTCGCTGATAGCGGCAGTACTCCTAATTCGATCTCAAACTGTCAGGGCATGGGGATTCACAACACTGATTACTGCACTCCTATTAGCCGCCCAAGCAGCTGTTTTTCAAGCGGACCGTAGGTTTGTTGTCCCCGTGCTGTTTCCATTTGCAATAGTCTGTTTGGGGATAGTGCTGGGGAATCTCTCCAATTGGAGTTTTAGGGGAGGATCGAGTAAATCTCCGAAAAACCCGAAAGCAAGCCGTGAAGCTCTCTAGATCATTGAATTTAGTCAAACCAAAGAGACCGCGTGACAATTTATATAGGGCTAGAGTTAAGTTTTGTTCGCGCATGTTCGCTAAAGTTATGCCATGAATGATCAGTTCTCAATATTTACAAAGTCAGATCTGGTCGCTGCTTTTTTTGCCGAACATAATGTGCCTGCCGTCTTCGAATTATCTGGAGGCATGATTGCCTTTCTTACCGACGCAATCGCTCGGTCTGGAAAGACTCCAATAATTAGCACTAGACATGAACAGGCAGCCGGTTTTGCCGCAGAAGGAGCAACACGTATTACTGGACGCTCGGCAGTTGCAATGGCAACTAGTGGCCCTGGGGCTACAAACCTAATAACCGCTATCGCCTCGTCATACTTTGATTCCGTACCAACTATATTTATTACAGGGCAAGTAAACCAAAGTGAGCTCAAGAAAAGTATATTTCAAAGACAAAATGGTTTTCAAGAATTAGATATTGTTCAGGCGGTTCGGGGAATTTCCAAATATTCAGTCGCGATTAATTCGGATACTAATTTGTTAGATGAACTGAAAAAAGCCTGGACAATTGCCCATGAAGGTCGTCCTGGACCAGTTTTAATAGACATCCCAATCGATGTTCAGCAAGAATTGATTCCCTTAGGTGCCTGGAAGCACAGTTTAGATGGAGAGTCCTCAAACAAGCAGTCCAGAAATTTTAGGATTGATGAGTTAACTAAACTCATACAAACCAGCAAGAAGCCCATTTTTTTGCTAGGTGGCGGGATTCGCGCCTCACGAAAAACTGAACTTCTTCGAAAGATCATAGATGATTGGAAAATTCCTGCAGTGCACTCACTAATGGGAATTGATGTCTTGGATTCATCATCTCCATATCGAATAGGGATGATTGGAAGTTATGGTAATCGATGGGCAAATCGAGCCATAGCTAAAGCGGATTTGGTTATTGCTCTAGGAACCAGGTTAGATGTGCGCCAAACTGGTTCTGATCCGACAGAGTTTATTCGTGATAAAAAGATCTTCAGAGTTGATGTGGATGAATTTGAACTCAGTGGTCGCGTCAATGCGGATATTTCAGTTCAAGCTGATTTGCATAGTTTCATAATAGCTTTATCCGAGATTGAATTGGATGTGGATAGATCAGATTGGCTTACCTTAATTCAAAATGAAGCGCTGTCATTTCCACAGGGGGCTGAACAACCAAGTGAAGTGGATTTTAACCCAGACGACATAATGAAATGGCTTAGTTTTTTACCATCAAAAATAAGTGGTTACATTGTGGATGTGGGTCAACACCAGATGTGGGCAGCTCAATCATTGAAAATCCATGGAGACCAGCGCTTCATTACATCAGGTGGATTAGGTTCTATGGGTTTTGCTTTGCCAGCTGCAATTGGAGCAGCCGTATCGGCACCAGGACGATGGATTGCAATTGCGGGCGATGGATGTTCGCAATTGAGTATCGCCGAACTTCAGACTATTCGCCAACTCAATCTACCAATAACTCTTTGCATACTAAACAATAACCAACATGGCATGGTTGCACAATTTCAAGAAACAAATATGGATGGTCGATATACGGCTACACGCGATGGGTATAGCGCACCAAATTTCTGTAAGGTAGCGACGGCTTTTGGAATTGAATCCCGCGTAATTAGGAACACTCAAGATTTAGAAGAGGTAACAGAATTTGTCTCTAACTGGAACTCTGGGCCGTTGGTGCTGGAATTTATAATTTCAATATCAGCAAAAGCACTCCCTAAAATGGGTTTAGGAAGTTCAATTCAAGATTTATAATCTCCTTTTAAGTACTCAAAATATTGTGAAATCAGTGGTGTTGAAACTATAAGAGCCTCTGGATCGTTGTGCGAAAACGCTCCAGAAGCCCTGGCTAAGTATTTAGGTTCTACCAGGGTGCTAAAACAATTCTTGATTTCAGCAACAGTTAGCCATTGATCTGTTGTTACATTAAAAATTCCTGTTTGAATACCTCCCAATAGATCAAGGGCAGCTTTGACTAAGGAATCGATGTGACAAAGGTTGAGGGGTTGGTTGGGGTTTTCTATTACAAATTCTTCTCCACTCTTCCACCCTTTACCTAACTGCGTGAGCAACCAATCCCTATTATCTTCTGGCCCATAACATGAGGCAATTCGAAGCCAAATCGATTGAAGACTAGAACTAGCAAGGAATTCGCATATCTGCTTTTTTGATTTTGAATATTCAGTGCCCCATGACGGTGATATTTGTTCATCATCAATTTCTGCGATGGACCCAAATGACAAATACTTGGCCCTTGATCCTTCCAATTGCTGTATTAGCAACTTTTCTTGCAATGCATATTCTTGGTGTATTGGTGATTGGCGGTTTTGTCGGTCGTTCTTACCCCACATTGCATTAATTACCGTGATGTCTTCAGTTAAGTGGCGTTGCATTTCATTAAACATGTCGCTAGATTTTCTTGAATACTCTATTAGATTTCCATTTTCGATAATCGTAACCCGACTTCGATTTATCCCTATGGCCCGTTCATTAATGAGAGCTAGGCGTCTCATGAATCCCGAACCAATGAACCCAGAGTTGCCTAAAATGACATAAGATTTCAATGGAACTGGCGCATCCAGGGAGCATCACCCGATTCAACCAATTTTTCTAAATCCAATTTTTCTCGTAACGTATCCATAGGATGCCAAAACCCAAAGTGTTTGAAAGCCATCAAATTTCCCTCATTTGCCAAGTTTCCAAGGGGTTCGTGTTCTAAGGGTTGGGAATCAAAAGAGATGTACTCAGCAACTTCAGGCTCGAAAACAAAATACCCACCATTAATCCAACCTTCCTGAGATTGGCTCTTCTCAGAAAAGTTTAGAACCCTATCTCCCTGAAGTTCGAGCCTGCCAAATCTTGCTGCTGGACGCACAGCAGTCACTGTCGCAAATTTTCCATGCTCTTCGTGAAAGGTTAAAAGTGATTGAATATCTAAGTCAGATAAACCATCACCATAAGTAACCATCACCCGCTCACCCGGAATTGCTGCCATCACCTGCTTCACACGACCACCAGTACTCGATTCCTTTCCAGTGAAATGAGTAGTTGCAGTAATGCCTTGACTTTTAAACTTAGGACTAGACAAGTACTCATCAATAATCTCAGAGAGGTATCCAGTGGCAACGATAAATTCACAATCAATCTGGCTTTGGTACGACTTCATAATGTGCCAAAGTATTGGATTCCCACATATTTCAACCATTGGCTTCGGCTTATCTGATGTTTCTTCGGCTAAGCGCGAACCTAACCCACCAGCGAGAATGATTACCTTCATTTACTCTTGCCTAAGATTTGGTGAATTGATTCAATCATGTAGTCCAACATAGGTATTGAAAGGCCAGGCCACACTCCAATCCAAAATGTGTCATTCATGACAATATCGGTATTAATCAATTCGCCGTGGACCCGGCGGGCGGTGCCAGCGAATGCTGGCTGGCGCAAGAGGTTGCCACCAAAAAGTAACCGCGTAGCAATCTTCTTTTCATTTAGGGCTTGGACTATTTCATTACGAGTTTTAGGGCTAACTTCGCGCACAGTCATCGCAAACCCAAACCAAGAAGGATCACTATGCTCAGTGGCATTTGGCAGCAATAAGAATTCATTGAGTTCCGATAGGCCTTGCAGCAGATAATTCCAATTACGGCGACGTAGCTCAACAAAAGATTCAAGGCGATCTAATTGGGCAAGACCAATTGCAGCCTGTATATCCCCAGACTTCAAATTGTAGCCAATGTGAGAGTACGTGTATTTATGGTCAAATCCCTCTGGTAATTCACCCAACTTCCATTCATAACGCTTTAGGCATGTGTTGTCACACCCAGGGGCACACCAACAGTCGCGACCCCAGTCACGGAAGGATTCCAGGATTGGTTTCATCGCAACTTTCTTAGCAAGGACCGCCCCACCTTCACCTGTCGTGATGTGATGCGCTGGGTAAAAGCTAAAAGTCGAAAGATCGCCTATTGTGCCAAGGTTCTTTCCACGATAAGTGCCGCCCAAAGCATCACAACTATCTTCAATTACCCACAAATTATGTTCTCGAGCAAGTTTCTCTACTAAGTCAACATTAAATGGATTACCTAAAGTATGAGCCATCATAATTGCTTTAGTTTTTGGACTTATCGCCGCTTCTAGTGCCTGATCATTAGCAACATATGTTGCAAGGTCGACATCTACATATACAGGCACCAACCCATTTTGAAGAATAGGGGTGACGGTTGTTGGGAAGCCAGCAGCAACAGTCAAAACTTCATCACCAGGTTTTAAAGCGCGATCCCCTAACTTTGAACTAGTTAGTGAGGTGAGTGCCAAGAGATTTGCGGATGAACCAGAGTTGACCATAAATGCGTGGCGCATTCCGACGATTTTTGCAAAGCGGCTTTCAAATTTCGCTGTATATGGACCTGCTGTTAACCAAAAATCCAAACTAGCCTGGACTGCGGCGGTCAGCTCTTCCCGTCCAAAAACTTTACCTGTGACAGGGACTTCAGATTCACCGTGCACGAAACCTTTCTCAGGATGGCGCTCGCTCATAGCGGCAGCAATTAGCTCAGCAATCATTTCTTGGTTACCTGAATTCAATGAATTCCCCACCCCGCCTAGATCTACAGCGCGTTGTTTGTACTTGAATGGCGTAAGACTACTCTTTGACCATGGATTTGACGTTAGGCAAACGCCTTCGAGAATTACCTGGCCCAATTATGGTCACTGGGCATACCGGGTTCAAGGGTACTTGGCTGACCCTCTTGCTTGAACAACTAAAGATTTCTGTGGTTGGGTATTCCCTGCCTCCAGAAAAAGACTCGCTTTTTGAAAGAAGCGATCGAGCCGGCGCAATCCCTGAGACCTTTGCTGAAATTCGGGATCAGAAATCTGTGAAGCGCTTTATGGAAGAGCACAATCCGTCAGTTGTAGTTCATTTGGCAGCCCAACCAATTGTCTTACAATCATATAAGTTTCCTTTGGATACCTTCGAAATCAATGTAATGGGAACGGCAAATATTCTCACCTCAGCATTCGCAACGAATTCGGTCAAGGCTATAGGCGTAATTACTACAGACAAAGTTTATCGAAATGATAACTCCGGACACGCATTTATAGAGTCTGATGCGCTCTCTGGCAAAGATCCATATAGCGCAAGTAAGGTTGGCACAGAATCAGTAGTGGCTGCGTGGCAACAAATAAAGAAACAATCTGAAGGCCCCCACATCATTTCTCTTCGAGCTGGAAATGTGATTGGCGGTGGTGATTGGGCGTCCGACCGACTTATTCCAGATCTTGTGCGAGCCTTCATCACAAAAAGTAAAATTGTTTTACGAAATCCAGAGAGCACTCGCCCATGGCAGCATGTGCTAGACCCATTGGTAGGTTATTTGATGGCTATTGAAAGAGTGTTGGAAGGAGAAGTAATTGAGGCCCTAAATTTTGGACCTGACTCCAAAAGCTTAAGCGTAAAGCAAATTGCAGAGATTTCTTCGATGACCTGGCCGTACCAATCAGAAATTGACTCATTAAGGAAAAATTCTGGCAAGAATTTGGAGACTTTTTCTTTGGAGCTCGATTCGAGTTTAGCAAGGAAGATACTGAACTGGTCGCCAATTTGGAGTCAAGAAGAAGCTGTAATCAAAACAATTAATTGGTGGGATGATGTTTTGAATAATGGTGTTAAGCCAGATATTGCTTGCGGGCAAGACATTGATTTTATGTTGAAAAACCTGTCTAACTCCCCTTAATTATAGGTGAAAGTGGTCCTTTGGCAGTTAATAACTATTTGAAGGAGAGAGATATTTAAGTGAGAGCAGGTAAAAACGGTATCATTTCATGAGGGCTCCATATCCTCAGGAAATCCTAGAGAATTAGCATTCTGATTGGAGAGTTAAACTGAAAAAGTTTATTGGTCCGTCGTTACATCGAATGAGAGGTACTCAATCTTGAACCTAGAGACTCCACATGAAACAGCGCCTTCTTTTTGGAAATATCTTAGAAATGACCTGTCATCTATATTTTCCCCCACCAAACCACCTGTTATTACTAAATTGATGAGTATTCAAAAATCTACTTCACGACAAGAATCAATCCCACTATGATTATTTCCAGGAGCCCCTTAAGAATTAGCCTAGGCGGCGGAGGCACTGATTTGCCGTCGTATTACTCAAACCACGGTGGATTCTTAATTGCTGCAGCAATCAATAAATATGTCTATGTAACGGTTAATAGGCCATTTAAAGAGGGAATCTACCTGAAGTATTCGAACATGGAGCATGTGGAGCTCGTCGCAAGCGTGACTCACCCAATTATACGAGAAGCACTCGATGAGTTAAAATTACGAACTCCGCAAATTGAAATCACAACAGTAGCTGATATTCCCTCTGGAACTGGCTTGGGATCAAGCGGCAGCTTTACCACAGGTTTATTGAAGGCTCTCTATACGCATTACCACAGAAATATTCAACCTGCTGAATTAGCGGAACTTGCTTGCAAGATCGAGATTCAGAAATTAAAGGAACCAATCGGAAAGCAGGATCAGTATATTTCGGCAATTGGAGGAATAACTGCTTTTAATTTTAGTCGTGATGGATCTGTCAAAGCAGAACCTCTTCATATTTCAACCGACACATTGCACAACCTTGAAGATAATTTATTATTGTTTTTCACTGGAATTTCACGTTCAGCAAGTTCCATTCTTTCCGATCAAAATGAGAAGTCCCAAGCGAACAACTCAGAGATGATCGAGAATCTTCATCTTGTGAAAGACTTGGGACTTAGGAGCCGAGACGCTCTTCTGGCCGGAGACACAATTCTTTTTGGTGAAATCATGCATGAGCACTGGCTTCATAAACGAAGCCGGTCGGTCGGCATTTCGAGTGATTTTATAAATCATGCTTATAACGAGGCGATGACAAATGGGGCAGTTGGGGGAAAACTTGTTGGAGCAGGGGGTGGAGGA
>CAINRW010000069.1 GCA_903852815.1 uncultured Actinomycetes bacterium
TGTTGAAGTTTCACGTCTTGATCAAGCACTCAAACGGGTAAAAATCACTGGCGAATGAACCAGTTAGAAAAACCGATAGTTTCCTGGTTTAAGAAAAACAAACGCGATCTGCCTTGGCGGAACACCACGCCGTGGGGTGTGATGGTCAGTGAATACATGTTGCAACAAACTCCGGTCAACCGCGTTCTCCCTAAATGGGATGAGTGGATGAAACGTTGGCCAACACCAAAAGATTTAGCTAAGGCATCACCGGCCGAAGTTATTACAGCGTGGGGACGACTTGGCTATCCACGTCGCGCTCTTCGATTACATGCTGCAGCACAAATCATTGCCGAAGATTTTAATAATGAAGTACCAGAAGATCCTGCCATTCTGCAGACACTTCCTGGCATCGGTGAATACACCGCCGCTGCAATCGGTGCTTTTGCTTTTGAAAAACAAACTCTTGTTATGGATGTGAACATCAGACGGTTGTTAACCCGCATTATTGATGGAAATGAACATCCAAAGCCTGCTCCAACAACTAGAGAGAAAGCTTCGCGCCTTGCTCTGCAACCTCCAAAGAATGCTCACATATGGGCTGCTGCAACGATGGAGCTTGGTGCACTCGTCTGCACATCTAAAAACCCTATCTGTGAGCAGTGCCCAGTCATTGGTCAATGTAATTGGCGCAAGAATGGTTATCCAAAAACTGATCTAGTGCGTAAATCTCAAGACTGGCACGGCACCGATAGAAAGTGCCGCGGCACAATCGTTCAAGCTCTGCGTGAGAATGAATCGTTAACTGAGAACGCAATCAAAAAACTCTGGCCAGATGAGTCACAAGTGGAGAAAGCCCTTAAAACTCTGCAGGCTGATTTACTAATAGAAGCTATCCCCCGCAAGCGATATAGACTGCCCGCATGATCCGCGTTGCTATAAAGCAAGATGCTCCACGCATCCTGCAACTCATTAAAGATTTAGCTGAGTATGAAAAAGCCCCACTGGAGGCTAAGGCAACGCTGCAACAAATTGAAGAAACAATCTTTGGTGACAAGCCAAGCGCTTTCTGCCATGTTGCCGAAGTTAATGGTGATGTAATTGGTATTGCAATTTGGTTCTTGAATTACTCAACATGGCTCGGAAAACCAGGTCTGTATTTAGAAGATCTCTATGTTGATCCTGCCCATCGTGGTAAAGGTTTAGGAATGGGTTTTCTAAAAACTCTTGCAAAGATTTGTGTTGAACGCGAATATGAAAGATTCCAATGGTGGGTTCTAGATTGGAACGAACCATCAATTGAGCTCTACAAATCCATAGGTGCAGTGGCCATGGATGAGTGGACAGTATTCCGACTTAGCGGAGATGCACTTAAGAAACTTGGTTCTTAACTCTTTTCTACTTTAATGACATCACCAAACGTTCCGCTCTCAATAATAGTAATTGTCACACCATCGCTGTTAATAGTCTCGCCAACCCTTAATGGGGCCTCTGCCAAAAAGAATGGGCCCTTATTAGGATTACGATTCTTAGGTAAAACTAATTTCATGCCAATATCTCGCTCTTTAACATTGAGATCAACTGTGTAAACGAGAACACCTTGACTCGCCTTCGGTATTTTGTAATACAGCCCTGCAGGGCGAATCGATTCCAGCACGATTACCTTGGTATTGGAAGTTTTGATTACGACTATCTTGCTTTCTGAAGTTTTTACGCTTGATGGAGCAATCCAATGTGTAGTTGTCCCTGGATTTGTTACACATTGCACTTGAGAATCTAATGTAAATCCGAGAATCCATTTCTCCCAAATAGTTAGATCACCAGTTGTTGGGCTAATAAGGCTCCACCAACCCAAACCGTATTCAGTATTAACATTCTGTTTATCGTCCCCATAGTGATCTTCTAGGCCAAAACCAGCGTGGTACAGCTCATGAATCCACCAAGCTGGTGCTGCTAAATTGGCAAATTGCGTTTTATTTGGGTTGAAGTAAGTGTCTGGATAGGCACTCATTGCAAAACCGACACGACCTTCATTAGTTTGCAGTCCACCGAGGGCCGCTTGTTTGAGTACGTCTAAATCAGTGCCACCGGGGACTACAACAATTCCTATATTTGCTCCCGAAAAATTGATAACGGAGTCAACGGCCGTAACCACATCACGATTGAATCGCTTATGTTCTGGGCTATCCCAATTGTTTGTGTGACTGACTTTATAGTCCCCAATATTTCCAGGCATTTTTATGTAATTCTCTGGGTACCTAAGCTCTACTTTTGAACCACCATCGCTAGAATACTCAATCCAATTTTTAATGAAATCTAAGTACTTTGCATACTCTTGTTTAGGAGTCTTGGATGGTTTTGAAGTATCGTCTCCATACATCGGTATCAACTGAATAATCGTTTTTGGTGAAGGATATTTAACAGCTTCGCGATAATTGTATCTTCCTGTCCCCGGACGTTCGAAACCAATTGCGATATTGCTGCTATCTGGTGTTTCAATTTTGCACAGATCCGGATTCATATCAATTGACTTCGGTGTTAACGCTGAAGTTGGTCGCAAATTACCTAAAGAATATTTTCCAAGTTTAAATTGACCAACACATCGATAAGTTTGGTAGTAGTAATCGTGAAATCCTTTCCATTCCTCTGGCGGATTATCGTCAAAGGCACATGGCCCATTGAACTCGTTGAAGTAACCATCGTCTGTCGAATATGTTTTTGAATAATCAATGACTGGCGCCACTGATTGCGTTGGGGTCGGAGCAGCTGTTGGGGTGGGCGTTGGTGTGGGCTTAACTACGGCTACACCTTTATTCCACACAAGCTTCTTGCCACTCTTAATGCATGTGTACTTCTTGCCACCTGATGTTGCAGTCGAACCAATTTTTGAACATTTAGTTCCTGGAGTAACAGCTGCAAATGAAATCTGTGTTGAGAAAATTGAAATGAAAGCTACCGCTACTACCCAAACTGGAGCTTTGCGCATAGGGAAAAGGTAAAGCAAAACCCCCTCAGAGTGAATACTCCAAGGGGGTTATTACCTTTAAATATTAAGCAGTTGGTGCTTCAGCAAGATCTTCAGGTGAATCAGGCATTTGCGCCTTAGTAGCACCCTTAAATGTGAAGACTGCTTCTGCATCTACTCCCTCAACATCAACAACGATGATTTCGCCGGCCTTGAGTTCACCGAACAAGATGCGCTCTGAAAGAGCATCTTCGATTTCACGTTGAATTGTGCGACGAAGTGGACGTGCACCAAGAAGTGGGTCATAACCACGTGCAGCAAGAAGATCCTTAGCTGCAGGAGTTAATTCAATTCCCATGTCCTTTGCTTGCAGACGATCATCAAGGTTCTTGATCATCAAATCAACGATTTGAATAATCTGATCCTTAGTCAACTGGTGGAAGACGATGACATCATCAATACGGTTGAGGAACTCAGGACGGAAGTGAGACTTAAGTTCATCACTTACCTTGCCCTTCATGCGCTCATAGTTTGTTTGATCATCATCGCTATTAGCAAAACCAAGGCCCAAGCTCTTTGAAATATCGCGTGTTCCAAGGTTTGTAGTCATGATGATGACAGTGTTTTTGAAGTCAACGGTGCGTCCCTGTGCATCAGTTAGACGACCATCTTCAAGAACTTGAAGAAGTGAGTTAAAGATATCTGGGTGTGCTTTTTCGATTTCATCGAAAAGAACAACAGAGAATGGGCGACGGCGAACCTTTTCAGTTAACTGTCCACCCTCGTCATATCCAACATATCCTGGAGGTGCACCGAACAAACGAGATGCGGTGTGACGCTCTGAGTATTCAGACATATCAAGTTGAATTAATGCATCTTGATCACCAAATAAGAATGATGCAAGAGTGCGAGAAAGTTCAGTCTTACCAACACCTGAAGGACCAGCGAAGATAAATGATCCACCTGGACGGCGTGGATCCTTTAGACCTGCGCGTGTGCGGCGAATTGCTTGTGACAAGGCCTTAATAGCTTGGTCTTGACCAATAACACGGTTATGTAGTTCATCTTCCATACGAAGAAGTCGTGCAGTTTCTTCTTCTGTAAGTTTAAAGACTGGAATACCAGTTGAGATTGAAAGCACTTGAGCAATGAGTTCTTCATCAACTTCAGTGACCTTATCTAGGTCGGTTGCTTTCCAATTCTTTTCAGCTTCATGCTTTTCAGTGAGGAGTGTTTTTTCCTTATCGCGAAGAGATGCCGCTAATTCAAAATCCTGACCATCGATTGCAGACTCTTTTTCTTTGCGTGCGCTTGCGATTTTGTCATCAAATTCACGCAGTTCAGCTGGAGCAGTCATGCGCTTAATGCGAAGACGTGAACCTGCTTCATCGATTAAATCGATTGCCTTATCTGGCAAGAAACGATCTGAAACATAACGATCAGCAAGGTTTGCTGCCGCAGCTAGCGCACCATCTGTAATTGAAACGCGGTGGTGAGTTTCGTAGCGATCGCGAAGACCCTTCAA
>CAINRW010000070.1 GCA_903852815.1 uncultured Actinomycetes bacterium
AGCTCCAAAAGGGCCAGGTGCGCACTGGCGTTGTTTCTTCAATCGTTAATTTTGGTGCTTTCGTAGACCTTGGTGGCGTTGATGGTCTCGTCCACGTTTCAGAGCTTTCCTGGAAGCACATCGATCATCCAAACGAGGTTGTTGAAGTTGGCGACGAAGTTACTGTTGAAGTTCTCGAAGTTGATTTCGAGCGCGAACGTGTTTCACTCTCGCTTAAGGCAACCCAAGAAGATCCATGGCAAGCATTTGCTCGCACACACACAATTAATCAAGTTGTGCCAGGTGTAGTTACAAAGCTTGTTCCATTTGGTGCATTTATTCGTGTTCACGAAGGCATTGAAGGGTTAGTTCACATTTCTGAGTTGGCAGAACGTCACGTAGAAATCCCTGAGCAAGTTGTTCAAGTAGATGATGAACTATTTGTAAAGATTATTGATATCGATCTAGAGCGTCGTCGCATCTCTCTTTCTCTCAAGCAAGCAAACGAGGGACATGAGATTGAGATTGAAGCATTTGATCCAACTCAATATGGAATGGCTGCACGTTATGATGCTGAAGGAAACTTCATCTATCCAGAAGGTTTCGATGCAGAAGCACAAGAGTGGAAGCCAGGATTTGAAACTCAGCGCGAAGAGTGGGAGCAACAATATGCTCAAGCTCAAGAGCGTTTCTTGGCGCACAAAAAGCAGAAAGCAGAGGCTAAAGCCGCCGATGCTGCTGCAACTCCAGCCGATGAAGCAGTAGCAGAAGAAACTGTTCCAGCTGGCGAATAAGTAAGAAAGATTCCGTAAAAGGAGTCCAGTTTGAAGTCGCGAGAAAAATCTTTGACCCTCGCTTACTTTAACTGGGCTCCTTTTTCTTTATCCGAAGATAAGATTTGGGCATGCGCGTAATCGCTTTAACCGGAGGGATTGGCAGCGGCAAATCCCTGGCGGCAGAATATTTTGCAGATCTTGGCGCACTTGTCATTGACGCCGATCAGTTAGCTCGCGCAGCAATAGAGCGAGGATCTTCTGGATTTGATGAAGTAGTTTCGATTTTTGGCGACTCAATTCTCAAAAATGGAGATATCGATAGGCGGGCTTTAGGCGAACTAATTTTTAGGAACCCTGAGTTAAAAAATAAGTTAGAGAGCATAATTCATCCTTGGATTCGCAAGGAGTTTGAAGAAGCAGTTGCCTCGTTGAAAGCAGATGAAGTTTTGGTTTACGAAATTCCTCTGCTTTTTGAAACTCAAGCACAAGATCGCTTTGATGTCGTAATCACGATCGAGGCACCTATGGAAAGTCGAATATCTCGATTGAGAGCCAAGGGATTGCACATATCTGAAATCGAATCGCGAATCGCTGTGCAAGCCACACGTGAGCAACGTGAATCAGTCGCAGATTTTCTTATTGAAAATGATGGAAATGAAGATGATTTACTGCGCAAAGTGGAAAATATATGGGATGAACTCGCGGATGCGGATGTTAAAAAGTAGGCTAAGGCGATGCGCCCGATTTCAGAACTTCAACGCCGGGTCGAACCTTTTCAAGTAATCAGTGAATATGTTCCTGCAGGTGATCAGCCAGAAGCTATTGCCGAAATTGCTCGGCGCATAAATGCAGGAGAGCAAGATGTGGTTTTATTAGGCGCAACTGGTACTGGCAAATCGGCAACTACCGCTTGGTTGATTGAGAAATTACAGCGTCCGACATTAGTTCTGGCGCCAAATAAAACTTTGGCGGCACAACTTGCTAATGAATTTAGAGAACTACTTCCAAATAATGCAGTTGAGTACTTTGTTTCTTACTATGACTATTATCAACCGGAAGCTTATGTTCCACAAACCGATACTTTTATCGAAAAGGATTCGAGTGTTAATGATGAAGTTGAGCGCCTGCGCCACTCTGCCACTAACTCGTTGCTCACTCGCCGTGATGTAATTGTTGTGGCCACTGTTTCATGTATTTATGGACTTGGAACGCCGCAGGAATATGTAGACCGCATGATAAAACTGCGTGTTGGCGATGAGATAGAACGAAATGCGCTTCTTCGAAAATTTGTAGATGTTCAATACAAACGTAACGATGTCGCCTTTGAGCGCGGAACCTTTAGAGTTCGCGGCGATACGATTGAAATTATTCCGATGTATGAAGAGTTAGCTATTCGCATCGAAATGTTTGGCGATGAGATTGAGAAAATAACCACACTCCATCCGCTCACTGGTGAAATTATGCGAGATGAAAGTGAGATGTACATTTTCCCTGCTACACATTATGCGGCCGGTCCAGAAACTATGAAACGCGCAATTGGTGACATTCAAGATGAGTTACAAATTCAACTCAATCTATTTGAAAAACAGGGCAAGCTGCTTGAGGCACAACGCCTTCGTATGCGAACGACTTTTGATATCGAAATGATGGAGCAGATAGGTTTTTGTAGCGGAATTGAAAACTATTCGCGACACTTAGATGATCGTGCAGCAGGTTCTGCTCCGAACTGCCTTCTAGATTACTTTCCCGAAGACTTCCTAGTTGTTATTGATGAGAGCCATGTAACCGTTCCCCAGTTAGGTGCAATGTTTGAAGGTGATGCGTCAAGAAAGCGCACGCTCGTTGAGCATGGATTTAGATTGCCAAGCGCGCTAGATAATCGACCACTGAAGTTTCCAGAGTTTTTAGAGCGCACGGGCCAAAAACTCTACCTTTCTGCAACACCTGGAAAATATGAAATGGCAAAAGTTGATGGCGATGTAGTCGAACAAGTCATCCGTCCTACTGGATTAGTTGATCCTCAAATTGTTATTAAGCCGATTAAGGGTCAGATTGACGACTTACTTAATGAGATAACAATTCGTGCCGAAAAGAATGAAAGAGTCTTAGTTACAACCTTGACTAAGAAAATGAGTGAGGACTTAACTGATTATTTTCAAGAAAAAGGCGTACGCGTTAGGTACTTGCACTCCGAAGTTGACACTCTTCGACGCGTTGAACTCCTTCGAGAGCTTCGTACGGGCGAATACGACGTCCTGATCGGAATTAACTTATTACGTGAAGGGTTAGATCTTCCTGAAGTCTCACTAGTTTCGATTTTGGATGCAGATAAAGAAGGTTTTCTTCGATCTGCCACTTCGCTCATTCAAACTATTGGACGTGCTGCGCGAAATGTTTCCGGTGAAGTCCATATGTATGCCGATAACATCACCGCATCGATGGAAAAGGCAATAGATGAAACTAATCGCAGACGAGCCAAGCAAGTGGCATACAACCTAGAACGGGGAGTCGATCCACAACCTTTGCGAAAGAAGATCGCCGATATCACCGATTTAATCAACCGCGAGAATGAAGATACCGAAGAACTGTTGGCATCGAGCAAGCGAGCTAATCAAAAGAGTGCAACTTCTAGTGGAATTTATGTAAAAGCCTCTGGCTCTATCCCGCGCCAGGAATTAGTGGCATTGATAGGCTCGCTCACTGACCAGATGCGCGCTGCAGCTGGTGATTTACAGTTCGAAGTTGCGGCTAGATTCCGTGACGAAATCAAGATTTTGAAAAAAGAGTTACGGTCAATGGAAGAGGCAGGGGTCTAGTGAGCATAGATAAATTAGTAGTTCGCGGTGCTCGCGAACATAACTTAAAAAACGTCTCCATCGAACTTCCACGCAACGCTTTAATTGTCTTTACAGGACTCTCTGGCTCTGGAAAATCTTCGCTCGCTTTTGACACAATTTTTGCTGAAGGTCAGCGTCGATATGTTGAATCACTGTCGGCATATGCCCGTCAGTTCTTAGGCCAGATGGATAAACCCGATGTTGATTTCATTGAAGGACTTTCTCCCGCAGTTTCAATTGACCAGAAATCCACAAATCGAAATCCCCGCTCCACAGTTGGAACCATCACTGAGGTGTATGACTATTTAAGACTTTTGTTTGCACGAGCCGGCCGTCCACATTGCCCTAAGTGCGCAAAGCCGGTAACACGGCAATCTCCACAACAAATCGTGGATCAAATACTAGAAATGCCGGCAACAACAAAGTTTCAAGTGCTCGCTCCAATTGTTCGCTCTCGAAAAGGTGAGTTCGTAGATCTATTTGCCGATTTAATTACGCAAGGATTTTCACGTGCTCGAATCGATGGAGAAGTCATCGCTTTAACGGATGCGCCAAAACTTAAAAAACAAGAAAAGCACACTATTGAAGTTGTTGTTGATCGTTTGACTGCCAAAGCCGAATCGAAGACTCGTTTAACTGATTCAATTGAAACTGCGCTTCGCTTAGCATCTGGAATCGTTCTACTTGATTTTGTAGATGCCAAAGGTAGCGACAAAGAGCGAACTTTTAGCGAACATCTCGCTTGCCATGATTGCAATCTCTCTTTTGAAGAGCTCGAACCCCGTTCCTTCTCGTTCAACTCACCTTTTGGTGCATGCCCAGAATGTTCAGGCATCGGAACTAAACTTGAAGTAGATCTAGAATTGATTATCCCTGATGACTCAATTTCAATTAATGAAGGTGCGATTGCACCTTGGAGCGGTGCGCAATCATCAGATTATTTCCTTCGCTTACTCGAAGCCCTTGCTAAAGACATCGCTTTTTCTCTAGATGTACCGTGGAAAAAGATTTCCGCCAAAGCCCGTGAAGCCATTCTTAACGGCTACGAGTATGAAATTAAAATGAAGTACAAGGGCCGTTATGGCACCAAGAATTACACAACAGGTTTTGAAGGTGTAGTCCCGTTTATTCACCGTCGTCATAGTGAGACTGACAGTGATTACAGTCGCGATAAATATGAAGCGTATATGCGCGAAACTCCTTGTGATGTTTGCAAAGGCGCCCGGTTGAAGCCAGAAGTTTTAGCCGTAACCCTTGGTGGTAAGAACATCAGCGAAATCACAGAACTTTCCATTATGGATTGTGCTGAGTTTTTAATAGCAATTAAATTAAATAAGCGCGAGGCACAAATCGCTGAACGAGTAATGAAGGAAGTGCATGCCCGTCTGGGTTTCTTGCTCGATGTGGGACTAGATTATCTATCGTTAGCTCGCCCTGCAGGAACTCTGTCCGGAGGAGAAGCTCAACGAATTCGCCTTGCCACTCAGATTGGCAGTGGTTTAGTTGGAGTTCTCTACGTTCTTGATGAACCAAGTATTGGTTTACACCAGCGCGACAACCGCAGATTAATTGATACGTTAACGCGGTTAAGAAACTTGGGAAACACATTAATTGTTGTTGAGCATGATGAAGAAACGATTCGAACCGCGGACTGGGTTGTTGATATTGGACCAGGCGCGGGCGAACATGGCGGAAAAGTTGTTGTCTCTGGAAGTTATGAAGAGTTACTTGCATCGAGTGAATCAATTACTGGTGCCTATCTCTCGGGACGAAAATCAATTGCAATTCCGCAAAAGCGCCGACCTGTTGACCCTAAGCGACAGCTAGTAATTAAAGGTGCAAAGGAAAATAATTTGCAGAATATTGATGTCGAAGTGCCACTAGGCGTCTTTGTCTCGGTAACTGGTGTTAGCGGATCAGGCAAGTCAACGCTGGTAAATGATATTTTGTATACAACTTTGGCAAACAAATTAAATGGTTCACGTCTTGTTCCTGGGCGACATCGCACGGTCACGGGTATTGAAATGCTCGACAAAGTTGTACACGTGGATCAGTCACCTATTGGCCGAACCCCGCGTTCAAATCCAGCGACCTATACCGGTGTCTTCGACAAGGTGCGTGCGCTTTTTGCAGAAACTTCAGAGGCAAAGATCCGTGGTTACCAGCAAGGTCGGTTCTCCTTTAACGTTAAAGGTGGTCGTTGCGAAAACTGTTCAGGTGATGGAACCATCACAATTGAAATGAACTTTCTGCCAGATGTTTATGTTCCCTGCGAAATTTGCCATGGAGCACGCTATAACCGTGAAACTCTTGAAGTGCACTACAAAGGCAAAACAATCGCAGATGTTTTGGATATGCCGATTGAACTGGCCGCAGATTTCTTCGAATCCGTTCCGGCAATTGCTAGATACTTAAAAACTCTCAACGACGTCGGTCTTGGTTATGTCCGCTTAGGTCAATCAGCCCCGACGCTTTCAGGTGGAGAAGCCCAACGCGTGAAATTGGCAACTGAACTTCAGCGTCGTTCAACTGGTCGAACCATTTATGTGCTCGATGAACCAACCACCGGATTACATTTTGAAGATGTCAGCAAATTATTGGGAGTGCTCAATCGTTTAGTTGATACTGGAAACACAGTCATCGTTATTGAGCACAATCTAGATGTAATTAAATCCTCCGACTGGGTCATTGATATGGGGCCTGAAGGTGGATTTCGTGGGGGACTTGTCGTGGCACAAGGAACTCCTGAAGATGTAGCAAAAGTTAAAGCGAGTTACACGGGACAGTTCCTTGGAGAAATTCTGGCTAGCAATAGAAAAAACGCGACTAAGAAGTAGTTCTTATGGCCGATCCTCAGAGTTATCGCCCGACCGATATTCCTAAACTTCCTGGGGTATATCGATTTTATGATGCTACCGATACGGTTATTTATGTTGGAAAAGCGATTAATTTAAAAAACAGATTGAGTAATTATTTTCAAGCAAATTTAGCGGAAAAGACTTATCGCATGGTTCATCAAGCGGTGCGAGTCGATTGGACGATAGTAGATACTGAAATTGAAGCTCTCCAGCTAGAGTTTTCTTGGATAAAACAATATGCACCTCAATATAACGTTCAGTTTCGCGATGATAAGTCGTATCCATATTTAGCAATTACGAGTAATGAAGAGTATCCGCGAATCTTTATCACCCGTAAATCGAAACGTCCCGGAATTTCATACTTTGGGCCGTTCACCCATACCTGGGCATTGCGAAGTACTTTCGATGTTATTTTAAAAGCCTTTCCAATTCGATCATGCACAACTAGCAATTTTGAACGAGCACGTCGAACTAATCGTCAATGTCTATTGGGGGATATCGGAAAGTGCGCAGCCCCTTGTGTTAATTGGGTAAGCAAAGAAGATCACAAGGAACTTGCACATCGACTTGTTAAATTCATGTCCAATGGAAACGCTGACATAGTCCCTACACTTAAAGCTGAAATGGCCCTTGCATCCGAACGCGAAGAATTTGAACGCGCAAGCAAAATCCGTGATTCGATCGAGGCAATTGAACGTGCCCAAGAATCTGCCGAAGCCGCGCTACCTGAAAGTCTTACTGCCGACATCGTCGCTATCCATCACGATGGGGCACATGCTGCCGGCTCAATATTTATAGTTCGCGGAGGGGCGATTAAAGGTTCACGCTCTTGGATTGTTGATCAAAGCAAATCACTAGAGGGCGATGATGAAATGGGCGCACTTTTCTTTTCAATTTATAGCCAGAGTTCACCTGCCGATATACCTGCAGAAATTCTAATTAATGAGCGACCATTAGATGCATCGGCATTGGAAGCCTGGTTGAGCGAATTGCGTGGCGCTCCTGTTGCGCTCAAAGTTCCCCAACGCGGTGAAAAAGTTGAAATCCTCGCTACCGTGAAACGAAATGCGCAGTATTCACTCATCCAATATTTAAGTAAGCGTGCTAACGATGCTGCGGTTAGCGGAAAAGCATTAACTGAAATTGAAGAGTCGCTTGATCTAGCGCGCACACCACTTCGTATCGAATGTTTTGATATTTCAAATATTTCTGGCACATCAGTCGTAGCTTCCATGGTTGTTTTTGAAGATGGCTTGGCAAAGAAAAGTGAATATCGCCGCTTCATCATCAATACCGAAGAGGGATTTGACGATACCCGGGCTATGCATCAGGTCATCACACGACGTTTAAAGCGTTTGCTCGATGACCGATCTGTAGATGAGGCTGAAGTGGCTGAACTTGGCGGAAAATTAAGTAAATTTTCATACCCACCTCAATTAATTGTTGTTGATGGTGGTCAACCTCAAGTTACAGCAGCTGCGCGAGCTTTGTCTGAACTAGGAATCACTGACATAGCTTTGTGTGGATTAGCCAAGAGATTAGAAGAAGTGTGGGTGCCTGGTTCTAAAGATCCCATCATTTTGCCTCGTTCAAGTGAAGGACTTTATCTGCTCCAACGAATACGCGATGAAGCACATAGATTTGCAATCACTTTTCACAGATCTCGCCGGTCAAAAGTTATGTTGGAATCAATTCTTGATGAGATACCACAGCTTGGCCAGGCAAGGCGAAAAGCTTTACTGGAACGCTTTGGTTCTGTCGCAGCAATTAGGAAAGCCAGCGTTGAAGATATTGCTACAACTCCAGGTATTGGCGCAAGAATTGCTGAAGTGATTTGTGAACATTTGAAGAGCATGAGATCTCAAGAGTTGAACACGACAACCGGTGAAATATTGGAGAGAAAATAATGAGTCAAGATTTCTTTGAATTAGATAGTGATGAGCAAATCAACTCATTTGCGCAAAGCGCACAAGAGATGCTGGCGGGCTATGGGTTAACTCAAGCCAAGGTTGTCTGCATTAACTTTGAATTCAATGCCACTTTCTCGGTTGAAAGTGAATCGGGTGAGAAATATGCACTTCGCATAAATGTTAATTCGACCCGCACGCCAGAAAATATCCTTGCTGAAATTGAGTTCGTTAACTTCTTGGCACGAGTGCAGGGTATAAACGTCCCTAGGCCGATTGCCAATGGCGATAACAACTACGTTTCCTCGATGGTCCACAGCGATTCGGGTCGCACAATTTATGGAGTTCTTTATTCATGGCTTGAAGGAGAAGAAATTGGAGACGAACCAAATCATGATCAGTTATTTTCAGTGGGCGTCGCTATGGCAACCATGCATCAAAGCTCACGTGATTTTCGCTTAAGTAATGCGTCTGCGCTTCCAACCTTTAGTGATTGGCTTTGGGGGACGGAGGACTATCTCTTAAGTGAAAAAACTCTTCTCAATTCTGAACAGTTCAATGCCGTATCGAAAGCAGTCGAACAGATAGAAAATCATATGAATGAGCTTTTCGAATCAACTGAAATTCAAGTAATTCATGGCGATCTCCATGGTTGGAATCTCATGTGGCACGAAGGAAAACTTTCTATTTTCGATTTTGATGATTGTGGCTTCGGAATTCCTCATCAAGATTTGGCCGTCACTCTCTATTACTTAGATACCCCAGATCAGGAGGCTTCAGTCATAGCGGGATACCAATCTGTTTGTGCCTTACCTGACTATTCCAAGGCACAGATGGATTCGCTTCTTTTGCAACGCCGCCTTGTTCTGCTCAATTATCTATACGAAACAAAAAATGCCGAACATAAAGCGATGTTGCCCGTCTATTTAGAGAAAACTATGGAGCGTATTGCCAAATTCTTAAATGATGTAAGAAGATAAAGACATGGAATCCAAAGAAGTTCTCATTCTGACTGGAATGTCAGGTGCAGGTCGTTCAACTGTGGCACGAGCTTTAGAGGATCTAGGTTGGTATGTCGTTGATAATTTGCCACCTGCATTGCTTCCAGAGTTAGTCTCCAGAGGCGCAGGTCCTGATGGCAAAGAATATGCCGTCGTTGTAGATGTTCGCGGCGGACATTTTTTTGATGAGTTAACTGCCGGACTTTCGCAACTAACAAGTACAGGTGCAAAGTTTCGATTAGTTTTCTTGGATGCTACAGATCAAGCGTTAGTGCAACGATTTGAATCAACTCGCCGACCACACCCACTTCAAGAAGGCGATCGAATTCTCGATGGCATTGCTAGAGAGAGAGCCAAATTAGAAGAAGTACGGGCGAAGTGCGATGTTGCAATCGATACAACAAATTTGAATGTTCATCAATTAGAAAAGCGAGTTGGTGAGATTTTTGGGGGAGGCAAGATTCAGGGAATTCGCATTAATGTGCTTTCCTTTGGTTATAAATATGGAATTCCAGTTGATTCCGATTTAGTTCTAGATTGCAGGTTCATACCAAATCCGCACTGGATACCTGAACTACGCCCACTCACTGGTCTAACGCCGCAAGTGAGTCAGAAAGTGCTCGGAAGTCAAGGCGTTGGCGAAGTCGTTCACGATTATGTGCACCTTGTAAAGAATCTAATACCTGGTTACATGACTGAAGGTAAACGCTTTTTAACAATTTCAGTTGGTTGCACTGGTGGCAAGCATAGAAGTGTCGCAGTTGCGCAAGAAATTGCTCGACAGTTATTAGCAAGTGAGATTAATGCATACGCAACACATCGTGATGTAAGTCGAGAGTAACGATTTTGCAAAAAGTAGTTGCACTAGGTGGCGGCCATGGTTTAGCGGCAACGCTCTCTGCGTTGCGAAAAATTACAACTGAATTAACTGCCATAGTTACTGTGGCCGATAATGGAGGCTCAAGCGGACGACTGCGCGAAGAATTTCCGATTTTGCCACCTGGAGATTTGCGTATGGCTTTAGCTGCACTATGCGCCGATGATGAGTGGGGCAGAACGTGGGCCAATATCATGCAACACAGATTTGTCAGTGATGGGCCACTGAATGGTCACGCAATGGGAAATTTACTTCTCGCTTCATTGTGGAATGAAAATGAGGATCCCATAGTTGGTTTAGATCGAGTCGGAGAATTGCTGCGAGTAATTGGTCGCGTTCTTCCGATGGCTGCGCAGCCTTTAGATATCGAGGGAACTTTTATAACTTCGACTGGACGAATTGTTGTTCGTGGTCAAAAGGAAGTAGCAACTGCAAAAGGACGCATCGAATCGTTGCGCGTGATTCCCGAAAATCCGCAGGCGCGACTAGAAACACTCAACGCGATTCGATTAGCTGACTGGGCAATTATGGGACCGGGGTCATGGTTCTCATCTGTCATGCCTCACTTGCTAGTGCCGATGCAGCAGGATGCACTCATTCGCACGAAGGCGAAAAAGATTTTGATTCTCAACTTAGATGCATCTAGCTCTACCGTTGGCGATGAGTTTGCAGGCTCACATCCAGAGGAGTATTTGGAATTTTTTCATTCATACGCGCCAGAGTTGAAAATCGACTACTGCCTAGTTGACTCTTCGGTCGTACGAAATGCCCGTGCACTAGATGCGGCTGCGGCCAAACTTGGGGGCCAGGTCATTACTGCCGACGTTCGCAAGGGCCCAGGCAGCGTCCATCACGATGTAGCGAAATTGACCATGCATTTAGGCCACATCATGGGTCCAAAACTGGTTGGATAACCCCATGGCAATGACGGCGGCGGTAAAAGATGAACTGAGTCGGATCTCAGTAACTAAACCGTGTTGCCGCAAAGCCGAAGTCTCATCACTATTGCGCTTTGCCGGAGGCCTGCATATTGCCGCAGGAAAAATTCTGATCGAAGTTGAATTAGATACTTCGCAAAGTGCAAGACGACTTCGCAAAGATATCGCCGACATTTATGGCCACGACTCAGATCTTGCCGTGCTTTCATCAAGTGGATTACGTAAAGGTTCCCGATATGTAGTGCGAGTTATTGAAGCCGGCGACTCACTTGCCAGACAAACTGGATTAGTTGATGCCAATGGTCGACCAGTTCGTGGATTGCCACCACAAGTTGTTTCAGCTGCTATCTGTGACTCCGAGGCTGCTTGGCGCGGAGCGTTTATTGCACATGGTTCATTGACCGAACCAGGGCGTTCATCTTCATTAGAAATCACATGTCCAGGACCTGAAGCGGCCCTAGCTTTAGTTGGTGCTGCGCGTCGCATGGGCATTGTTGCCAAAGCTCGAGAAGTACGTGGTGTTGATCGTGTCGTCATTCGTGACGGAGATGCGATTGGGGTTTTGCTTACCCGACTTGGCGCTCATGAATCCGTACTTGCATGGGAAGAGCGTCGAATGCGACGTGAAGTCAGAGCGACGGCAAATCGCTTAGCAAATTTTGATGACGCAAATCTTCGCCGCTCGGCACGTGCCGCTGTTGCTGCTGCGGCCAGAGTCGCACGGGCAATGGAGATTTTAGGGCCGACAATTCCTGATCACCTCAAAGAGGCTGGGGAGTTACGTATTAATCATGGCCAGGCATCCCTTGAAGAGTTAGGCTCCTTGGCGACCCCGCCTATGACTAAAGATGCAATCGCGGGACGAATTAGGCGCTTACTGGCAATGGCCGATAAACGCGCTGCCGAACTAGGCATTCCAGATACAGAAAGTGGACTTTCTCCAGATTTGTTGAATTAAACACCTTAGTTACTGAAGAGTTCACACAATCTCCACTGATACGATTACGCCTAAGACCCCAACGTTGTGGCAGATTTAATGCTTTTCTCAACGTTTGGGCCTTTTTATTCCTAGCCCCTTTAGTAGCAAGGACACTCACTGTGATTAATGTCGGAATCAATGGCTTTGGACGCATCGGTCGTAACTTCTTCCGTGCATCTCTAACAAATCCAAATA
>CAINRW010000071.1 GCA_903852815.1 uncultured Actinomycetes bacterium
ATAACTGCGACGTCAGAACCTCTTGCGGGAGCTAAACGGATTGCACAAAATCAGGATTTGCATGATGGATTAATTTCGATTGCCGCCTCAGATATCAATACCCAGACGTGGAGCAATCTGTATTTATTAAATGCTCAAGATCTCTTGGGGCAAGTTGCGCTGACCCAGCATGGTGCAATCGCTGAATGTATTGAGATTTTTGCCGAAGCGTTGGCCGATAACAAGATGATTCATACTTTTGGAACTGGGCATTCGCATCTATTAGCTGAAGAGATTTTTTATAGGGCAGGTGGGTTGGCTGCTGTGTATCCAATTCTGGATGAGCGTTTGATGCTCCATAAAGATGTAGTGAAGGGCAGCCAGAATGAGCGCTTGCCTGGCTTAGCTGAAGAGTTATTGCAAAAGCACTCGGTTAATGCCGGCGATGTGGTGATTGTTATTTCAAATAGTGGCGGCAATCAAGTCACGATTGATTTAGTGAAGTTAGCAAAAGCCGCCGGCGCTACAGTCATTGCCTTGACCAGCATTAATCATGCAACCAGTAGTTCGGCCAGATCTTCGGCTTCGGAGAAAATTCATCAACTTGCCGATGTGGTTTTAGATAACTCTGGCGTTGTTGGTGATGCTTCGGTAAATGTTGCTGGTTCGCTTATGTCAGTTGGTCCAACGTCCACAGTCATTGGCGGGGCGTTGCTGCAGTCAATTGTGGTTGGAACGGTTGCCGAATTAGTTAAACGTGGGGTTGAGCCAGAGATTTTCTTGAGCAGTAATTTGGCCGAAGGCGATGCGAACAATGCACGGTTATTTGATAAATATCGCCCGCTGATAGATCTATATAACTAATTCACTGTTTTAAAATTTACGTATTTATTTAACTGCGCCTTCAGTTAATCCTTCGATGACTTTTCGGTTAAAGATGATGTAAACAATAATCATAGGAACCGTAACGATTGTTAACGCAGCAAAGAGTAAGTGGTAATTAGTTGAATAACGGGTGGAGAAGGTAAGTAAGCCAGTTGGGATAGTTTTCAAGTCATCATTTTGAATATAGACAAGAGCTAGAAGGAATTCATTCCAGGCGCTCAACACCGTAAAGACGGCAACGGTTGCGATGCCCGGCTTTAACATTGGGATCAAAATAGTTTGATAGACCTTTAAATCACTTGCGCCATCTACGCGCGCGGCCTCGAAAATCTCTTTAGGAAGATTTTGTATGTAGGCACGAAATAACCAGATAGCTAGCGGCAAACCCATAGCCGTGTAGGGCAAAATCAAAGCCATCCGCGTATCTTTAATTCCAAGTGAATCAAAGAGAGCGTTTTGAGCGATGAAGTACGACTGCAAAGGCAAGATCAAACCTAAAGTAATGAGTGCCATGAGTTGCTTTGAGAATTTAAATTGAAGGCGAGAAAAAGCGAAAGCTGCCATTGAACCAAAGAGTAAAACTGCCGTAGTGCAGGTTCCCGTAACTATTGCGCTGTTGATCGCATATTTACCAAGACCACCTGCGTTGAAAGCTTCTGGGAAAACGCCGAAGTCCCAACTTGTTGGAAGAGACAGTGGATCCTTAGCAATCTCTTCATTGCTTTTTAGCGCGGATAGGGCCATCCATAAAAGAGGTACAAAATAGATCAGCGAGTACATCGACATTGCGATATGAAATACGGGATTACGTCTCATCAGTACTCCACCACCACATCATCTTTGGTGCGAACTTTGTTATAGATAAGGCCAACACCAACGACAACTAAGGTCAAAATAACTGCCAGTGCTGAGCCGTAACCCATCTGCTGATCGCGGAAAACAACGCGGACTAAGTACGTGGTTGGAACTTGAGTCGTGTCATAGGGCCCGCCATTAGTTAAGACATAGACCAAATCAAATACTTGAATACCACCTGTAAAGCAGAGCAAGATGGCAACTTCAGTTAAGTTCTTGACCATCGGAATTTTGATTCCACGAAGTAATTGCCATTCACTCGCTCCATCTAATCTGGCAGATTCGATGATGGTGCTGGGGATTCTTTGGAAACCAGCGTAGAAGATTGCCATATAGAAGCCGGCAAAAATCCAGCCCGAAATAATTGAGATCGAAAGTAGCGCCGTTGATTGATCACCAAGCCAAATATGTTGCCACGATTCAAGACCTAACTGTCCAAGAATGCGATTGAGAATTCCTAAATCGGGATTGAGCAAGAAAGTCCAAAGAACCGAGATAACAACGAGGGGCAACATCACGGGGGTGAAGAATGCGACTCGATAAAAAGTGGTGCTCTTTTTGGAACTGACTAGGCCTGCCAGAAATAGACCCACGACAACTTCTAAAATCAACGTGGCAGCGATATATACACCTGCATGCCAATAGGAATTCATATAAATCTTGTCGTGAAAAGCTCGAATGAAGTTTTCAAAGCCAACAAAACTTGGTGTGTTAAAACCATTCCAATCAGTCAGGCTTAAGCCGAAAGTGGCAATGATTGGACCAAGTACTGCAATTGAAAAGATTGCAAAAGCAGGAGCGACCAGGAAGTAAGGGATCCAACGTGCTGTCGGTTTCATTCCCCTACCATCCTGGTCGCTGAGCTTTTAATTTTTACTGCGTAGTGCAACTACTTAAGTGCTGCAACCTTTTCCTGCGCTGCATCGAGCGCGGCTTGAGGAGAAGACTTACCGCCAATTACCTCAGCTTGCGCAGTATTTAATGCATCAGCAACTGGAAGTGCAAAGCCGGTATCAGGTGGTGCAACAACAACCTTTGCACCATCGAGCAGAGCATTGATCTTTGCTGTTAGCGGATCAAGAGTTCCGGCTGCCAAAGATTTTAGAAGAAGCACAGTTCCTGAATCAGCAATCGATTTTGCATTCTCAGTTCCATATAGTTCTTTGAAGAAATCCATGACTTCAGTTTTCTTGCTGCTCTTAGCATTGACTGCATAACCTGTGTAAACGGCCATGATGCTGTCTTGATCGCCAGCGCCACCAGCGATTGCAGGCAGATTAATGAAATCCATTGTGAACTTTGGAGCTTCAGATTGTTGAGTTCCAACTAGCCAAGAACCGATTGGATGCATTGCAGCTTTGCCTTGGAAGAACAGACTTGCTGCTTCATTATCGGCAATGCTGTTTACTGATTCGTTGACGTAACCATTCTTTGCAAGATCTGCCAAGACAGTAAGACCATTAACAAACTCTGGGCTATTCATAGGCTTCGTCTTTTGCAAAGTTTCTGCGTAGACGGCTTCACCAGCAACACGTGAGATTACGTGTCCGCCCCAGTTTCCAACTGTCCAAAGATCTTTATTTCCCTGAACGAAGCAGTTAATTTTCGCAGCCTTGAACTTGGCGCATGCTGCATTTAATTCATCCCACGTCTTAGGTGGAGTGATACCAAATTTTGCAAACATATCTACGTTGTACCAAAGAACGTTGGTTACATCGCGAGTACGAGGAATCATTGAAAGCTTTCCGCCGGATTCATATCCAGCGAATGCGCCATCATTGAATAAAGCTTTTAATCCGCTTGATTTAATGTCGCCAGAAATATCTGCGGCATAACCTTCAGCAACGCGTTGATCTAAGCGAGCACCTGCCCACTCGAAATATACGTCTGGGCTATTTTTGCCATTGAGAAGCGTTGGTAGACCTACTGTTGAATAGAGGTCGTCATCTTGTTGAATAAGTTCGACAGTCCAACCTTCATGTGAAGCTTCAAATGATGCTTTGGCTGCTTCCCAGACTGGTAATTCTTTATCGCCAAGACTTGGAGTTGCTACGCGCAATACTTTGTCGGCGCTGGCGCTCTTGGAGCAACCAGTAATAACTGCAAGACCCAAAACAGCGATGGCTGTGATTGCAATTAATTTCTTAGCCTTAAACATTGACCCTCCCCGATTGAATTGCTTCCTTACTTAAAAGTAAGTGCAATGGAGGAAGAGATTACGGGTGAAATTGAGCGTGCGTCAATGAATTTCGCCAGAATTTAAGTCATCGGCTAGTTCGCCTAGGAACATATGAAGGGAATCCCCGAAGATTCGGCTCCGCCATGTCAGCGCCTCATCGGCTAGTTTTCTGACGTAATTGCCATCGGCTCCGGTCTCCAAATTCTCGGCCAATAGGTGCAGGATCTGCCCGCCGCGTTGGTAGTACTTCACCCAAGGCAAAGACTCCGCCGCTAACTTTGGATTAGAAAATGTTGGCGATTGAATAATTAAACTGGCAGTCGAAATTTCTTGCGCGATATCTTTTAGTGACGCAATTGCTGCTGGCATGTGTGCGCGGCGATAATTAAATGCGATTTCGCCAAGGGCTGCCGAAAATTCTGGAGCAGAATTATCGTTAAGACAAGAGCCCAGGGATGTACGGGCGAAATTTCTATAGGCAGCGCGATCGGCGCTATCTGTAATCACTTCTTCTAATGCACGATCCCAAGCCTCATCTGGATCGTAATTGAGTGGGTCGTTTAAATACTGCGCGATTGTAAATAATGGAATCTTTGTCGCTTCGGCTTGGCCCATTGGATTAGCAAGCAAACCTTCGCTGTGATCGACTAACTCCCCTTCGCGCGCACGCAATGGACCGATATGAAGTTCATGAATCATCGCAACATCATTAACTGGGTAGTTATCCCAATACAGCGGTTTGCGTTTAGCGCTCTCTTGAAAAATCTGGGCATCGCGTACATCTAAACGGTAGGAGCAAATCTGAATTCCGGTCCACAAAAGATGAACTTCGGGATTGAGCAGTGCTCCAAGTTCGATCAAGTACTCTTCACGCCCAGTGCCGCGATAAACCGTAGGGCAGATAATTAATTGTGCTGCTGGGGCATAATTTTTAAGCCAATCGAAAAGTTGATTCGAAAGAACAGCGTGGGCTTGGGCAAATGATTGAAACGCTTGTGCATCTTCGGGTGATTGAAAGTCATTAGGAATGTCATCAAAGAAGACTCCAACGAGAGTGATTCCTAAATCTAGATATTGTTTTAATCTGCCTTTGAGTGCTTCTAGCTCTGACGGATCTGAATAAATAATCGTTTGTCCTGGAGAAAGTGCAGTTCCAAAATTAATTCCCTTTGAAGTTGCGTGTGCAACTAATTGACCAAGTTTTTCTAACTCAGATTCAGGGCGCAATTCCTGCCAGCTTCGGCGGTGACCTGGTTCATCTTTAGGTGCAAGAAAATATGTATTTAGTTGGGTGCGAGAAAGAAAGTCGAGCATATCCAAACGCTCTTCATGGCTCCAAGGCTTTCCATAGAAACCTTCAATGACTCCGCGGATTCCAAAGTTTTTCATGGGTCACACTATATTGGCCACTCTGGCATTCTGCGCATGCGGCAACAGTAGTGGCGATTAAGACAAAATATCTTTACTGGTGAAACGGCTATAAGCCAAGGAACCAAAGATTGCTATGTATGCCAACTGCACAATGATGTTTGTGACAAATGAATGAAGGCTCATGGGGCTGCGCAATAAATCGGCAAAGCCTAACCAGTTGTAACTAAATAGGTATGGATGGATTGCTGCAATTTGAGGCAAAGTCGCAAGAATCTGAGAAAGCGTTGAAAGAACAACGGTTGCAGCCATTGCACCAACTGGAATCACAGTAAGAGTTGAAAGAAATAGCCCAATTGCACAAAGTCCCATGAGCGAGATAGTTACATAGATGATGACTAAGAAGATTCGCAGCAGTGCTGCTTGGATTGAAATGACATCACCCGAGAGCAAAGTGACTGGACCAATCGGAAAGAGAATCGCACCGATGATGATTCCGGTAACCATTAACGTGAAAGTCGCGGCAATTGCAAAGGCGACCGAACCAAAGTATTTAATAAGTAACAAGCGAGCACGATTAACCGGAGCGATCAAGAGATAACGCAAGGTTCCGGTACTTGCTTCGCCTGCAATCGTGTCTCCTGCAACGACGGCAATGGTGAGCGGGAGAAAAAGTGGAATGGCCAAAATCATGGCAGTAAAACCTACGAACATTCCATTTTGACTTACGCGATCAAGAAACGGTGGTCCCTCCCCTGGCGGAATCGTTGATCCGGAGAGCTTTACAGCGATTGCTAGAAATATTGGGATGAGGGAAATAGTAAAGAGCATTGCCCAAGTACGGCGGCGGCGAAAGAGAACTGAGAGTTCGGAGACCATGAGTGAACCTGCGAAAGATTTATTGGGCAACATCAAAGCCCTCCCCGGTTAGCAAGACAAAGCGCTCTTCAAGAGTAGGTGCATCTAAGTTAAAGGACTTAATGCCAACTCCACATTCGACTAAGACTTGCACGATTTGTTCGGCAGCGATTTGGCCATTAGGAATCTGGGCCGAAACTAATTCACCGTCAGCAGTTGCGTTAATTCCAACGGAGGTAAGTGCAGTAAGAGCTAATTGGGTATTGGCAGTAACTATGGCGAGGTTGAGAATATGACTAGCTGAAAGTTCTTCAACACTTCCCTGTGCAACTATTCGTCCGCGGCTCATGACCGCTAAATGTGTACAGATTTGTTCGATTTCAACTAACAAGTGACTTGAAATAAAAATTGTAATGCCCTCTGATGCAAGTGATCTAATGAGGTTTCGAACTTCGCGGGTACCTTGTGGATCTAAACCATTCGTTGGTTCATCCAAAACTAATAACTCGCGTGGCTGCAGGAGCGCATTTGCAATACCTAGTCGTTGCTTCATTCCTAGTGAATATGCATGAACTTTCTTCGCAGCGGCTTGAGTAAGACCGACGCGAGCAAGGGCTGCATCGACTCGATCTGCGCGAGTGGCTGGATCGGCATATCTATCGGCAGCATCAAAGCGAATTAAGTTATCTCGTCCGGAAAGATATGGATAGAAAGCGGGACCTTCAACAAGTGCACCGACTTTAGGAAGAGCTTTGCCGATTTCATCAGGAACGCTATAGCCCAACAAGTGAACTGAGCCTTTAGAGATATTGGCAAGGGCTAACAACATTCGAATCGTTGTGGTCTTGCCCGAACCATTAGGTCCTAGAAAACCAAAGATTGAACCTTTAGGAACGCGTAAATCAATTGAATCAACTGCATTGTGCGAACCAAAAGTTTTAGTCAGCCCCTCGGTGAAGATCGAGAACTGCTGATCTAATGATTGGATCACTACTTGCTTGCTGCTTCGAGAAGTTTTTGTGTAGTGACTGAGCCTGCCAAGATTCGGCCATCATCGGTAAGCAAGATATTTAGTAGCGATGTTGTGAATACTCGTCCACCAGCAACTGGTGACGTAAGTTCGCTAAATAACTTATTACCTTCGATGAGTGAAGTTAATTGAGCTGGAATTTTGTCGGCAGGAATTTCGATAACTGCTGCCCAACCCTGTGCTTTAGCTTTTTCAACTTGTGATTTCAGTTCTGAAATATCTGAAGACGAAGGCAGCGGCAGATTTTGATTCATTAAATCAGTTTGAGTTGGTGGCGCAATTTCCTGCACAGTTGTTCCAGCAGGAACGGTGAAATCAAAGAGCGAGGCATCTGGTGCAGCGAAAGTAATTGAATCGAATGAAACTTCGATAGCTGGATTTGACTGACCCACCGCTTGTACTGAAACAGCAAGTGGCAATCCGGTGGTTGCATCGATTGAAAAAGTTACGGATTCAACAAGTGAACCTGCATTGCGTGGAAGCATTGAAAGTTGATAAACACCACGACCGGCAATCTTGGCATCTTTGCCTACTGTGAAAGTTGTATCTGTTCCTGCTTGCTTCAAGAAATAATCAGCGATTGCTGCTGGTGAGGTTGCATCAAAAGGCAGGCGTGATGCATTTGCCTTCAATAGCATGATGGCAAGATTTTCGGCATCGGCTTCTTCTTGAGGATCAATCACACTGTGGCGAACGCTTTGCTTTCCTGCATCATAAAACCAAAGATCAGCACCGTTTCGAATGAAGTCGCGCTCTGACAATAAATCGAGAACTTGTACGCGAGCTTTGTTGGTGCCATCTACATAGATATTTGCGTGATGTGTTCCAGAGAAGAACTCTAAAACTAGGGCAAGTTCACTTTGATCTGTTGCCGCAGGAATGAAATCTGACATTTCTTTTGGCATATTCTTCTTGGCTTCATCAACCATTGATTGTGAAATGCTTGGGATTAAATTCATTGGTGGAAGACCAAGGGATGCCTTCTTAGTTACTGAACCCGCGAATGCGATATCAGGATTTGTATTGATGAGTTGCAATACTTGTGAAGCAGTTTTATCTGGAAGATCCACAGCGGCATTTGCCGAGACTGAAAAACCCACTGCAGTAGCTGCAACTAAAACTGGAGCCAAAACCGCTGGAATCCAACGTGTCATGCTGCGCTTCATTAAATCCTCTTCTCGTTGTTCAAGAAGAAAATACTAAAGTGGCGACCAAAAGCCTTCTAGTTGAAAGTGGGGCTTTACTTGTGACCTTTAACGCTTTTAAGCGCGCCATGATGCTGGTCTGTGTCCATGAGCAGGGCAATTACAACAGAGGAATCTAGAACTATTCGGGCCACATCTGGCTCCGCTCTTTTTCGAGGTCGAAATCCTTGTAGTACTCACGCGTTGCATCAATTAGTGCTGCGAATGGATGCTCAATCTCCTGCTGGCTTTTGATCAGGAATTGTGTCACTTTTTTCTTTACTTTAAATTTCACGATTCCTCCTGGCTCTAGGCCACAGTAACGCAAAATATCTACAGTCTCTGTATTGAAAGTTAGACCACACTCACAGTTATCGTGTGCCAACCTTCTGCCCCATTTGGATCAATCGGAACTTCACGCCGGGATTGCATCGTTCCCGCACCGTCAGTTGCTCGAACCGTAATTTGGTGCTCGCCTTTAGTTGGTTTCCAATCAATCCACCATTGACGCCACGTTGTCTTTGCTATTTCTGGGGCAAGTGTTGCCTCACGCCAGTTTTGATTATCGATTCGAACCTCAACTTTAGAAATTCCAGTCATCGAGGCCCAAGCAACTCCGGCAATTGCAGATTTACCTACAGGAATCTGGCCAGAATTAAGTGGTGTATCGATGCGCGACTGAGTTTTTGTTGGCCCTAGCGCTGACCACCCTTTATCAATCCAATAACCCATTTTCTGATCAAAGCGGGTCAGTTCAATTTTCGTTAACCACTTAACCGCTGACACATAACCATAAAGTCCAGGAACAATAATGCGGGCAGGATATCCATGGGCTGGCGGTAAAGCTTGGCCATTCATTGCAATTGCAATCATTGCATCACGGCCATCAAGTGCGGCCAACGGAAAACCTGCAGTGAAACCATCAACGGAGTAGCCCATGACTTGGTCGGCATTTGCATGTGGACCAGCTTCGTTTACTAATTCATCTAAGCGAATTCCCTGCCAGCGGGCGTTGCCGATTAATGTGCCGCCGACTTCATTTGAAACACAGGAAATCGTGTCATCGAGTTCAAAAGTTGGGCGCGCAAGTAACTGCTCATAAGTAAGTGAGAAAGGTTTATCGACTAGGCCGACAATGTCCAACGTCCAAGATTCAAGATCTACATCGGGAACAATAAAAGAGGTATCGATCCGAAAGAAATCTTTGTTTGGCGTGAAGAACGGTGAAAGTCCAGGGGTTGTAAGCGCAGGATCTGCAGGCGCTTTAGGAAGAAATTTAGCGGGCTTTGGAATTGCCGCAACAATACTTTTTACTTGTGTGGCACCAGAGTGTGCAATTAATTTTGCACCCGCCGCGGCCGATACCGCGACTGCGCCGGCGGTACCTAAAGCTTTGAAAAGAGTGCGCCTAGAAATTTCCATAATGTTTTAAGTTCGTGCTTTGCGCCATTGACGCCATGCACCAGTTGACCACAACGCCCACACCACTAGCAGTGGCTGGAACAACAAGCGAACTGCACGCGCAGTATCGCTGTCTAAACCAAAAGCATCAATGTGATTAAGGTACTGAGAAATATTTCCAGGAAAAATCAACACGAAATAAATAGCCGTTGCCCAACCCATCTGGCTGCGAAACTTCCACAGATCAAGAAGTGCGATTCCGAGAGCAATTTCTACAACACCCGAAGCAAGAACTACGAAGTCGGCAGAAAAAGGAACCCAGGTTGGAACCTGCGCTTGAAAAGTTAAACGACTCGTAGTTAAGTGCATGATGCCGGCGTAAATGAGCGCAGCACCAAGAACTAGTTGTGCAAACTTTCGGATCCACTCTTGCATTACTGAACTAACGTAGATGCAAATATCTGCCAGGCAAGAGCTGATTTAGCAACCAAAGAAAGCGTGATGTAAGTCTTCTCTCCCCTGATGTAATCGCTCCACTTGCCAACTTTTTTGTACTGCAGATACTGAACAACTGCAAAAGTATTAAATAGAACGAAGAGTGAGATTACGATTCCATAGACAAATGCTGGGGCTTTGGTATTTCCTGGACCACCGATTGCAAAAATGTAGAAAACTAATGCGAGCCAAGGAACGATTCCAGCAATGCAACCAAAAATGAATGGAAGCCAGCCACCATTTCCTGGTTGTTCATATTTTTCTTGCAACCAACCAAATAAAATCATCGACGCATTGACACCAAATATTGCAACGATTGCAGCGACATCGGCGATTCCACAGATTTGAGCAATTAAAACAATCATGACTGAAGAGCTAATGGAATATTCTACCCAACGGAAATAGTTGCGTTGGGCAGCTAGACCTGCGCTATATCGTGCAAAAAACTGTGGTGATGCGACTAGAAAATGAAAGAAAGCCGATAGACCAAGGAAAATGGCAACAGCCAAGCCGACTGGTGTATCGAGCAAGGTGATCGGATCTGCAAAAGTGCTTCCTGGTGGGCCTGACATATAGCGGGCAACGATTGGAAGTGAGAAATCATTGGCAAGAGCTAGAACCACAAGCATTTGGGCTAGATGGAAAGTTCCTGCAATTAAGTTATAGCGGCGGATTGAAGCGGCATTGATTTCTTTTGTCATAGGTGAAGTGTGTCAAAATCCGAGCAGTTTTGCAGGTCAAACGTAATGTCCGCGCAGGTCAATTACTTGAATTTCGGCTTCGACTACGCCGTTGGCCATCAATGTGCAGTGCGAATCTTGGCCGACTTCTTGGTAGTAGAAACTTTCTTCTTTATCGTGCGCCTTAAACAATGATTGGTACAACTTATTGAACGACTAATTGAGGGAATAAGCGGTACGGGCGTTCTTGAAAGCAATTGAGTCACATACATGCTTTGCATCAGCAAGTGACCACTCCCCTTTATCTACCCACTCACTTAGAACCTCATAAAGACCATTTCTAAA
>CAINRW010000072.1 GCA_903852815.1 uncultured Actinomycetes bacterium
CCTTGTGGATTCGAGGCCTTTGGCTTCTAGTTCTTATTCGATGTTATCGAGTAGAACCACCAGCGGCCTCGTATCCGGCATAGAAAGCGGCGTAAAACGCAGGCTTTGTTGTATGCCAAGATGCAGGCGTATTGGTTGTATGAGCAGAGAGAACTACAGCAGAGCGCATTGCATCTGCCGAAACGAATTTGTTATTAGACATATTCGCATCCCTTCCATTCATTCATATCACCGCCAAAAACGATGAAGTGCAAGGGTAAAGCATCCTTGCGTGCCCATGCAACCTAATTAATTCTTTAGGCGCGGGGGGTTCAATCGCTCGAATTTCCGAAGGGTTTTCACTCCCCCTGCGATGAATTAGTATCGTCATCTGCACTAGATTTATTGGTCTTAGTGCGGTTTACAGGACTTAGTGGGGTTCATAGGTCTTAGCGCGAGGAAAGGGCAATCCGTTTGAGCAAAGCTGCTGGTGAAATGATTGGGGCGCCGATTCAAGGCCGCTCGCCAGCACGCATGGCCTGGGATCGAATCAAGAAAGATCGCACGGCAAAGATTTCTGCAATTACTGTGGCTTTCATTTTCTTACTTGCCCTGGCCTCGCCGATTTTTACGTGGATTTTGCATACGACACCAGATCAATTTCATCCCGAAACTTTAGATCCTAGTTTTGGAACCAATCCGGTTGGAAAATTAGGCGGAATTTCTGCCCAACATTGGTTTGGCGTTGAACCTAGAACTGGTCGCGATGTTTTCTTGCGCTTTGCTTATGGCGCTCGTACATCTTTATCAATTGCTCTATCAGCTACCGCGTTAGCAACTTTAATTGGAGTTTTGGTCGGATTAGTTTCTGGCTTCTTTGGAAAGACTGTCGATTTAGTTCTCACTAGAACTATGGAAATAATTTTGGCTTTTCCATCAATCTTGTTTGCTCTAGCAGTAACTCCTGTTCTTGAAAATCTTCTCGAGAGTTGGGGTGTACCAACCGGAAATGCAACACGTATTCCAGTAATGATTGTGGTGCTTTCAATGTTTGGTTGGCCTTACATCGCACGTATCGTGCGTGGTCAAGTAATTTCTTTGCGTGAAAAAGAATTCGTCGAAGCTGCCCGTTCAATTGGAGCATCACGAACGCACTTAGTCTTCAAGGAAATTCTGCCAAATCTTTGGGCGCCTATCTTGGTTACAGTTGCGCTAAATATTCCAACCATGATTACTTCTGAAGCAGCACTAACTTTCTTAGGTGCGGGCGTAATTGATCCCACTTCTGACTGGGGTGCGATGCTTTTAGCTTCAGTGCCTTTCTACAGTGTTGATCCCATGTATACATTTATTCCGGGATTTGGTTTATTTATTTTAGTTTTAGCTTTTAATTTATTAGGCGACAGTGTTCGCGATGCGCTCGACCCACGGAGTTCCCGATAGAACATATGACTATCGGGCACAGAATGACCCCTATCGATAAGAAAGGACTCACATGAGTCTAAAGAAAAAGGCCTTAGCGGTCGTTGGAGCACTTGCACTTGCTTCAACTGCTTTGCTTTCGGTGAATACTGCTTCTGCAGCAACAACTTTCACTACTCCAGTTGCCCCAATTAAGGGCGCCGTAAAGGGTGGAACTGTAACAATTTTGGCTCAGGGAGATTTCGAGCACCTTGATCCAGCACGTAACTATGTTGGTGGAACTCTAGATTTCTACCGCTTATTTACACGTTCACTCACTCAGTACCGAACAGTTAACGGAAAGACTGATCTAGTTCCAGACGTTGCTGCTGATCTTGGTACAACAAAAGATGCTGGTAAGACTTGGGTTTTCAAACTACGTACAAATCTTAAGTACGAAGATGGAAGCAAAATTACTTGCGCAGATATGAAGTATGGCGTTATGCGTTCATACAACGATGACATTCTTGATGGTGGTCCAACCTATGCCAAGGATTTCATTGATAATCCAACAAATTACAAAGGTCCATACACAGAGCCTGGAAAAGATCTTCCAACAGTAATCTGTAGCCCAAAGGGTGACTCAATTACTTTCAAGCTCTCTGTTGCAATTCCTTACTTCCCATACGTCACAACT
Organism: uncultured Actinomycetes bacterium; assembly: GCA_903852815.1. Classification (GTDB taxonomy): domain Bacteria; phylum Actinomycetota; class Actinomycetes; order Nanopelagicales; family Nanopelagicaceae; genus Planktophila. Next base: position 2,078 of record CAINRW010000072.1, read on the forward strand.
TTCGGAGCGTTTTCACCAATTCCAAAAGCTAAAGACACAAAGCAAAACTATGAACTTCACCCAATTTCTAGCGGCCCATACAAGATTAAGTCTTATGAGCGCGGAAAGCAGCTTGTTCTAGTTCGTAACAACCAGTGGGATGCAAAGACAGATCCACTTCGCTGGAACTATCCAGATTCATATGTTGTGAAGATGGGCGCAGACCAGAACGTAATTGAGCAGAGCTTAATTTCTGATTCAGGTGCTGCAAAAACTTCTGTTTCATTTGACACAAACATCATCACGAATCTTTCAAAGGTTCTAAATGTTGCTAAGTACAAGAGTCGCTTGTTTAACTTTGACAGTGCATACAACCGTTACTACGCAATCAACGTTGATACTGTAAAAGATATTAATGTGCGTAAGGCGATTCAGTGCGCCGTTGACTTTAAGTCAATCTTGTTAGCAGCCGGTGGAACATCTGCTGGTTCATATGCAAACTCAACAATTCCTAAGTCAATCAAGGCTGCTTACCGTAACTTCAATGTTTGCGGTCGCGATGTTTCAAAGCATCCAGAAGCGCAACTTGATCAGGCAAAGGCATTCCTTGCAAAGGCTACAAATCCAAAGACAACATTGCGTCTTGCATACCGCGATCGTGGCGTAGAGCCACTTCGCGCAGCTGCACTTGAGCAGAGCCTAAAAGCTGCTGGATTCACTGTAATCATGGACAAGTACCCATCATCTGACTTCTATGCACCTGCAGCAAAGCGCGGCGTGCCAAATGAGCCAGACATCATTCAAACATCATGGGCATTTGACTGGGCTGCGGCTTCAGGAATTGTCTATGCGTTATTTGATGGTCGTTCAATGACTGCAGATGATGCAAAGAGCAATCAGTCACGTGGAAACTTCCCTGACTTGCAAGCTCTATTTGCAAAGGCTGACGTCTCATCAACTGCTGCACAAGAAAAACTCTTAGGCGATATCGAACAGAGTTTGATTGTTGATAAGGCAGCACACGTATCCGTTTACTTTGAAACTTCGCACTACATGGCTGGTTCAAAGGTCGGTGGCCTTCAAGTTGATGGTGGATATTCCACACTCAGCGTTCTTGGCGCATACGTAAAGAAGTAAGTACAACTGTTTAACGGCGCCTAGTTGAAGTTCGAAGCAATTCTGACTTCAACTAGGTGCCCATAACAAAAAAACAATTAATCTGCGAAGGAGGTTGAAAGATGCTTAAGTACACGTTACGTCGCATAGTGAGTGGAACTCTCGTACTTGGAATTGTTTCGGCAATAGTTTTTTCAATCTTTTATATTCTTCCTGCAGATCCAGCTCGTCTTGCATGTGGAAAATCTTGCACACCAGAACTAGTTCAACGCATTCAAGTTGCACTTGAACTCGATCAACCTCTCGCAGTTCAGTATGGCCGTTTTATCAAAGGAATCTTCGTTGGGCGAACATATCTAGCCAATACGGATGCCGCACGAACATGTAGTGCTCCTTGTCTTGGATATTCGTATCAGACAGATCTTCCAGTCCGCCAGCTATTAATGGACCGACTACCCGCAACGCTTTCTATTGCCGTTGGTGCATCGATTCTCTGGTTATTAATTGGTTTATCAAGCGGCATAATTTCAGCGCTTCGCAGAGGTACATGGATTGATAGAACCTCGCAAGGATTTGCCCTAGCTGCAGCCTCTCTACAAATTTATTTTGTTGGTTTAATTTTGCAGTTTATTTTCGTTGATAAATTAGCTTGGCTCCCAATGCCAGGGTATTCATCTCCTTTTGAATATCCTCTAGATTGGGCAAAGCAGATGGTTTTGCCGTGGGTTACGCTGGCTTTTCTGCTCTCGGCAATCTATTCGCGACTCACACGTTCAGGAATGATCGAAACAATGGGTGAGGATTTTGTGCGAACTGCGCGAGCTAAAGGTTTATCTTCGCGCGATGTGAATATCAAACATGTACTACGCGCTGCGATGACACCGATTGTTACAGTCTTTGGTTTGGATTTGGGGTCACTTCTCGGCGGCGCAGTAATTACTGAATATGTATTTAATATTCCAGGTCTCGGAAAATTAGCAACCGAGGCAGTGAGCAATCTTGATCTTCCGGTTGTGACTGGAACTGTTTTGTTTGCCGCGTTCTTTATTATCACTGCAAATATCGTTGTTGACTTGCTGTATTCAGTTCTTGATCCGAAGGTGCGTCTCACATGAGCGCCTTCTTAGAAGTTAAAAATTTGTCGGTTGTATTTCCAACTGAAGATGGACGTGTTCAAGCAGTTGATTCGCTTTCTTTTAGTGTTGAAAAAGGCAAAACTCTTGGAATTGTTGGTGAATCAGGTTCTGGAAAATCAGTAACTAGTCTTTCAATTTTGGGTCTGCAAAAAGGAACTCGAGCTGAAGTTACTGGAGAGATTTGGGTTGATGGCACTGAGATAGTTAGCGCAAATGAGGATGAAGTTCGAAAACTTCGTGGAAAATCCATGGCGATGATTTTTCAGGATGCTTTAGCTGCACTTCATCCTTATTACACCGTTGGCCACCAAATTGCTGAGGCATATTTAGTTCACAACAAAGTTTCTAAGAAGCAAGCATTAGCGCGTGCCGTTGAGATGCTTGATCGTGTTGGAATTCCTGAGCCGCACAAGCGAATCAACGATTATCCCCATCAATTTTCAGGTGGAATGCGCCAGCGAGCAATGATTGCAATGGCGCTCTCATGTAATCCATCACTATTAATTGCCGATGAACCAACAACTGCCCTTGATGTGACGGTACAGGCACAGATTCTCGAATTACTTCGCGATCTACAAAAAGAGTTTGGTACAGCGATTATTTTAATCACGCATGACCTTGGCGTTGTTGCTGAGACTGCCGATGATATTTTGCTGATGTATGCAGGTAAGCAGATTGAGTATGGAACGGTACGAGATGTTTTGCAGATTCCTCAACATCCATATGCGTGGGGTCTATTAACTTCAATTCCACGTTTAACGGGAGATCCAAATCTTCCTCTTACGGCAATTCAGGGAACTCCCCCAAGCCTGATTTCGGTTCCAAGTGGGTGTGCTTTTAATCCCCGTTGTAACTACGTAGACCAAGTTGGAACTCTGTGCGCTTCGAGTGTTCCTGATTTACTACCGATTGCTCAAGGGCAATCTCACTATGTTAGGTGTCACATGAATCCCGCCCTTCGTGAGAGCATTTTTACGACGCAAGTAAGGCCTCACTTATGAGCCAAAATTCTAAAGTCGGAAATGACTCTGGTGAGGAAATAATTTTAAGCGTCAGCGGTCTTACAAAACATTTTCCTGGAGCAAAGACGAGTTTCTTTGGCAAACATGAAATTGTTCAAGCCGTTGATGGAGTTTCCTTTGATGTAGCAGCAGGTGAATCACTTGGACTCGTAGGTGAATCGGGTTGTGGTAAATCAACCACCGGACGATTGATAACGCGCTTACTTGAGCCAACTGCCGGGACTGTGGTTTTTGATGGTCAAGATATTTCGAAGTTAAACAATTCAGAGCTACGTCCTATTCGCAGTGATTTACAGATGATTTTCCAAGATCCCTACGCATCACTAAATCCTCGCCACACTGTAGGGACGATTGTTTCAACGCCTTTTAAAATTAATAAAGTTGTTCCTGAAGGTGGAGTCAAGAAACGTGTTCAGGAAATTCTTGAAATCGTTGGCCTAAACCCTGAGCATTACAACCGCTATCCACATGAGTTTTCAGGTGGACAACGTCAGCGTATTGGAATTGCGCGCGCACTTGCACTTCGTCCTAAGTTAATTGTGGCCGATGAACCAGTTAGTGCACTCGATGTTTCTATTCAGGCTCAGATAATAAATTTAATGAAGGATCTGCAGAAGGATTTTGGTCTTACGTTTATCTTCATCGCACATGATTTAGCTGTTGTTCGCCACTTTGCACAGCGCGTAGCAGTTATGTATTTAGGTAATATTGTTGAAATCGCTGACCGCGACACTCTTTATTCCTCCCCGAAGCATCCATACACAAAGGCACTTCTTTCAGCGGTCCCAGAAGCTGATCCTGATGCGGTTGGTGCTCGTGAGCGAATTCGCTTAACTGGCGATGTACCGAATCCAATTAATCCACCTTCAGGTTGCCGCTTTAGAACTCGTTGTTGGAAAGCGCAAGATATCTGTGCCAGTAGCGCGCCAGCATTACTGCAAATCGGCCAGACTCAAGTTGCTTGCCACTTTCCAGAGTAATTTAATTAATTACTCATCAAACAGTGCCAGGTTAAACGAGCCCAGCTTCTTCTAAGAATCTAGAAGGCTTTCCCCGATAACTCATGTGCAAATCAACTTTGGCGCGAGTAATACCAACATAGAAAAGTCGTCGCTCTTCATCGATTGAAGCTTGATCACCCGTTGTTGAATTATTATCTAGTGGCAACAAACCTTCGCTTACACCCATCAAGAAAACGCGCTCCCATTCAAGACCTTTAGCTGCATGCAAAGTAGCCAGTGTTGTAACTGGCATAGTTGGTGGATTATTTTGTTGAACTCGATCTTCAAGTTCTCTCAAGTAAGTACGCAAATTCTTCGGTGAAAAACCATTATCGGCATCAAGTTCGCGGGCAAGGTGAAGCAAGGCCGCGATTCCATCGATATGGGCACCAGTTAGAAATGGTTGAGCTAAAGTTCGAAGTTCATCTAGCCACGAAACGCCTTCGACCGGAATGACCGAAGCGCTTCGCACAATTTTCAGGAATTCGCGGACATCGGGGCGATCAAAGAAGCGTTCGCTGTTTCGCACTTGATATGGAACTTTTGCCGCGTTCATTGCCCGCTCAACTGAATTGAGTTGCCCGTTAGTTCGTGCCAGAACGGCAATTTCTTGCGGCGCAGTGCCTTGTGAAATTAATTGAGTAATTGAGCTAATAATTCCAGCAATCTCTGAACTCTCATCACTGTATGCATCGACCGATGGCTTCTCGCCATGGTCATTGAGCGCAACTAATTCCTGACCCATTTGTGCTTTTCGAAGTACGGCATTTGCCATAAATGTTATTTCTGGCGTTGATCGATAGCCCGTTGTTAAACGAATTACTTCAGCTTCTGGAAAGCGTTGTGTAAATGAATTTAAGAAAATAGGCGTGGCGCCCGCAAAAGAATAAATCGTTTGCGCAGGATCACCAACGACGCAAATTTCTTGGCGCGAACCTAACCAGGCATTAATTAAACGTTGTTGTAGTGGTGAAATATCTTGATACTCGTCAACCGTAAAATATCTATATTGATCTTGAACACGTTCTCTTACTTGACGTTCTTGTTCAATCATGGCAGTTGTCAGTAAAAGCACATCTTCGAAATCCATTGCGCGCTCTTGATGCTTTACCGATTCATAAGCGGTGTACACCTTGGCCATTTGCTCTGCGTTGAGGCGTGGCTTAACTGTTCGTTTTCCTAATTCAGTTAAATAATCAACGGGCGCAACTTCACTTACTTTTGCCCATTCAATTTCAGAGGCTATGTCTCTCATCAAATCTCTGGAAGTTATCGAGAGTTCACCAGTTAATTCTGCCCGCTTAATCGCCTCAGTTATGAATGAGGTTTTGGATGTGATGAGATCGGGAGTGCGCCCACCAAATACTTGTGGCCAGAAAAAAGTGAGTTGCTTGAGTGCCGCAGCGTGAATTGTGCGTGCAGACACTGCCGGAACTCCTAAAGAGCGAAGGCGCATCCGCATTTCACCTGCTGCACGGGCAGTAAAAGTTAAAGCCAAAACTTTGTGTGGATCCATGACATTAATTGCGGCGGCATAGGCAATTCGGTGGGTTATGGCACGTGTTTTTCCAGTTCCTGCTCCTGCAATTACACAGACTGGCCCGCGAGTAGCTAAGGCGACGGCACGTTGTTCGTTATCTAGAGATTGCAAAATCTCTTCCGCGCGCAAGTCAGACACTACCTCCACGTCTCCCCGCCAATTAAATCCTGCTGCGTATATCCCGCTTTACTGACATACCAAGCCGTAATCATTTTTCGTGCAACAGAAATCGATGGAGGCAACAAAATGTCGGCATTCATAACCGCTAACTTCATTTCATCACGAGAAAACCAACGAACTTCAGATATCTCTTCGCCATCTGGTCGTGCATTTTCTGGATGATCCGTAATCGCTTCAAAAGCAATCATGATTGAAGCAGGAAATGGCCAAGCTTGAGAACGCAAGTAATTTATGTCGTTGCAGTAGACGCCGGCTTCTTCGAAGACTTCACGCGATACGCACTCTTCAAATGATTCTCCTGGTTCTACAAATCCTGCGAAAGTTGAGAAACGCTTTTCAGGCCATACAGGTTGGTGGCCAAGCAAAATTCGATCATCAGAATCTTTTACTAAGACAATTACTGCAGGATCAGTGCGTGGATGGTGTTGAGTCGAATCTGCAACACAGACTCGAACTGCGCCACCTAAATCACTTACTGTGTCGGCGCCGCAACGTGGGCACTTTGGATGCGCCGCGTGCCAATTAATTAGTCCGACTGCATGCATTGCCAATGCAATCTCTTCATCATCTAAACTGCCACCAATTTCGCGCAGCGTTGCAAAGCCTTCAAACTTTTCTTCTTCAGTTAAGGGTTCATTGATCCATGAAGTTCGCCAAGCAAAATAAGGAATTTGATCGTCTCGACCAAGACCTAGAAATAGACGCTCTCCAGAATTAAAGGTTTCGCTCCGTGCATTGACTGTGGCTGCATTGCTAAAGACCAAGGCATCCTCAGTGGCTGCAATGCGCCCATCAATTATCTGCAGAATTAATGCCTGATCCCAGAGTTTTTCTAGCGCCACGGAATCTGTGCGCAGATGGCTGGCGCGATTAATCGGAGACAGTGGTTGATTTCGCGCGCTCATAGGGGTGAACGCTACTAGCATCGCCCTATGCGCATAACATCATGGAATCTGCTCCACGGAGAGGCGATGCCGCCTGACAAAGAGGCCGATAATGCCACGCTCCTTAACGCTGCCCTTGGGCAACTAGCCAGCGATGTGATCGGCCTTCAAGAAGTTGATTATTTTCTAGAGCGATCTGGCAAGCACAACCAAGTGGCACACGTGGCCGCACAAATGGGGGCAAAAGATTGGGCTTTTGCACCTTCACTGATGGGTTCTCCCGATGAAGAGTGGAGAAACCCAAATGAGCGCGATGCGAAAGTCGTTACGCAATCAAGTGATGAGTCCTTGCCTGGATACGGGATAGGAATGGTTTCAAAACTACCTGTCACTTCTTGGCATCGATTAGATTTAAAGGGCTCACCAGTCGGGGTTTTGATGGCATTTCCAGTTGATGGAAAGATGAAACGCTTTTATGTTCGCGATCATCCACGAAGTGCATTAGCGGCACACTTGGAAAATGGTTGGCTAATTATAAATACGCATCTCTCTTTTGTTCCCGGTTTTAGTTTGATGCAGCTTATTAAAATTAAGCGCTGGGCCAACACGCTTGGAGTTGATGATAAATCAAAAATTATACTAATGGGAGATTTAAATATTCCTATGGCTATTTTTGCTCATGGTTTTAAATGGAAGTCATTAGCAACTCAACGTACTTTTCCAAGTTGGTACCCTAAAGTGCAAATAGATTATTTTCTTTCTCAAAGCTTAACTGCAAAAGATGTTCGCCATATTTCATATCCGCATTCAGGAATGAGTGATCATCTTCCCCTACAGATTGAAGTCGATCTCTAATTGTGAGTTCTCTCTTTTTGTGAAATTAGTGCAACGGAAATAATTACCAAGATTCCACCGATTAACTGTGCATATGTTGGTGCGCCGCGCCCCAAAACAATACTCGCTGCAATTCCGGCGATAGGAATAATATTAAGTGAGGGACCAGTGATCCGGGCTGGTAAGTTCAACAAAGCGTAGTTAAAAGCAACAAAAGGAAGACCAACGCCGAAGAATCCGGAGAGAACCGCTGAAAGATAGATGGTGGAAGGAATCTGCGTTGGAATACTGTGCTCAGTAGTCGTAAAAATAAGAAGCAGAAAAACAGTTGCTACAAAAGTCTGACCTAGCGCTAAATCTATTGGCGAAAATTCCGATAAATGTTTGCGCAAGATATTTGCATAAATCCCAAAAAGGGCTGAAGAGAAAATGAAATATATAGCGGTGGATTGAGCGTCAAGGTGAATACCTGTTGTAGAAGCAAGTACAACGCCAACCATTCCTACGCATAGGTAAAACCATTGCTTGCCCTTTAATCGGTCACCAAGCCAAAAAACGCCAATGAGCACAGTAAATAAAGTCTCACCGGTCAAAATCAAAACCCCAGTGCTTGCGCTTTCATGCGTATATCCAGTATTTCCTAACCACCAGGCCATAGCTGGTTGCATGATTCCAATAGGAATTACAAATCGCCACGGGATAACAGGTTTAACTTTGCGAATAAGAGTTACGCACGCTAAAAAGAGAAAACCGATACTGCATTCAATCACTGAAAGAAAAAGCGGTGAAAGTTTTGTGATTGCTAAATCTGCCAACGGATTAGAGATTCCCCAGCTAACCATCGATGCAATTAAAACAAGTACCTTCACAAGGTAAGACTATTGCCTGCTTGCGCTGGAAATTAAATCAATTAAAGCCGCTTCATCAAGTAAATCAGCTGGGCGATCTGTAACTGAAGTCGGGACATAATGAAAAGCAGCTCTAATCTTTGAAATATCCGTTCCAGATAACTTAGCCCACGCTAACCTGTACATGGCTAGTTGAATAGCTGCTGATGAATCGAGTTTGGTCGAACCCGTTTTCCAGTCCACGACTTCGTAACCATCTTTTGTGGCATAAACTGCATCGATTCGTCCCCTAATGAGGATTCCAGCAATTGTGGTTTCGAAAGGAACTTCAACACGCACTGGTGTGCGATTAGCGAATTCACTCCGTAGCCAGGTTGCTTTGAGATCTTCTAATGTGGAATCTTCTTCTAGCGGATCTAAGTAGTCGAGATATTCATCACCGAATAATGTTGCTGCATCTGTAAACTGTTTTTCTACCCACAAGTGAAAAGCCGTTCCGCGGCGCGAATATTGATCTTGACCACGCGGCATTGGTCGGCGAATATTGAGCGCAAGTTCTTGGGGATTCTTATGGAGAGCAACGAGAGTAGATGTAGAAACTCTTGGTGGAAGGGCGACCGGAATGGAACTTACTTTCGATTGATTATGTTCCTTAATAAGTGCAGCCGCATCGACTATCCATGAGTTAGTTATTGGATCAGTTGATTCAACTAAATCATGAATGTCTGCAGAATTTACTCTTTCGATTGCTGCATCAAATGCTGCTCGGCGTGGGCCAAGTGCATCTCTTGGCCATAAAGCACGGACGGGATTTTCCGTGATTGGATTTTTTGCTCCATCTTCAGGTGCTTCAACTTCGCTGATCAGAATGCCACCCAAAGCGCTTGCTGATCCAGCGATCATGGTGAAAATATCACTTGGATCTACAGGTTTACTTCCATCTCGCCACCATGAAGTGGTGCACAGTAAATGTGATTTAGCACGAGTTACGGCAACGTATGCCAGTCGCATCTCTTCGCGCATTCGCATTTCATTATTACAACGTTTTCCAAAAGCTTCAATTGCTTTTGATGCCTCACTATTTTTCAATATCCCCGTAAAAGTAAACTGAGGAAGTTCTCGGGCATCTCCGCGTAATTCGAAAGGAACATGCTTTTCATTTGTTAACCAGTTATCGGAATCACTTTTATTAATTCCGGGAAAAGTTCCTTCGGCTAAACCTGGAACAACGACTACGTCCCATTCTGCACCTTTTGACATATGAACTGTCAAGATTTGAACAACATCACTTCTAACTTCTGGTGCGCCAGCTTTTAAGCCTCCTTCTTCGTCGGCAGCAACATCAAGCCAATCGAGAAAAGCTGAAATGCTTCCGCCGCTTCGCTCAAATTTAGCGGCTTCATCGAGAAAACGATCAAGGTGGCGACGTCCACTTTGAGATCCGTCTCGCAAAGTGATTTCACTTTCAAGGGTTAAGTAATTTTCAATCTCACTTATCAAATCTGAAATTTGCCCACCTGTACGAGCACGTAATCTACGCAAGTCGGCGGCAAAACGAAGTAGACGTTTAAAGCCAATTTCGCTGAAGTCATATTTCTTTGCCTCGTTAATTTCATCTAAGGCATCGATAATCGAACCTGCAAATTGATCATCGGCTTCTAACTGATCAGGATTTCCAGCGGCAATTTTCTTGATGAAGGTTTTCGAATCGGCATGCATGGCTTTTGCGCGATCACGAGAATACATTCCAAGGGCGGCAATATCGCGTGGACCCAGATTCATACGAGGCCCAGTTAAGTGACGCATCAATGCCGATCCAGCATCTGGGTCAGTTAAGATTTTCAACATCGTCACGACATCGGCGACTTCAGGAATATGAATTAAACCGCCAATGCCAATTACTTCAACAGGGATGCCAGCTTCATGAAGTGCACTTTCGATTGCAGTTATTTGAGCACGCTTACGAACTAAAATTGCCGCGCTCTTGCCTGAAGTTGGATTCCAGTTCTTTTCTACATAATCTGCAATTGCTTGTGCTTCATCATCGATAGTTTCAAAAATTCCATATGCCACTTCACCTTTACCTGCATTAGGGCGAGCTTCAAGTTCGACTACTTGTTGTCCGCCAGCCAATTTGATTTCGGCACTTATGCGATTAGCTACAGCCAAGATCATTTCATCGTTTCGGAAAGTTGTAGGCAATGAGAACTGTAGCTTTGCATTTTGATTTTCTAACTTAGGAAAATACTGCGCAAATGAAGCCATAGTTCCAGCTGATGCACCGCGCCACGTATAAATTGCTTGCGATGGATCGCCAACTGCCATCACTGGATGTCCATCGCCATAAAGAGATGACAACATACGAACCTGAGATTGCGACGTATCTTGGTATTCATCTAATAAAACGACTTTATATTTACCCCGTTCAAGGGTTGCGACATCACTGAAATTTTGAGCAATATCTGCGGCAAGTGACATCTGATCATCAAATGAGAATTCTCCTGCAGCGTTTCTGCGTTCCATAAAGACTTTCACCATCGGAAGTAGAGAGTTTCTCTGCAGCATTGTTCGCGCAACTTTTCGAGTTTGCGCATTAGTGCTTCCAGCTAAGCCTTCGAGAGCTTGAAGAACTTCGTTGCCAACTCGTTCTATATCGCGTGCTTGTACTTGATGCTCAAGCATTAACTTTGAAAGCCCAAGTAAATCCTTAATTACCGTACTTACTGCGCTTTCATTGCGATACGTGTCATCGGACCAATTTCGAACAACATCTGATGCAATCTGCCAAATTGCGGCTTCTCCAAGAGGTTCTGCGTCGGCATCTATGCCAGCGCGAATCGCATGTTCACTCAATAATTTGCCTGCATAAGAGTGATACGTAGTCACTGAGGTTGCAGTAGAGGTGATGTGCTTGAAATCTGGAAGGGCAGCAAGTTGGCGCAAGCGTTTGCGAACTCTGACAGAAAGTTCGCCAGCAGCCTTTCGTGTAAAAGTTAGACCTAAAATTTGATCAGGGGTCACAAAACCATTTGCAACTAGGTATAAAACCCGATTGCTCATGGTTTCGGTTTTTCCAGAACCTGCACCTGCAATTACAACTGCGGGTTCAAGCGGGCTAGAGATAATTTCTGATTGATGCTTGGTTATTGGTGAAATCTGAGCGCCGAACTTTGGATGTGCCTGCAGTTTGGCAATGATTTCTTCTGGTGAATATTTCTCATTCATCATTTATCAATCACCGTCCGTCCACTGTTTTGAACCGGACAAGATGAGCGAACTGGGCAACCCTTACACCGTTTATTAATTGTGGCGAAAAACTGTGATCCTCCCATTCCATCTGCAACTTGATTCAACTTCTCTTTATGCGCTTCGATATCCACCACAGTCTGAGGTCGAGTTTCTGCTTTGCCTGCATCGCTTCCAAGGTAAACAAGTTGCGCACCGGCGCTCTGATTTCCTTGCGTGAAGCCGCCTTCTACGATTGCAACTTGATACGTCGCTAGCTGCAAGTTCGCTTCAGCCTCTTTATAAGTAATTGCGGTTCCGCTTGTTTTAAAATCTATAATAAAAAGTGAGCCGTTTGCTTCAACTTCAAGACGATCAACACTTCCACGAATTTGCGCGCGTCCAAGAGTTACATCGAAGCGAATTTCTGCATCCACTACCTCACGAACTGCACTCTGATGGTATTGCGTGAATTTTTCTAACATTTCAACAGCACGTTCAAGATGTGAGGCACTGACCCAACCTGAATCTGGATCAATTAGTTTCCAAGAACTCTTTAAGTTAGCGATCAAAACTTCGCGAGTCGTACCTGGTTCCTGAACCATTTTCGCTGCAAATGCATGGATTGCAGATCCTAGAACTTGGGCAGTGCTATCACCATTAGTTCCACCATTATTTTGCAGGAACCATTTGACGCCGCACTCTTCAAATATTTCAACTCCACTGGGTGAAACAACGACTTCCTTATCTGCATCGATTACAGGTGCATCGGTACTCAAAGCAACAGAGCCAATCCAATTGTCAGGATTTGCTAAGTGAATTCCTTGGTCGGACAACGTCTTTAATAGCGAGGCTGCCGCAGCGGCATTATCACCGTGAAGTTGGGATCTAAGCTCTGCCACTAACGCTGCAGTAGTGATTGGTCGGGGAACTTGCGTAATTTGTGGTTCGTCGTTTTCACTTCCAGTAGCAATCACCTCAATGCTTTCAAAAAACTGCGATGGTTCTTCGTCATCACGTTGAACGGCAGTTACAAAAAGCGCTGATGTAGCGCGAGTTAAGGCAACATGCATGAGCCTAGATTCATCCTGAAGCAAACCATTTGCTGCGATTACATCAAGTTGGTCGCGAGGAATATCGGGATTTCGTTGACGTTCGACTAAACGTTCGGCACCTAGAAGGGATGAGCGCTGTTTTAAATTTGGCCATGAACCTTCTTGTAATCCAGCAACGGCCACTAAATCCCACTCACGACCTTTAGCGCTATGCACCGTCAAGATTTCTACAAAGTCTGGGCGTACGCCTTTAGCTGTAATTACATCGCCAGCTATATCTTCGCGGGCAATCTCTTCAATGAATGCACCTGGACCTGATAAGGGGAAGCGCTCAGAATAACGCGCAGCACTTTCAAATAACTGCATCATGGCGTCTAAGTCGCGATCTGCCGCTGCGCCTCTTACGCCAGAGCGAAGTGCTTGGTTGCGCCATGCATCAGAGATTTTTTCTCCATTACTAGCAACTGCGTTATCCCAAATTGTCCATAAGAGTTCATCGGCCATCGCTTTCTTGCTGCGTGCAACTGCGCGTGCCTTTTCAAGGAGATCGTGAACTCGAGTAATTTCACTTGCACCTTCTATAAAGATTTCTCCATCGCTAACTGCATCGATAAGAAGTTGAGTGCCCGTGCGTTCGTCACCTTCGGGTCGTGCTGCAATTAATGCGCGACGAATTCGTCGAAGTGAAATCGAATCTGCACCGCCAAATTCACTGAGCAGTAATCGTTCCACTGTGTCGAAGTTAAGTGGCTGTATTTTTAATGCCACTCGCGCTAATAGTAAAAATGGTGCGATTGCAGGATTTCCAGCTAACGCTTGTAACTCTGTGGCAACTGGAATTCCAACTTGAGAAAAAGCACGACGTAAAGATGCGGCTTGAATTCCTGGAGTTCGCAGAATTACCGCCATTTTGCTGTATGAAACTGCGTCACGTAGATGTGCGCTGCGAAACTGATGGGCAATAAATGCAGATTCTTCGGCATTAGAACGAAAGCGATGGACCTCTATTCGACCAGCGTTTTGATTGCCACATATGCGCTTTCTAGTCAGCGGCGAGCCCTTCATGGATTGGGCGTATGAAAGCGCTAAATCAAAAATTGCAGCTGCATTTCGAAATGACGTGTTAAGAATGATCTCTTTGCTGCAATATGGATCAAGGGCTGCAGAAAGTCCATCTGGATCAGCGCCGCGAAAACGCCCTACCGCACTATCGGCATCAGCACAGATAATTACGTCGGTGCCAACTAATTGTGAAAGCAATACTCGTTGTGCAGGGTCGCTTTCCTGAAACTCATCAACCATTATTGTTGTAAAACGTGCACGCAATGTTGCAAGTAAATCGGAGTTATTGTGTAAGTGAATTGAAGCCCGCGAAACTAATTCTGATGGATCGATTCGTAACTTCGCATCGTTAGCACTAATTTCGCGCATCACCATTGAGTTTAAATACCGCTTCCAAAATTTCGCTGCCGCCGACCAGTATTTTTCACCTTCACTTATTGCTAATTTTTCTAACTCGTCTGGGCCGATTCCACGTTCAGATGCGCGAAGAATTAAATCTCGCAGTTCACGTGCAAAGCCATTTGTTTCAAGAGCTGCATATAAATCCTGAGGCCACTCGCGATATCCAGATTCAATATCGCCTTGTAATAACTCTTTAATAAAACTTTCTTGCTCAGGACCGCTTAGGAGAATCGGTTCAGGATCGCCTTGAGCTTTCATTTTGATAATTGAAAAAGCGAGTGAGTGAAAAGTTCTCGCAAGTGGTTCAAACATTGTCTTAGTTGTGCGCAAAGCAATCGCATCTCTTAATTCAGAGGCGCGTTCTCTGCCAAAAGTTAACAATAAAATTGAATCAGGGTTTTGCCCATCGGCTATTCGCGCAAGTGCAGCCTCGATTAGCGTGGTTGTTTTGCCGGTTCCAGGTCCCCCATGAATAACCAACGGTGATCCACGGTGAGTAACGGCAGCCAACTGTTCGCTGGAAAGGGTAGGCGTGATCTTTGGGCCGCTAGGCGCAAGGAAGGTAAAGCTCTGCTGACTCACAGTGACAATTCAACCCTAGAGGGCTGACGAATCCGAGCGCTTAAGCGTTGAGGTTTGCCTTCTTCTGGCGGGCAGTTGTGCGAGCGCGCTCGTCACCATCTAGAACCACCTTGCGAATTCTAACGACTGCCGGAGTTACTTCCACGCACTCATCTTCACGGCAAAATTCGAGAGCACCTTCCATGTTGAGCTTCTTAGGCGGAATCAAACGCTCTGATTCATCGGTTCCTGAAGCACGCATGTTAGTAAGTTTCTTTTCACGAACGCAGTTAACATCCATGTCATCGCTTCGTGAGTTCTCGCCAATAACCATACCTTCATACACTTCATCGCCTGGTTCTACGAAAATAGTTCCGCGATCTTGAGTTCCATAGAGGGCATATGAAGTAACTGTTCCCATGCGATCGGAAACAAGTGATCCAGTTCCGCGAGTACGGATGTCGCCGTACCAAGGTTCGTAGCCATCAAATACGTGGTGTAGTAATCCAGTTCCGCGAGTTTCAGTTAAGAACTCGGTACGGAAACCAATAAGTCCACGTGAAGGAACTTTGTAATCAAGGCGAATCCAACCAGTTCCATGATTAACCATTTGCTCCATGCGACCTTTACGAAGGGCCATCAGCTGAGTCAAAACACCTAGATATTCTTCAGGAGCATCAATTGTTAAACGCTCCATAGGTTCGTGAACCTTGCCATCAATTTTCTTAATAACTACTTGTGGCTTTCCAACTGTAAGTTCAAAACCTTCACGCTTCATAATTTCAACAAGAACGGCCAACTGAAGTTCTCCACGACCTTGTACTTCCCAAGTATCTGGGCGCTCGGTATTGAGAACGCGCAATGAAACGTTACCGACTAACTCGGCATCAAGGCGACCCTTAACTTGGCGTGCAGTAAGCAATTTTCCACTCTTACCAGCAAGCGGTGATGTGTTAATACCGATTGTCATTGAGATAGATGGCTCATCAACAATGATTAATGGAAGTGCATGTGGGTTTTCATTATCAGCCAAAGTCTCGCCCAAAGTAATTGTTTCAATACCGGCAACAGCAATGATGTCACCAGGATGTGCTTCAAGAGCTGGAACACGTTCTAGTGCTTCAGTGATGAGAAGCTCTGAAACTTTAACGCGCTCCATAGTTCCATCTGTTTTAATCCATGTGACAGATTGACCCTTTTTGATGACACCTTCACGGACGCGACACAAAGCTAAGCGACCAAGGAATGGTGATGAGTCCAAGTTCGTGACGTGTGCCTGCAATGGTGCGCCTTCATGATATTCAGGTGCTGGAATTGCAGAGAAAATTGTGTCGAATAGAACATCAAGATTTTCCTCTTCAGGCATTCCACCATCGGCAGGGCGCTTGAGTGATGCACGACCAGCTTTAGCTGATGCATACACAACCGGAAATTCAATTTGTTCTTCGTTAGCATCAAGATCTAAGAAAAGTTCGTACGCTTCATCTACAACTTCTGCGATTCGTGAATCGGGACGATCAACTTTATTGATAAGCAAAATAACTGGCAGATTTTTCTCTAAAGCTTTGCGCAAAACGAAACGAGTTTGTGGCAGTGGGCCTTCGGATGCATCGACTAGCAAAATAACGCCGTCAACCATTTCAAGTCCACGCTCTACTTCGCCACCGAAATCTGCGTGACCTGGAGTATCGATGATGTTTACGATGGTGTCACCGCGCTTTACCGCAGTGTTCTTCGCAAGAATCGTAATTCCCTTTTCGCGCTCTAGATCCATTGAATCCATCATGCGGTCTTGGCCTTCATCCTGCTTCTTATACGCAGCGAAAGCACCTGACTGCCACAACATGGCATCGACGAGAGTCGTCTTGCCATGGTCTACGTGGGCGATAATTGCGACGTTACGCAGATTTTCACGCTTTTTTACAGGCAGGTCTTTTAGATGATCTTGAGTCTTGGCCACGAAAACTACTTTC
>CAINRW010000073.1 GCA_903852815.1 uncultured Actinomycetes bacterium
GCCCTAGGTGCAACGCAATGGAAAACAGTTGCAACAATCGTTGTTCCAGCAGCGCGCAACGGTTTAATTACTGCAACAATTTTAGGTGTCGCGCGTATCGCAGGTGAAACCGCTCCACTCATTTTCACAATCGGCGGCGCGGATAAGTTAAACCTCAATCCTTTTGTCGATTATCAAAGCGCGCTTCCTTTCTATGTATGGAAAGGCCTGACTCTTGGAACGCCAGAATCTATTCAGCGCGCATGGACTGGCATCTTGATCTTGCTCATACTCGTACTTGCACTATTTATTGCGGCCAGAACTCTAGGAACACGGAAGATAGGCAAATAATGACAACTGAGAATTCACAACCAAACAATGACAACGTTTCAGGAGAAGAAATGAGCACTGCTACATCCTCATTGGCCAATGTCTCTAATGCCCGAGCCAGTCAGAAAGTTCCAGGCACTGCGCCACTTGGCACTGGTCTTGAGGCACGTGGTGTTCATGCTTGGTTTGGTTCACATTTAGCTCTTGAAAATGTTTCATTAGATTTTGCTGCGGGAACAGTCACTGCGCTCATTGGGCCATCAGGTTGTGGCAAGTCAACATTTATTCGAACAATCAACCGCATGCATGAATTTATTCCAACAGCTGCAATGGCAGGACAGGTATTACTTGATGGTAAAGATGTGTATGCCCCAGGAACTGATGTTACAAAAATTCGTTTACAAATCGGAATGGTTTTCCAAAAACCAAATCCGTTCCCATCAATGACTATTGGCGAAAACGTTTTATCTGGAATCAAGTTAGCTCAACTAAAAGTTGAGAACAAAGATGATTTGATGGAAGAGTGTTTAGTTCGTGCCGGGCTTTGGAGCGAAGTAAAAGATCGCTTAGGTGCACATGCTGGTGGTCTTTCAGGTGGACAACAACAACGTTTATGTATCGCACGATCACTGGCGGTAAAGCCAAAAGTTTTGTTGATGGACGAGCCATGCTCTGCCCTTGACCCAGGATCAACGCTTCGTATTGAAGAGACAATCTCAGAACTCTCAAAGAGCATGACAATTGTTATTGTGACTCACAATATGCAGCAGGCGGCACGCGTATCTGATTACACCGCCTTTTTCCTTTCAGATGGCGGACCTGGTCAAATGATCGAGGTTGGTCCAACTTCAGAAATCTTTACTCGCCCCCGCAATGAAAAGACTGAAAACTACGTCTCAGGCCGCTTTGGTTAAGCCGTATTTTCACAACCCCCGTTAACTCGATGTTCATATTCATTTTGCTAGCAGTTAAGTCTGTATATGACTCGAGTTTTCCCCACTTCGTAGAGTTAAACCAAGTAAGTCCTAAACCCGAGAGGTATAAATGAAAATCACACGTACATTGAAAATCACTGCAATTGCTGCAGTTGCTCTTTCAGTAATTTTTGCTCCAATTGCTAGCGCAACAACTTGGAAAGTTGGCGGTGCATCTTCAGTTAACGGTTTGATGGCTGCATGCAAAGCCGGATTCCAAGCTGCAACCGGCGATGATTTCCCTTATAACGGCACTGGTTCAGGTGACGGTAAGACTGGTATCCACAACGGAACTATGGACTGGGCATTCTCAGACAGCGTTGACAGTGCACCAATCGCAGGACAAATTCACCTACCAGCATTTGTTTGGCCAGTAGCTATTTTGATCAACCTTGGAAACGACAAGCGTCCAGTAAGTCTTTCAACTGGCACACTCGCAAAGATTTTCGCAGGTCAGATCACACGTTGGGATGACGAAGCAATTGTTGCTGACAACAACCGTTCAGTAAACGTAATTGTTTACAAGAAGGATGCATCAGGCAACGTTCGTAAAGATGCAAAGGGTGCACCAATCGTTTTGCGTACTAAGCAAGTAACGATTTACCACACAATGCCAAAGCAAGCTATCAAGGTTTTCTACCGCACAAAGAACTCAGGAACTTCAAATAACCTCACACGCGCATTTGCAGCTATTGCTCCAGCAGTTTGGACAAAGCCAGCAAATGATTCATTTGCAACTGCATTCCCAGGTGACATCACTAAGGATCCAGTTCACTTCCGTGGTGCTGCAGGTTCAGGCGATGTAGCTAATGGTGTTAAGGCAACTCCTTACTCAATTACTTATGCTGAAGTTGGTTTCGGTGGAGCTCCATACAACCTAACAATTGCAAGCGTTATCAATGGCGCAGGAAATGCAATCGTTCCAAACAGCGATTCTTCAATGGCTGCAGCTTCAATGGCTACAGTTAAGGCAGATGGAACAGTTTCATTCAACTACGGAAACACAAACCCAGCTGCATACCCATTCACAGCAACAACTTATGCTCTAGCGCTAACTAACTATGGCGATGCAGCTAAGGGAGCTGGAGTCAAGAAGGCACTGAAGTACCTTGCTAACAACTGTGCAAAAGATAATCCTTCACAAGGATTTGGTGCTTTCACAAGCACTAATGCATTTGCAATCGCTTTTGCATCACAGCTCGCAAAGCTAGGTTCATAAGTAGTTAAGAAGTAATTAGTCGAGGAATCCGGCAACCCGCATGGGTTGCCGGATTCCTCGTATCTAGCAACGAGTGGGAGTGTTGAATGGGCTTAAGAGTTAAGCGTCGCCAAATTGTTACCGTTATCTTGTTGCTTCTTTTATTCGGTTCAGCAATTCCAATTACATTTTCAGTTTATAAGATGGCAAATACCGTTCGAATTTTGGATGACACACCCAGTTTATTTAATAGTGCATTTGCTGATGCCGCCCTTGATTACATGAGAGCAGATATCTCTGTAAAAGAAGTTGATACGGCTAGTCACAAAGAGAGTATTCAAATCCTGGTTAGTCCGCATGGAAAATATGCTAATGATGATGGAACATTTAGATATCCAACACACATTATTCTGAATGGTTTTATTTTTGACACTCAAGGTGCGACCACCGGTGCACTTGACTACAAAGAAAATGAATTACCAATTCCTATTCAAGGCCAAGTTAATCTCAACGGTGATGGAAACAGCTATCCATATGACAAGTACCAGAGTGATGTTCGAATAAAAGTTTTGGTAGATAGCGGGCCAACTCAAGATCCTCCAAATGTCTCACCAATTCAATCAAATTTTGTAGGGTCAATTCATGAGTGGCTTTATTTGCCGGAACAAATAACCTCTACAAACCTTGGTGAAGTTGGCGTTCATATCAATCACCATCGTTCTGGTCCGATTAGGGTTTTTGTCTTCTTCCAATTAATTTTGATTGGCCTCATGGGACTTGTGTCTGTAATTCTTACGGCGGTGATCATTGCCAAGAGGCAGAAATTGGAGATTCAATTCTTCACTTGGCTTGGAGCTCTGGTATTCGCATTGCCTACGGTCCGTGGCCACATGCCAGATACGCCCGAGATCGGCGTCTTCATGGACTTATTCGTCTATCTTCCGGCTACTTGGCTAGTGACGTTATCTATCTTCAC
>CAINRW010000074.1 GCA_903852815.1 uncultured Actinomycetes bacterium
AGTTTTCTTGAGCTGCTACTTGAAGTTAAAGCTTCCATCGCTAATGCAATTGGCCAAATATGATTTGTTGGAGTGTGTTGCGAACCAACTCCTATAGCTCTGCGACCAGTAAAGAAGTATGGGTTTTCTTTGGATAAAACAAAGTTTCTTGTTGCTAAATAAATCGGATCTGAATCTGAAAGAGCGCCTAAATAAGGAAGACTCAGCAATGACGGCACATTTGCATCATCCATAAATAGTGCATTTCCTAGGCCATCAACTTCGTAGGCATACCTGCCATTAAAAAGGGCAAACTTATTAATTCCATCTTGTATGTCTGCGCAAAGTTTTCTGGATTCTGAAGTCTTGAGCGCTTGCGAAATAGAGCGCAACTCATTGAGAAAGAATAAATTTGATGGAATCAAGTAACCGTATTTACACGCATCATCACTTGGTCGAAATGCGGAATACACCATTCCCGTGTACACAACAGGTGCACCATAGCCATCGTGGGAAAGTGAATCGTGGGCAATTCCGTTGTCTCTGGCAAAGCGATAAGTATGTGAATCATGATTTTGCTCTTGGATAGCCAAGGTGACCATGAGTGTTAAGGCTTCTTTGAAAGCATCATTCACGTGGTCATTACGTCCATATGTTTGCGTAATCATGCGAGCAAGATGAAGAATCGACGCCCAAGAATCAAGTTCAAATTTTCGCTCAAAAACCCACGGCGATTGGTCGGGAAAGTCTTTGTGCCAACAGTTTCCATTGGGTGTTGGGTTAAATGCATTTGCAAATGGATCTTTAAGAAATAGTTGGACCTGTAATTTACTCAGTTCAATCAGGAGATTAATAATCTCTAAATCGTGAGAATAGAAAAGTGGTTTGATTTGCCATGTTGAATCACGAAGCCACATGGCTGGAATATCACCTGTGATTATGAAAGGTTCATTATTATCTAAACGTGTGATTGTTCGATTGAATAACCCGTCAACTGCATGACACACTCGAAGGAATCGATTTGCAGGAATTTTTTCTTCTAGACCTGGAAATACTTCTTGCACAGAAAAGGTCATACGACCCACTTCTTTAGGAGTAAAACTCGGCAGCTTTAATTACTACCGTGATTTCACGACCACTTGGTGCAAGGTATTTAACGGTAGAACCAATTTCGGCGCCCATAACGGCCATACCAAGTGGTGACTTCTCGCTATACACATCAAGATCACCGGATGAAATTTCACGTGAGCCCAGCAAAAACTTTGTCTCACTTCCGGCAACGTCTGCAGTGACAACCATGCCTGGGCCTACTTTTCCATCGGCACTTGCAGGAGGGGTTCCGATATGAGCACTTTCAAGCATCTGCTTTAACTGACGGACACGAGCTTCATTTTTTCCTTGCTCATCACGTGCTGCGTGATAGCCGCCATTTTCTTTTAAATCACCTTCGGCGCGGGCGGCTTCAATTTTTGCAGTTACATCTCTGCGCACTGGCCCTTCAAGATTTTCTAATTCGGCGCGCAAACGGTCGGCAGCTTCCTGCGTTAACCATGTCTGTGAGCTCATAAGGGGTAAAGGTACTAGAGGCTCATGCGACTAGACAACCTATTTTTTTCGACAAGTAGTCACATCTGCGTTAACGGCTTGGCTACGCGTAGGAATCACCGTTGTTTTTTCAAGGGATGCAAAACCGGGGGCGATTTCATCATCTATTTGTCCAACCACATTCTTGTCGTAATCACGAGCAATCAATGTGCAGATGAGAATTTGATCCTTCTCTTTGCGCACTATCGAGTAGCGAAGTGAGATTTCTCGGTCATTTGTTGAGGAGTAAGAAATCAAAGCGGTACGAATATTGGGATTGGAATGGTGAAGGCCTGCCCATGCCAACCAAGAAATTCCTGTAGCTGCAAAAAGGACGGCGGGTGTTACCCAACGTTTAGGTGGGCGCACCCCGTATCTATCGTCATAAGAGAACTCAGCTCCAGAATGCATGCCATGATTATGCCATGCAAAAAAATGTTGAGGTGGGCGCTGCCGGTTCACTTACCATCGCGATTTTAATTATCGCCGTGGTTTTCTTAATGCGAAGTTTTTATAAGCGTTATATGGGCATAGATCGAAGTGATGACAGCACCGAGCAGTAACACGCGCACGTCCAAATTAACAACGGGGATAGCAGTTATTGTCATTGCTGCAGTTTTTATCGCCCTGGGCTTTTGGCAATTAGATCGCGCTAAGGCACTTAAAGAGAGTCTTAAAACTGCCGAAAAGGTAGATCAAAAGCGAGTTCCATTTGAGTCGATTGCAACAGCTAGAACATCACTTGAGCCAAGTGCTATTAATAAACTAGTAACTGTCTCCGGCCATTATGTTGCAGAGTTCAAAGCCCCCAACCAAATTGATGGCGACAAGAATTCAAATGATTGGGAAGTCGCTTTATTACAAGTAGGAAGTAATTCAGGGGTATTGGTAGTTAGAGGGTTATGGTCAGATCGGTTAACGCCTCCAACAATTACTCAAGCTATGGTCATTGATGTTGAGGGGCAGTTACTTGCACACCAAGTCGATGACCATTCTGCCAATTCGGATGGTGTTATCTCCAGACTCGATAGCGCCCTCTTGGTTTCACAGAGTAATTTAGATTTATTTGATGGTTATATTTTGGCAACGGCTGAAAGACATGGCGCTGATCAAATTGTGAGAGTTCGACCAACCCCAGAAAAACTAAGTTCACGGGTCCCGGGCTTTTACTGGCAACACCTGTCCTATGTAGTGATTTGGTGGTTAATGGCTGGCGTGGTGCTTTACCTTCCCTTTTATCGCCGTAGAGTTATCTCATGAGCGGAACAATTAAGCGATATCGATTTATGGCGATTTTTTCAGGCGTCATGTCACTACTTCTCTGGTTTGTTGAACTTCCTGTTAAGCACTTATTGCACAATGACTCTTTGGCCACAAGCCTTACATGGATTCCAATAGTGCATGGGTACACCTATCCGCTCTATGTTTTAGCAGCCATTAATTTTGGTCTTAAAGCTAGAGTTCCTTTGAAGAACTTGTTGTTTTACATTCTTGCGGGAACTCTTCCAATTGCTTCATTGATTGTTGAGCGCAGAGTTGCTCGTCGCTATTCGTAAATTTATTAAGTCACTGCTCTACCCACTCTACGAGTGGCGTCTTGCCCGTGCACTCGACTTTACTAAGACCCCACACCATGTTGGTGTGATTCTTGATGGAAATCGGCGCTGGGCAAAAGTCAATCCAAACAATAGCGATCCCAACGGGCACAAAGCTGGCGCCCATAAAATTATCGAATTCCTAGGTTGGTGTGAAGAAGCAGAAGTTCGTGTCGTAACCCTGTGGCTGCTATCCACCGATAATTTCAAACGAAGTTCAGATGAGATTGAAGAACTGCTACGAATCATTGGTGACACTGTTGATGTCTTAGCTGCAACAGGGCGTTGGAATATAAAAGCGGTAGGTGCATTGGATTTATTGCCCGATTGGTTATCTGAAAAGTTGAGTGGACTTAAGCCGACAAATCCTGGATGCCTTGAAGTAAATGTTGCCGTGAGTTACGGCGGGCGGCGCGAAATCGTGGATGCAGTAAAGAGTTATTTGAGCGAAGAGGAAAAATCCGGTCATTCATTGGATCAGGCAAAAGAAAAACTTACAACCGATGAGATCTCGAAGTTTTTATACACCGCTGGGCAACCAGATCCTGAACTATTAATTCGCACATCTGGAGAACAACGCCTCGGCGGCTTTTTATTGTGGCAGAGCGCGTTATCTGAGTTCTATTTTTGCGAGGCATACTGGCCAGATTTTCGCCGAGTAGATTTTCTTCGCGCCCTTCGTGCATATTCACTGCGCAAGCGTCGCTTCGGCAGCTAAAACCCCGCAAGATTTTTCGAAGATTTAACTTTCACTGCGCGCGTGTCGCCACACAGTTACCTGCTACAAGTTCTACCTTTTTCATATCCGAAGCAACTGAGAACTAAGTTGAGGAGTTCAGCCATTGGCTTCAAGTAGTCAAAGTGCACGAAAGACATTTGTTTTAGATACCAGCGTTTTATTGGCCGATCCAGGCGCGCTGCATAGATTTGCCGAGCACGAAGTCATAATTCCAATAGCGGTCATTGGCGAGTTGGAGACTAAGCGCGATCATCCAGAGCTTGGTTACTTTGCTAGAGCGGCTTTGCGCGCACTTGATGATTTGCGAATTAGTCATGGTCGCTTGGATCAACCGCTGACAGTAACGCCTGAGGGTGGAACGCTTTCGGTTGAACTCAATCACACCGATCTTTCAACGCTTCCGCATGGATTCTTGCGCGTTGGGACAAATGATTCTCGCATCCTAGCAATCTCGAAGAATCTCATGTCTGATGGAAAAAACGTTGTACTTGTTACTAAGGATTTGCCACTACGCGTGAAAGCATCATCGGTTGGTGTTGAGGCGCAGGAATATTTAGCCGAACTCGTCTCCAATAGCGGCTGGACTGGCATCGTTGAATTGAGCGTGGGTTCCCAAGTCATCGATGATTTGTACTCAACTGATCGCGCTGATCACGAAGCGGCCCACGAACTTCCAATTCACACCGGAATCGTGTTGCACTCTGACCGAGGAAGTGCGCTAGCTCGAGTAACTGCCGATAAGCAGTTGCAGCTAATTCGAGGGGATCGAAGTGCGTTTGGCCTTCATGGTCGAAGCGCCGAACAGCGCATTGCTCTTGATTTACTCCTCGATGAATCAATCGGAATCGTTTCTATGGGTGGTCGGGCTGGAACTGGAAAATCTGCTCTAGCTTTATGCGCCGGTCTTGAAGCCGTTATGGAAAAGCGTGTACATAAGAAGGTCGTAATTTTCCGCCCGCTCTATCCAGTGGGCGGCCAAGAGTTGGGATATCTGCCTGGAAGTGAAGGCGAAAAAATGTCTCCATGGGCTCAGGCAGTTTTTGACACACTTGGTGCGCTCGTTAGCCAACCAGTTATCGATGAAATCTTGGATCGAGGGTTAATCGAAGTCTTGCCGCTCACTCATATCCGCGGACGATCACTCCATGACTCATTTGTAATCGTCGATGAAGCGCAGTCTTTGGAGCGAGGCGTTCTCTTAACCGTGCTTTCTCGAATCGGTCAGGCCTCTAGAGTCGTTCTAACCCACGATGTTGCCCAGCGCGATAACTTGCGGGTCGGTCGCCACGATGGAGTTGTGGCAGTTGTTGAAACTTTGAAAGGTCATCCACTTTTTGCCCACGTGACGCTGACCCGAAGCGAGCGCTCGCCGATCGCAGCCCTTGTAACCGAGATGCTTGAAGGGCCAATCGGGGGCTAAACAAAAGTCACAGTCACATTTCGGACATTTCGGACTTTTCCCTATGTGACCTGCGGTTTTACCATGTTCTCTGAAATAAGTTTTCTGTGAATTTGCGACTCATGCACAGTTTGATTTGCCGATGTCGGTCCTTCACGCCACTCTAAAGCCATTCCCCGTTAGTTATTAAGCCTCATTTTGAGGCTGATTACTTATGGGTAAGGGATTCTCAATGTGAGAAAACGGAAAAGTCGAGTGAGTAGAGGGAAAGGGGTAGGGCAATGAAAGCTAAAACTAAGTCAGTAGCGATCTGGAGCGTTGTTGCCGCCATGCTCTTTTTAACCTCGGCCCTACCAAGTGCCTATGGCGTCGACTCACCCATGACCGGGCGTATCGATATCGAAGGTGAGCAGTTGACTACAACGGCAGCACCTTTGGAAAATGCCGCCGCGGTCTACAGCACCATCGAATTAGCTGCATCGCCACGAGGTTCAGTTTTCTCAGCTGATATCGCGCTGGTCTCAAACATCAGCCGCCAGATCGAAATGGCACGTCACCCAGTTGGTGCGAAAAAGGTCGCCAAGGCGATTTTGATAAATGAGTATGGATTTAGTCAGAAGCAGTTCACTTGCTTGAACACATTGTGGACTCATGAAAGCCATTGGAATTACAGAGCGCACAATCGACGCTCTGGCGCCCATGGAATTGCCCAAGCACTTCCTGCCACCAAAATGGATGTTGTTTCCACGGACTGGCGCACTAACCCAGTTACCCAGATTCGTTGGGGAATTCGCTACATCACGATGCGCTATGACACCCCATGTAACGCTCTAGTTAAATGGAATCGTCACCACTACTACTAAAAGCATCAAGACGGTACTAAAAGCATCAAGACGGTACTAAGAGCATCAAGACGGTACTAAGAACATCAAGACGGTACTAAGAACATCGAGACGGTAGTAAAAGATTAGGGCTTGCTTCCGATTCGAAGGGGAGCGGCAGTGCTTGCGAAGAAATCATTACCTTTGTCATCAACAACAATGAATGCTGGGAAATCAACAACATCTATTTTCCAGACAGCTTCCATACCTAACTCTTCAAAATCCAATACTTCAACTTTTTTGATGCAATCTTGTGCAAGTCGGGCTGCCGGTCCTCCGATTGATCCAAGGTAAAAACCGCCGTAAAGCTTGCAGGCATCGGTTACCGCTTTGGAACGATTTCCTTTGGCAAGCATGACAAAGGATCCACCTTTGGATTGGAAATATTCGACATATGAATCCATGCGCCCAGCAGTCGTTGGTCCGAAAGAACCAGATGCATAACCGACAGGGGTCTTAGCTGGACCTGCATAGTAAACGGCGTACTTGCTTAAATACTCAGGCATAGGTGCTCCGGCATCCATAGCCGCTTTAATTCGCGCATGCGCTAAGTCGCGCGCAACTACCAATGTTCCGGTCAGTGAAAGACGAGTCTTAACTGGGTGCTGTGAAAGTTGGGCACGGATGAGTTCCATTGGTTGATTTAAATCAACGGAGACAACATCATCAGCTAGATGCGCATCAGTTGTTTCAGGCAAGAAATGTGCAGGATCGCGCTCTAGCTCTTCAAGAAAGATTCCATCCTTGGTGATCTTTGCTTTTGCTTGACGATCCGCAGAACATGAAACGGCAATAGCAATTGGAAGTGATGCACCATGGCGAGGCAGACGAACTACGCGAACATCGTGGCAGAAATACTTTCCACCAAACTGTGCGCCGATTCCTAAAGTCCTAGTTAATTCAAGTACTTGCTGCTCAAGCTCTAGATCTCTAAAGCCATGCCCAGTTGCGGCATCGCCACTTGTTGGAAGCGAATCTAAATATTTGGTACTAGCCAATTTTGCAGTTTTTACTGTGTGCTCGGCGCTTGTTCCGCCGATAACAATTGCCAAGTGATAAGGCGGACATGCAGCAGTACCAATTGAGCGAAGTTTTTCATCGAGCCAGGCCATGAAAGCTGTTGGATTTAAAACAGCTTTAGTCTCTTGATAGAGAAATGATTTATTGGCGCTTCCGCCACCTTTAGCAATAAATAGAAAGTTGTATTCATCGGCATGATCACTGTCGGCAAAGATCTCTATTTGCGCGGGTAAATTGTTGCCAGTATTTTTTTCTTCCCATGTTGTAACTGGTGCCATCTGCGAATAACGTAGATTCAACTTTGTATAGGCGTCATAAATACCTTGCGAGATTGCGACTTCATCTTTTGAAGTAGTTAAAACAAATTGTCCTTTTTTAGCCATCACAAGTGCAGTTCCAGTGTCTTGGCACATTGGCAAAATTCCACCCGCTGAAATATTGGCATTTTTTAATAAGTCTGTGGCAACAAAACGATCATTGGCAGAGGCCTCCGAATCATCAATGATGCTTGCCAGTTGAGCTAAATGAGCCGGGCGCAAGTAATGCGAAATATCGTGGATTGCCTCGGAAGTTAAAAGTGCAAGGGCTTCTGGTTCGACTTGTAAGAACTCTTTATCTCCGAGCTTTACAACACTGACTCCATCCTTTGAGACGAGCCGGTATGTGGTTTCATCTTTTCCAAGAGGTAAAAGTTCAGAGTATGAAAATGTTGGCGACATTTTAATTACTTAGCTGTCGGCTTTGCTGAATCAAGTTTCTTTTTTGCCCCATCAAGCCATTCCTGACAAATCTTGGCTAACTCTTCACCGCGCTCCCACAGTTTGAGCGACTCTTCAAGGGTTGCACTGCCATCTTCCAGGGATTCGACTACTTCTGCTAACTCATCGCGAGCAGCCTCATATGAAATCTTTGACTCAGTCATGAGATAAATCTACTCCTTCACTTTATTTGGCGTCACTGTGGCATTGGTCTCGCACTTTGCAAGGCGAAGTCGTAACTCTTGACCGGGTTTAAGTTGGGCTGCATCGCGTGCAATTTCACCATTTTCTAGTTGAATAACTGAATAGCCGCGATCTAAAGTGGCTTGGGGTGAAAGTGCGCGAACGCGCGCCTTGATTTGTACTAACTCTTCTTTAGCTAATTTAACGTGGGCGGCGAAGGCTCGATGTGAACGCTCTTTAAAAGCGGTGATAATTTCAACTCGAGAAGTAATGATGACATGCGGATCTTTCATAACTGGTCGATTATGCAAGTTATTGATTCGAGTGGACTCCAAATCAATTTTATTCATAAGAGTTCGGCGAGCGCGGTCTTGAAGTTTAGAAATCATCTCTATTTCTTCAGTGATATCAGGTACAACTTTCTTGGCGGCATCTGTTGGTGTTGATGCACGAAAATCAGCGACAAGATCAAGCAGCGGTGAGTCTTTTTCATGGCCAATCGCGCTAACAATCGGTGTATTACATGCCGCAGCCAAACGAACCAATGATTCATCGCTAAAGGGCAATAAATCTTCAAAGGATCCACCACCGCGAGTAATGATAATTACTTCAACTTCAGGCAGATCTTCAAGTTCACGCAAAGCCGCTGAAACCTCAGAGACTGCAGCTGCGCCTTGAACTGTAACTTCACGAATTTCAAATTCAACTGATGGCCAACGTCGCTTTGCATTTTCAACTACATCTTTTTCTGCATCGGTATTGCGGCCGCAAATTAATCCAATTTTCTTTGGAAGCAATGGCAGCTCAATTTTTCGATCTGCGTTGAATAAACCTTCCGATGCAAGCAGATTTTTTAACGCCTCAAGTCGAGCCAATAACTCTCCAACACCGACCTGTCGAATCTCGCGAGCAGATAAAGTCAGGGATCCATTTTTTGTGTACCAGGTTGGCTTTGCATAAATGACGATGCGCGCATTAGCTGGCAAAGGTTGAATTGCAGCAATGACTGATTTATGGCACATCACCGACAGTGACATATCTACACTCGGGTCTCGAAGGCGGATAAATGCCATCATTCCGCTGCGTTCGTTGAGCTCTGAGATTTCACCTTCGACCCAAATCGGGCCCAAACGTTCTACATAATCTTTGATTGCTTCTGTAACTACCCGAACTGGGGCAGGGGAGTCACTTGAAGTTTCGAACATGGAAGGAGCCTAATAGACTGCGCCCATGACCAAGAGAGTTCTGCTTGCTGCGCCTCGCGGATATTGCGCCGGTGTCGATCGCGCCGTAGTTACTGTCGAAAAGGCTTTAGCGCTCTACGGCGCACCCGTTTATGTGCGGAAACAAATCGTCCATAACGTTCACGTCGTTGCCAGTTTGGAAGCCAAAGGCGCGATTTTTGTTAATGAAACCGATGAAGTTCCTGAGGGTAAGACCGTTGTTTTCTCAGCCCACGGAGTTGCCCCAATTGTGCACGAGCAAGCCGCAGCCCGATCATTAAAAACGATTGATGCAACCTGCCCACTAGTGACAAAAGTACATAATGAAGCAAAGAGATTTGCTGCCGAGGATGCTGAAATTTTATTAGTGGGACACCATGGCCACGAAGAAGTTGAGGGAACTGCCGGCGAAGCAGTTGGCCAAGTACGAATCGTTGATGGTTTAGATGGTGCACGAACTGTCGAACCAACTCCAGGAAAGAAACTGGTGTGGTTATCACAAACAACACTTAGTGTTGATGAAACACTACAAGCGGTCGCAATTCTCAAAGAGCGTTTTCCTGACATCCAAGATCCGCCAAGTGATGATATTTGTTATGCAACTCAAAATCGCCAAGAAGCAATTAAAACAATCGCACCTCAAGCCGATTTAGTAATTGTGGTCGGGTCGCAAAACTCATCTAACTCAGTACGCCTTGCAGAAGTCGCACTGGAATATGGTGCCAAAGTTTCACATTTGATCGACTATGCAGAAGAGATTCAAGAGCATTGGTTTAATGGCGTTGAAACAATTGGTTTAACGAGTGGCGCATCAGTTCCAGAGATTTTAGTAAAAGACGTACTTGTCACTTTAGCCCAACATGGTTTTACAGATGTTGAAACAATCACTGCGACTGAAGAGTCACTACTTTTTGCGCTACCCCCAGAGCTACGAAAAGATTTAAAGCGCGCGGGCCTTTGAGGGCCGAGCTTTAAACTTTGCATTTAGAAAAACGAACCATCCATAAACCGCCCCGATAATTAAATATGGGGCGACGGATGCAAGGGCGGCAGCTAGATCAACTGCAACACGTGAAATTCTGTAGTGATCCAAAATCATGAGTGAGATAAAAATGGCAACCACAAGTACAAGCGGTGGCGTTACTACTGAAACATACTCTGTTCCCTTGCGGCCAAATCGGACCGCTCCATAAAACGAGATTAAAATTGCAACCCCAGTAACTACTCCTACACCGCTGCGCAACCAAAGTTCGAGAAAGGTCACGGCACCCAAAAATAGGCTCTGGACAATAACAATTCCAGGTTTCTTTAATCCCGGGCGTCGAAGCTGAGGTTTTGTTGTAGTACTCATTTACTTCTCTCCATCTGTAATTTCTTCGGCATCAATAAAGTCATCGCCAGTGACTTCATCACTTTTGAGTTCACGAACTGAAGCTGGAGCGTCAGGGTACTCAAGCGCCAGTTTATCTTTATCACCGCTGACTCCCAAGTTATGAATACGTCGCGCAGGGTTCATTACGGTTTTTTCAGCGGTTGGAACTAAGTCTTCATAGGCTTTGGAGGTCGTCGTAATTGCTTTTCCGACGGCAACAATCTTGGTATGCAGAAGTGTGATGTTTTTTAGAAAAGTACTTGCAACCTTTTGAATCTCATCTGCATTTTCTGCCAACTTATTTCGAGTGAAAATGTAGCCAATCGTGCGAAGAAGAGCCATCATTGACGTTGGTGTTGCAACGGTAACTCCAACTTTAAAAGCTTTCTCTAAAAAGTTTGGATCAAGTCGCAATGCCTCAGAAAGTAAAGTCTCAAATGGAACAAAGAGAACCACGAAATCTGGAGAGCCTTGAGATTTGTGATACCCACGCTTTGCCAACGCTTCAACATGCTTGAGTAAATCTTTAGTGTGCGCTTGCAAGAGTTCATCACGATCGTTAATCCGGGCTGGATCAAAGGCCTCAAGAAAACGATCAAAAGGAAATTTGGAGTCAATAAAGATATGGCTGCCACCAGGCATCTGAACAGTTATATCTGGAATTCCAGATGAATCCGCATCAGTCGTTGATTTTTGCCTGGAGTATTCATGACCTTCACGCAATCCAGCGCTTTGAAGAAGAAGCTCTAACTGTGCTTCACCAAATTTTCCACGCGTTTGAGAGTTAGATAGCGCACCAGCAATTTTTTTCGTTTCATCAAAAATCGATTCAGACGCTCGACGCATTTCTAGAATTGTCGTATTGAGTTTTGCTTCAGCCTCAGTCCGAATTCGATTCGCTTCATTTGCTTGTGTTGAAAGTTTTTCAACTGATTCCTTCATGGCTACTAACTCGGCATTTAACTTCACCGCTGATTCCGTTTTACTGCGCTCGGCCTCCAGCTGTGATTTGTAATCCTCAAGCAGTGCGCGATCGGCGACGGAGGATGTGGATTTCAGGCGGGCCAGAAGGTAACCAATTGCTCCACCGGCGGCCAGACCTATGAGGAGCGTTACAACGTATGCGGGCATGGGCCTATCGTGGCAGTTTGGGCTGACAATCCCGCGTAGGCTCTACCCACTATGAGCCTGTCAATTGGAATCGTCGGTCTGCCAAATGTGGGAAAGTCCACCCTTTTTAATGCATTGACCAAAAACAACGTTCTTGCCGCTAATTACCCCTTTGCCACCATTGAACCAAATGTGGGCGTTGTCGGCGTCCCCGATGATCGCTTGGCAAAGTTAGCCACGATTTATGGCTCCCAAAAACTTCTGCCAGCAGCCCTGTCTTTTGTTGATATCGCTGGAATCGTAAAAGGTGCATCTGAAGGTGCGGGCCTTGGAAATAAGTTTCTAGCTAACATCCGCGAAACCGATGCAATTTGCCAAGTTATCCGCGTCTTTAACGATGGCGATGTTGTTCACGTCGATGGTCGCATTGATCCAGCAAGTGATATCGAAACTATTAATACTGAGTTAGCGCTCGCAGATTTACAAACAATTGAAAAAGCTATTCCACGACTTGAAAAAGAAGTTCGAATTGCAAAAGAGAAAGCACCAGCACTTGAAGCGGCAAAAGCTGCCAATGAATGGTTGCAATCTGGCCGCCCACTGTCGCAAAGCTCAATTAGTCGTGAAGATTTGGCCGAACTACATTTATTAACGGCAAAACCATTTCTCTATGTTTTTAATGTTGATGCAGCAGAATTAAACGATGGTGAGCTTCGCAAGAAACTTCAAGAATTGGTTTCACCTGCCGAAGCGATTTTCCTTGATGCAAAGACTGAAGCAGAACTTGCAGAACTAAGTGATGAAGATGCCCTCGAACTCTTGCAATCAATTGGTTTAGAAGAACCAGGGTTGGCAACCCTTGCACATGTTGGTTTTAGAACCCTTGGCCTTCAAACATATTTAACTGCTGGACCTAAAGAAGTTCGTGCATGGACGATTCACAAAGGTGACACCGCACCAGTTGCTGCTGGCGTTATCCATACCGACTTCCAAAAAGGTTTCATCAAAGCTGAAATTGTCTCTTTCGATGATTTGATGGAAGCTGGATCAGTTGCCGAAGCGCGCGCTAAAGGAAAAGTGCGCATGGAAGGCAAGGATTATGTGATGGCCGATGGGGATGTTGTTGAATTTCGTTTCAACGTTTAATCAATGTACCTGTTCACAAATTTGGATGACGTTTCCTTCAGGATCAATAACATCTAAGTAATTGAATTCTCCATGGTTTAAAACTTCACCCGAAATTTTCGCAAATGAATGTTGGATCCGCTCAGTTGTTTCTTGAATGCTCGAGACTCTAAAAATAGGTTTTATTGCAACCTCAGTTTGCGCAGTCAGAGCTTCGTTTAACGGTGTCTGCGCCCGGTATTCAAGGGGAAGTTGATGAAGTAAAACTGAGTTCGCGCCATCGCCTACTTGGGCAAAACCATTTCTAGTTTCGACATTGGCGACATTAAATAACTCCGCATAAAAACGTGACTGTCTATCCATATCTGACACCCATAAAACAATTGAACTCAACTGATAACTCCCTACAAAAACTGATGAATTAAGCGCCTGTGTAGTACTTACCGATTTCACCAAGGGCTGCATCCAACATTTCAAGGCCTAATGTGGCATCTTCGACGGAGATATTGCATGGAGGGCACAAGTGAATGCGATTAAAGTTATTAAATGGCATTAAACCGTTTTTCTTACATTCGGCAACTAATTCATTCATGGCTGGGCTAGATCCACCATAAGCAGCAAGCGGTTCATGAGTTGCGCGATCAGTAACTAAATCGACACCCCAGAAAACACCTGCACCACGAATATCGCCAATGACTTTATGTTTCTTAGCTAATTCAATTAACCCTGGACCCAAAATTGTTTCACCAATCATGGCCGCATTTTCAAGCATTTTCTCTTCCTTCATGACATCGATAGTTGCAACTGCCGTTGCACATGCCAACGGATGACCCATATATGTGAGGCCACCAGGAAATACTTTTTCATCAAATGTCTTGGCAACAGTGTCGCTAATTACGACTCCACCAAGTTGTACGTAACCTGAAGTAACGCCTTTTGCAAAAGTAATCAGATCAGGAATTGCTTGTGAACTCTGATAAGCAAACCATTTTCCAGTTCGACCAAAGCCAGACATCACTTCGTCGGCGATCCAAAGAATTTTGTACTTATCGCACAGTGCGCGAATTCCTTCTAGATAACCAGCGGGAGGAACAAGTACTCCAGCAGTTCCTGGAATCGACTCGATGAGAATTGCAGCGATTGTGTTAGGGCCTTCGAAAATAATTGTTTGTTCGAGATGCTCAAGTGCGCGCTTGCATTCTTCTTCTTCGCTCTGCGCCCAGAAAGCGGTGCGATAAAGATATGGCCCAAAGAAATGCACATGTCCGAAAGCAAACTCATTAGGGAAGCGGCGTGGATCACCAGTTGCATTAATTGCAGCCCCGGTATTGCCGTGGTACGAGCGATATGTTGAAAGGACCTTATGTTTGTGGGTATGAAGTCGAGCCATGCGAATCGCATTTTCAATTGCATCTGCGCCACCATTAGTAAAGAAGACTTTCGCAAAATTATCCCCAGCTAATTCAACGATGCGTTGTGCGGCTTCGTTACGTGCATCATTTGCGTGCTGCGGAGCAATTGTTGTAAGAACTTCGGCTTGGGCTTGAATTGCCTTTACAAC
>CAINRW010000075.1 GCA_903852815.1 uncultured Actinomycetes bacterium
AGTAAGTGGCGCTTGCCAGCACGCTCGTGCATAACCTTTCCAGTACCTGTGATGCGGAAAGTCTTCTTCGCACCACTATGTGTCTTCATCTTTGGCATTTCTTACGCTCCATCCGTTGTCTCTGCGGCTGCTTCGGCCTTTGCCTTGCGCGCTGCTTTTGCTTCAGCT
The DNA here is from genome assembly GCA_903852815.1 of uncultured Actinomycetes bacterium. Classification (GTDB taxonomy): domain Bacteria; phylum Actinomycetota; class Actinomycetes; order Nanopelagicales; family Nanopelagicaceae; genus Planktophila. The sequence continues at coordinate 169 of CAINRW010000075.1, forward strand.
ACTGCTTCAGTCTTCTTCTTTGTTGGTCCTAATACCATTGTCATATTTCGTCCCTCTTGTTTGGGAGCGAATTCAACAAATGCAAACTCTGCAACATCTTCTGCAAGTCGTTGCAATAGTTTGTAGCCCATCTCAGGTCGCGTTTGTTCACGTCCTCGGAACTTCATCGTTACCTTCACCTTGTCGCCACCCTTGAGAAATTTCTCAACTTGATTACGTTTTGTCTCGTAATCGTGAGTTTCGATTTTTGGTGTTAAACGCACTTCCTTCACCACAATATGGGTCTGGTTCTGTCGCGCTTCCCGAGCTTTTTGTGCAACTTCGTACTTGTATTTTCCGAAGTCCATAATTTTGCAAACGGGAGGATTGGCATCTGGTGCAATTTCGACTAGGTCGAGACCAACTTCATCTGCCATCTTGAGCGCGGTATCGATATCAACGACCCCGACTTGTTCGCCGGTGTAACCGATCAAACGAATTTCAGGTGTGCGAATACGATCATTAATGCGCGGGTCAGTTGTGATTTGTGCTCCTTCGGTTTAAATAACGCTTAGGTATAACAGCGCTGCACAAGAAAACCGCAAAGGCCAAGAGAAGTAAATCTCTTATCCGACTAACCAGCTCGCACTAGTGGCGAAGAAGGTGGGAGCGGTAACTCCTCTTGCAGTAACTGTTAGGCCACTGGTCTGGGGCAAAGATTACCTGCTCAGAGGCGAAAGGTGAAATTGGGGTTTAAGCACCCATGGCGTGTACGCCGCCATCAACATGGATGATTTCAGCGGTGGTCTTAGGAAACCAGTCAGAGAGCAGAGCAACCGCGGCCTGCGCAGCTGGAACGGGATCATTTACATCCCACGCAAGAGGTGCCCGCTCATTCCAGACGTTTTCAAACTCTTGAAAACCAGGGATGGATTTTGCTGCCATAGTTTTAATCGGACCGGCGGCAACGAGATTGATACGAATATTCTCAGCTCCCAAATCGCGGGCAAGGTAGCGCGAGGTGGCTTCTAAAGCGGCTTTTGCCACTCCCATCCAGTCATATTTTGGCCAAGCTACGGTTGCATCGAAATCTAGGCCAACTACTGAACCTGAGCCGTTAAATAAGGGACGAGCAGCCATTGTGAGCGCTTTTAATGAGTAGGCAGAAACCTGCATTGCCGTAGCAACGTCTTCCCATGAAGTGTTGAGAAAGTTACCGCCAAGGGCAGCTTCAGGGGCAAAGCCGATTGAATGGACAACGCCATCTAAGCCATCAGGAAAATGTTCACGTACTCGTGATTCCAATGCTTGAAGATCTTCGGCACTTGTGACATCGAGTTCAATGATTGGCGCTGGCATTGGCAAGCGTGCACTGATGCGAGTTGTCAGAGACATGACTCGGCCATATGAGGAGAGCACAACCTGTGCACCTTGCTCTTGGGCTAGTCGTGCGATGTGAAATGCAATGGAGCCATCTGTTAATACTCCAGTAACCAGAATCTTTTTTCCGTCGAGTAAACCCATTTAGTGACCCATTCCTAATCCGCCATCAACTGGAATCAGTGCTCCAGAAATATAGCTTGCTTGTGGTGAAGCGATAAAAGTTACGACATCGGCGATTTCTTCAGGTGAAGAAAATCTACCTAAAGGCACGGAGCCAGCAATCTCATTACGTCTTTTTTCATCCAGCGTTGAAGTCATATCGGTTTCTACAAAACCTGGAGCAATGACATTTGCGGTAATTCCACGACTTCCTAATTCACGGGCAAAGGAGCGGGCCATTCCAACCAAACCAGATTTTGAGGACGAGTAATTCACTTGACCGGCAGATCCCAGTGCGCCCACAACCGAACCAACAAAAATAAGTCGACCCTTTTTGAGTTTTAATAATCCCTTAGTCGCCCTGCGAGCCACGCGAAATGCTCCGGTCAGATTTGCATCAATTACTGACGCAAAATCTTCATCACTCATTCGCATTACTAAACCATCTTTAGTGATGCCAGCATTGGCGACCACAATTTCAACTAATCCCCACTCTTTTTCGATCTCATCAAAGGCACGGTCCACGCTCTGCGTGTTTGTAACATCCATAATGACGGATTTAAAGCCCTCCGGTGCCAGGCCGCTGCGGTGTGTAACAACTACGTCGAAACCTGAATTTTTAAGGGATTGCGCAATAGCTAAACCGATTCCGCGATTGCCGCCAGTCACTAAGGCCAAAGAACTCATGCTCAAAACTTACTGGTTACCGCAAAGTATTCAAAAGAAGCGCGGTTGTGAGCCGCCCACTACGCTTGGTCTATGCCTAAAGAAAAAGAAGTATTTGATATTACAAATGCGCCTTTAGCGCTCACTCGCGATCAAGCTGGTCGACAAAAACGCTACTTCATCTCAATGATGATTCGTACCGGCTGCTTTATTTTGACCGTGCTTCTACCAAGTCCTTATCGCTGGATAGCTTTGGCAGGAGCCGCTGGGCTGCCATATTTTGCTGTTGTCATCGCAAATGCAGGTCGGGAAACCATTACTCGCGATAATCAAATCATCGAAGAAAAACCGCTTGCCCTTGATTAACTATGAATAAAGAACGCGAAGCTTTTTCATTATTCAAAAGTCTTGTCGCTCTTGCACTTATTGTTTTATGTCTTATCGCAGCACATTGGCAATACAACCGTGGAATCAATCGCCATGCGCGAAATGCAATGATTGTTGAGCATATTTCACTACCAGTTAAGTCCCTAGAACTGGTCAAGCAATCCCCAAAAAACTTTGAATGGCAGAGTGTTTCTACAACTGGAACTTTTGATCCGGGTCAACAAATTTTATTAAGAAATCGCTACTCCGAAGGTACCTATGGCTACGAAGTTCTGACTTTATTTACCGCCAACTCTGGGGAGAAGTTTTGGGTTGATGGTGGTTGGGTTAAAGCCGGGGCAACTGCAAATACTCCCCCCAAAGTTCGTGCGCTACCGACAACTCCAGTAACAATCATCGGTCGACTGCGATTAGATTCTTCACTTCCACGAGGTTCATTCTTTGCTATGCCTAGCAATGGCAAGGGCCTGGTTTCAAAATTAAATGCGCAATCGCAAGTCAACACTGAAAATTACTACTTAGATCTGTTAGAAGGATCCGAAAAATCTCTAACACCCGACGTTGCAGCCCAGCTCCCTGAGTTAAGCGATGGACCACACATGGCATATGCATTGCAGTGGCTATTTTTTGCTGGCCTGGTAATTTATGGCAGATTGCTAATTCGTAGAGCCCGTTAAATCCTGTCGATTGTAAAGATCGGCATAGAGACCGCCTTTAGCAACTAAGTCATCGTGGGTTCCACGTTCAACAATCTGACCTTTTTCAAGAACGAGAATTTGATCGGCATCTCGCACCGTGCTGAGTCGATGTGCAATAACAATACTTGTTCGTCCCTTGAGTGCGCTTTGCAGAGCGGCTTGAACCAGAGCTTCATTTTCAGAATCTAAATGTGCGGTCGCTTCATCGAGAATGACCACCGCTGGAGATTTGAGCAGCAAACGTGCAATAGCTAACCTCTGCTTTTCGCCGCCGGAAAGTCTATGCCCCCGCTCTCCCACCATTGTGTCTAGGCCATTTGGAAGTGATTGAACCAGTTGCCAAATTTGTGCTGACTCACATGCTGCCTGCATCTCTTTTTCGGTAGCATCATTTTTTGCATAACGTAGATTTTCTGCAATTGACTCGTGGAAAAGATGTGCATCTTGCATAACAACACCAATTGAATTTCTTAGTGACTCAAGAGTTAAATCTCTAATGTCATGTCCATCAATTTCAATTGATCCCTCAGTGACATCGTAGAGTCTGGGTAAAAGTGAACTGATTGTTGTTTTTCCAGCACCGGATGGACCGACAAGTGCGGTCAAAGTTCCTGGCGCACAAGTGAATGACAGTTGCTTCAAAACTTCACCGCTTTGAACAGTTTCAGGCTTAGCTGCAGATTCTAAAGAGGCAAGTGAAATTTCCTCAGCTCGAGGATATGAAAATGATACGTTCTTGAAGTCAATGCGAGGATTTTTGATTTCGCAATTAATTGCATTGGGGCGATTTGCAACCATCGGCTCTAAATCCAATACTTCAAAAACACGTTCGAAAGAGACTAATGAAGTCATGACATCAATTCGGACATTTGAAAGCGCGGTCAATGGTCCGTAAAGCCGCGCAAGTAAGGCCGTAATAGCAAGTAACGTACCGACAGTTACTCCTCCACTTATTGCTAAGTGACCACCGATCCCGTAAGCAAAAGCTGTAGCAACTGCGGCCACACTAGTTAAAGCGATAAAGAATAATCGGTTGAGCATTGCCATTTTGATTCCGATATCAGCAACTTTTCTTGCTCGAGATCGGAAGTACTCACGTTCGCGTGCTGGTTCACCGTAGAGCGCAACAAGCATTGCGCCAGAAACGTTAAAGCGCTCAGTCATCGTGCTCGACATTTCTGCATTCGTATTAAATGAATCACGGGTTAGTTCTTGAAGGCGCCGACCCACCCATTTAGTGGGAATTAAGAAGAGCGGAAGCAACAGAAGCGAGAAAATAGTTATCTGCCAGGAAAGAACCAACATTGTGATTCCAACTAATAACAGACTTACGACATTGCTTACTACTCCTGAGAGTGTGGCAGTGAAAGCCTGTTGAGCACCAATGACATCTGAATTAATTCTAGAAATTAAAGCACCAGTTTGAGTACGTGTGAAAAAAGCAATTGATTGCTTTTGCACATGGGCAAAAACAAGAGATCGCAAGTCATAAATTAAACCTTCGCCGATTCGCGAAGAGTAAAAGCGACCCAACATACTCATGCCCGCATCGGCTATAGCCAAGAGACCGACTAAAATTGCAAGTTTTGTAACAAGGGCACCATCTTTGGGAATTACACCTTTGTCAATTAATTGGCGGAGTAATAAAGGAGTTGCAATCACTAGAACGGCATCTATCACCACAGTGATTAGAAAAATAATTATGCTGGTTTGATATGGCTTAGCAAAAGAGAAAATTCGTCTTACGGTACCTGCTCTAAGTTTTTGACTCTTAACCGATGGATCTGCGGTCATAGAGCGATGGGTCATCCAAGCCATATGTATCGACATGTGACTACCTTAATGAACTAAGGCTTATACAGTGAAACCCAGCGCCCGCAATTGATCGCGACCATCATCGGTAATTTTATCTGGGCCCCAAGGTGGCATCCATACCCAATTGATTTTTACGTCAGTTGTCATTCCCGCCAAAGCTGCTCGAGTTTGATCTTCAATAACATCCTGAAGTGGGCAAGCCGCTGAAGTGAGAGTCATATTAAGAATCGCAATATTTGCTTCATCGACCATCACGTCATAAATCAATCCTAAGTCGACGACATTAATGCCGAGTTCTGGATCGACAACATCTTTCATTGCCTCTGTTACATCATCAACACTCGTTGTCATTTCATCTCTCCTTGTGACTGAACTGCTGCATCTTTAAAGGCCATCCAACCAAGCAAAGCGCACTTTACTCGACTTGGAAACTTTGAAACACCGGCAAAAGCAACAGCATCTTCGAGCACTTCGGGATCTCCGGCAGACGTACCCTTGCTGGCCATGAGATTTGAAAATGATTGAGTGATTACCTCAGCTTCTTCAAGCGTCTTATCCATTAATAATTCGCTCAGAATTGAAACGCTGGCCTGTGAAATTGAGCAGCCTTGACCATCCCAGGAGATTCCAGAGATTTTTCTATCTTTAATAGTCACATTCAAAGTGATTTCATCACCACAACTAGTATTGACATGATGCACTTGGGCAGAAAACTCTGAAGTGAGACCCTTGTTTTGTGGGTGCTTGTAATGATCCAAAATCACTTCTTGATAAAGGGAATCTAACTCCATCAAAATCTCCCAAAATACTTTTGCGCATTTACAACTGCTTCAAATAACGCATCAACATCACGTTCATCGTTATACAAATAAAATGAGGCTCGGGTCGTGGACTGAACCTTCATACTCTTTGCTAATGGCCAAGCACAGTGATGCCCTGTGCGAACGGCAATTCCTTGACTATCAAGATACTGCCCCAAATCATGGGGGTGAATTTCTTTCAAGGTAAAAGAAATCGTAGAACCACGTGAGACGTTGGTTGTTGGTCCAATAATCTTAATTCCAGAGATTGCGCTCAATTTGTCTAGGGCGTAGTCCGTAAGTGAAATTTCATGATTGCGAATATTTTGCATTCCAACTGTAGATAAATAATCACACGCCGCACCCAAACCAACTGCCTGTGCCATGTTGGGTACGCCCGCTTCAAACTTCTGAGGTGCTGGTGCCCACGTGGCATCAGTCATCGTCACACTTGAAACCATGGAACCGCCAGTTAAAAATGGGGGCAACTGCGCAAGAAGTTCGCTTCTCCCCCAAAGAATTCCTACACCTGTAGGCCCGACGGCCTTATGACCCGAAAAAGCTAAGAAATCTACATTCAATTCCGAAACATCGACCGGCATGTGCGGAACTGATTGACATGCATCAAGAACTACAACTGCACCCACTTCATGCGCACGTTTAGTGATTGCATCGAGTGGATTAATAGTTCCAAGAACATTTGATTGATGGGTTATAGCAACAACTTTTGTTCTTTCAGTGATCACCTCATTAACCCCGGAAAGATCGAGTCTTCCCTCTTCTGTAACTGTGAACCAGGAAAGTTTTGCACCAGTTCGCTTAGCCAACTCTTGCCAAGGAACTAAATTGGCGTGATGTTCCATTTCGCTAACCACAATTTCATCGGCTGAAGTCAGTGCGAATCGATTACCTTGGTGGGCATTTCCCATGGCATATGCAACGAGATTGAGAGATTCGGTGGCACTCTTGGTAAAAATTACTTCGTCGACTTGCGCGCCGATAAAGGTTGCAACTTTAGCTCTAGCGCCTTCATATGCATCGGTTGCCTCTTCTGCGAGCTGATGCGCACCACGATGTACGGCGGCATTGTGCTTGCTATAAAAATCACTTTCAGCGTTAATTACTGTCCATGGTTTTTGCGATGTTGCCCCGCTATCGAGATAAACAAGTCTTTTACCGTCGCGGATAGTACGTTCAAAGATTGGAAAATCTTTACGTATATCCGCAACAGAAAAAGGCATGTGTCCTACTTGCTCACATAATCTGCATAACCATTGGCCTCTAACTTATCGGCCAAATCTGGTCCACCTTCTTCAACGATGTGTCCGTTTGCAAAAACATGAACAAAATCTGGCTTAATGTATTTCAAGATGCGTGTGTAGTGCGTAATGAGGAGAACACCTAGATCATTATTTGCTTTAGCGCGATTTACGCCCTCTGAAACAATTCGAAGTGCATCGACATCTAGACCAGAATCTGTTTCATCGAGAATTGCCATTTTCGGTTTGAGTAATTCAAGTTGCATGATTTCGTGACGCTTTTTCTCGCCACCGGAAAATCCCTCGTTAACGTTTCGAGTTGCAAATGATGGATCCATGTTGAGCGCTTCCATCGCTTCTTTTACTTCGGCGGCCCATGTGCGAAGTTTCGGTGCTTCACCACGCAGGGCAGTTGCAGCTGTGCGCAAGAAATTCGATACAGAAACTCCAGGAACTTCAACTGGGTATTGCATAGCTAGGAATAATCCTGCCTTTGCGCGTTCATCGACCGTCATTTCAAGAACATCTGCACCATCAAGGGTTACGGATCCACCTTTAATTGTGTACTTAGGATGTCCTGCGATTGAGTAAGCAAGAGTTGATTTTCCTGAACCGTTAGGTCCCATGATTGCATGTGTTTCACCGGACTTAATGGTCAGATCGACACCCTTAAGAATATCGACTGCGCCGTTTTCAGTATCTACTGATACTTGAAGGCCACGGATTTCTAGAACGCTCATTTTCTCTCTTCTCTACTCGTGTACTAAATCTCAACCGTGACGGAATTTCCGTCAATCGTCACTGCATAAACTTCAACTGATTGAGTTGCTGGAAGCGTTAGCGCCGCTCCCGTGCGTAAATCAAACTCAGCCCCATGCAGCCAGCATTCAATTTTGTAATCTGAGATTTCGCCCTCTGAAAGAGATGCATCGGAATGCGAACATGTATCTGCAATTGCAAAAACTTCATCGCCAATACGGGTTACACAAATACTCTTTCCATCTTTTTCGATTTTAACTGGGCTGCTTTGCGTTAATTTATCTAATTCGAAATCAGCCATTACGCACCTGCTTTTTCAAGTTCGCCATCGATGCGAGACATTAAACGCTCTTGAACTTCTTCATTTCCGATCTCATTAATAATTTCGCTGAAGAAACCGCGAACTACTAGGCGGCGGGCGTTTTCTAATGAGATACCACGCGACATGAGATAGAACAACTGCTCATCATCAAAGCGACCTGTTGTGCTTGCATGTCCAGCACCGACAATTTCACCAGTTTCAATTTCTAGGTTTGGAACTGAATCGGCACGTGCGCCATTACTTAAAAGCAAATTTCTATTGAGTTCGTAAGTGTCTGTTCCTTCTGCAACTGCTCTAATGAGAACATCGCCAATCCATACTGTGTGAGCATCTTGGCCTGCAAGTGCGCCTTTGTAATTAACTCGAGATTTTGCATGTGGCACGGCGTGATCTACATGCATGCGGTGTTCAAAAAACTGACCAGCAGTTGCAAAGTACACACCTAGTAGCTCAGCCGATGCACCTGGTGCAATAAATTCAACAGTCGGCAAAATTCTGACTACATCTCCGCCAACGGTGACATTGATTGATTTAAATGTTGCATCTTTATCAACAACTGCATGATGGCGAGCTGTATATACACTTTTAGCATCAAATTCCTGAAGCGATACAAAATTTAATGACGAGCCTGGTGCTAGAAATATCTCTAGATCTTCGGCTAATAACGTTTCTCCGATATTTTCGAATACAACCGTTGCTTTCGCATGTGCACCTAAAGTAATTCGAACGCGGGACAGTTCTGCAGAATCTAAAGAACCGCCATTACGTGTCAGAAAAACAGCGTCACTTAGTTCGACATCAGCTGCAATTGAAAGGTGGGCAACATCGCGATTTTCACCTCGCACTCGCTCGATGATTACATCATCACTGGCAGCTAGCGCATCAAGATTTTCTCGACCAAAACTAACGCCGGCTGGTAGTTGACCCTTGATTACCAGAGAGTTTCGTGCTTCAACACGTGCACTTCCATCATGCAGGCCACGCAAGCGCTTTAATGGAGTAAAGCGCCACGCTTCTTCACGACCTGTTGGCGTTAAATAATTTGTAGTTAAAACTGACATTAACCAACTGCACCTTCCATTTGAAGTTCAATGAGACGATTGAGCTCTAGTGCGTATTCCATTGGAAGTTCGCGGGCGATTGGTTCGATGAAGCCTCGAACTATCATGGCCATGGCTTCGTCTTCAGTTACTCCACGTGACATCAGATAGAAGAGTTGATCATCTGAAATCTTTGACACGGTTGCTTCGTGACCCATAGAGACATCATCTTCGCGGATATCAACATATGGATAAGTATCTGAACGAGAAATGGTGTCAACTAAAAGTGCATCGCACTTAACTGTGCTTTTTGAATGATGGGCGCCTTCTTGAACTTGAACTAAACCACGGTAAGAAGTTCGTCCACCATTTCGAGCAACTGATTTAGAAATCACAGATGATGAAGTGTATGGAGCTGCGTGCACCATCTTTGCACCTGAATCTTGGTGTTGTCCTTCGCCAGCAAAAGCCAACGACAAAGTCTCACCCTTTGCATGTGGTCCCATCAGAAAGATTGCAGGATATTTCATCGTAACTTTTGAGCCAATATTTCCATCCACCCATTCCATAGTTGCGCCTTCTGCACATGTTGCGCGCTTAGTAACTAAGTTATAGACGTTGTTAGACCAATTTTGAATAGTTGTGTAACGAACTCGTGCACCTTTTTTAACAATAATTTCTACTACTGCGGAGTGCAATGAATCTGATTTATAAATTGGCGCTGTGCACCCCTCTACATAGTGAATATATGAATCTTCATCAGCAATAATCAATGTGCGTTCAAATTGACCCATATTTTCGGTGTTGATACGGAAATATGCTTGCAATGGAATGTCAACATGGACGCCTTTAGGTACATAAATAAATGATCCACCTGACCACACTGATGTATTAAGTGCGGCAAACTTATTATCGCCAACTGGAATTACTGAACCAAAATACTCTTTGAAAAGTTCAGGGTGTTGCTTTAATCCACTGTCGGTATCAAGAAAGATTACGCCTTGCTTTTCTAAATCTTCACGAATCGAGTGGTACACAACCTCTGACTCATATTGCGCAGCAACACCTGAAACTAAGCGCTGCTTTTCAGCTTCTGGAATACCTAGTCGATCATACGTATTCTTAATTTCTTCTGGCAGATCATCCCAAGTCGCAGCTTGCTTCTCAGTTGAACGGACGAAGTATTTAATTGTGTCGAAAAAGATTCCAGATAAATCTGAACCCCAATTAGGCATTGGCTTCTTTTCAAATAGTGAAAGACCCTTTAAGCGCAGATCTAACATCCATTGTGGTTCGGATTTCTTAGAGGAGATATCACGAACAACGTCCTCGTTAAGGCCGCGCTTAGCATTTGTTCCGACATCGCTTTTATCAGACCAACCGTATTCGTAGTTTCCGATTCCTTCGAGTTCTGGATGCGCAATCGTCATGCACGTACCTTTCGCTTAGTTTTCGCTGCTTTTGTTGGAATAAAAGTTGTGCACACACCATCTCCATGTGCGATTGTTGCAAGGCGCTGAACGTGAGTTCCGAGAAGTCGTGCCAATGCCTCTGTCTCTGCCTCACATAACTGAGGAAATTCTGAGGCAACGTGAGCGATTGGGCAGTGATGCTGGCATAGCTCTTCACCCATCGCACGTTGACGAATATTTGCGGCGTAACCTTGTTCGCTTAAGAAATCTGCAATCGCGCCAGATTTATCATCTTTATTCGCAAGGGCGATAGTTGCCTTGCGTTCAATATCCTCAGCGCGCGAACGTGCAAAGTCGGCAACCATATGTTCACCCGATTGTGCAGACATAAACTTAAGTGCAGCAACGGCTAAATCATCATAGGAATGTTCGAACTGTTCGCGACCCTTATCGCTCATTACAAAGACCTTGGAAGGTCTTCCACGCCCCCGAACTAAGGCTGAATGTGGCTCTCTTGCCTCAAGAATGCCGTCGGCGACTAAGAGGTCTAAATGGCGCCTAATACCCGCAGCGCTCAGGCCTAACCTCTGGCCCAGAACAGCAGCACTGGATGGGCCATTTTCAAGAATTGAGCGGGCAACAAGATCGCGCGTCCTGGAGTCATCCCCTGAAATCACGCTTGCACTGCCGGTCATTTTCACAACAGTATTGTGTCGTAATTCGACACAATCAGCCACTCGGCCCGCGGGCACGCTCATCGGCCATAGGGTTACGACATGGCACACCCACGCGCAATTCGAGCCCTTTCTCCCCTATCGCTGGCCTTGCTCATCGCACAGGCGGCACTTGTTGTGACGGGTGGTGCGGTACGCCTGACTGGTTCAGGGCTGGGCTGCCCAACCTGGCCAGAGTGCACGCCAGGATCGTATGTACCGATAAAGAATCAGGCCGAGGGCACAGTTCATTCATGGATTGAATTTGGAAACCGCCTATTAACTTTTGTTTTAGTAATCGTTGCAATTGCCACCCTTGTTGCGGTCATTAAATCGGGGAGAAAAGATCTTCGATTTTTAGCTCTCGGGCAATTTTTAGGAATTTTTGGTCAAGGCGTGTTGGGTGGAATCACAGTTCTGACAAATCTCAATCCAATATCTGTTGCAAGCCATTACCTGCTCTCCATCATATTAATTGCTGGCGCAACTTCGCTGTATTCCCAGCGACACCAAAAAAGTGAAAAGAAATTTCCATCGCTACAGCAAAAAAACTATTCACGCGTACACATTATGTGGTCGGCACTTGTCGTAATTTTGGGAACCGTAGTAACTGGTTCTGGACCACATGCAGGAGACATTAAAGCTCCACGACTACACATTCGAATTCAAGATGCTGCACTATTGCATGGAAGTGCAGTCGTGATTCTCATTTTTTTTACTATCGCTTTCTATTTCAATGCCTCAACTTCGCAATTAACTAAGCAAAGATTATTATTTTTCCTTGTGTTATCACTTGCCCAAGGATTGATTGGTTATATTCAATATCTCCAAGGTGTTCCAGAATTATTAGTTGCAACACATCTCTTGGGATCTTCAATTGTGTGGATTGCAGCGTGGCAAGTTTGGTTATCTGTTTCACGACAAGCAAAGGAAATAACTCGATGAGCTCAATGAAAGACTGGTCTGTACTAGACGATCGCGCCGTTGCTTACGCACGTGCACTTGCAGCTGATGCCGTTCAAAAAGTTGGTAACGGGCACCCAGGAACAGCCATGTCATTAGCGCCAGTTGCTTACGCACTTTTTCAGCGACACTTAGTCCATGATCCATCTGATGCACATTGGTTAGGCAGAGATAGATTTATTCTCTCCTGCGGACATTCTTCTCTGACTCTCTATATTCAACTTTTCTTAAGTGGTTATGGTCTTGAACTTAAAGATCTTCAGGAGTTTAGAACGTGGGGGTCACTTACCCCAGGTCATCCTGAATACGGCCATACCGTAGGTGTTGAGATGACAACCGGCCCATTGGGTCAAGGTGTCGCAACCGCAGTTGGCATGGCGATGGCGGCGCGTTATGAACGAGGACTCCTAGATCCATCTGCTGCCCCAGGCGCTTCAATCTTTGATCACAATATCTGGGTTATCTGCTCAGATGGTGATCTTCAAGAGGGCGTAAGTGCTGAAGCCTCCTCCTTGGCAGGCACTCAAGAATTAGGCGTGCTCAATATTATTTATGATGACAACCGCATTTCAATTGAAGGCGATACACATAATGCATTTACTGAAGATGTCTCGGCTAGATATCGAGCATATGGCTGGCATGTTATTGAAGTTGCTGCACTTGACGATGGAAATGTTGATCTCGCGGCTTTAGATGCAGCAATGCTTGCAGCAAAAAAAGAGAGTACTAAGCCATCACTTATTCGCATGAAGTCCGTTATCGCCTGGCCAGCACCTAAAGCTCAAGGAACTGCGGGATCACACGGGTCAGCTTTAGGCGATGAAGAGATTGCTGCGACAAAGGTTTTACTAGGATTAAATCCAGAGGAAAAATTCGCAATGCCAACTGAAGTTTTAGATCACGCCCGACTTGTTAAGGTGCGCGCAAAGGATTCTCGTTCACTTTGGCAAGCGCGCTTTACTGAGTGGGAAAAAAATAATCCAGATAAGAGTGAGTTGCTTTCACGATTGCAAAGCAAGTCTTTGCCTCAAGGGTGGGATTCAGAGTTCCCAGAATTTCTACCAGGCAAAGATGTTGCTACTCGTGCGGCTTCAGGTCAGGTAATAAATGCAATTGCCAAAAAACTTCCGGAGTTCTGGGGAGGTTCGGCAGATTTAGCTGGATCAAATAATACAAATATTGACGGTGGGCGTTCATTTCTGCCTGCTACGAGTGCAATTAAAGATGCAGATCCATATGGGCGAATTATTCACTTTGGAATCCGCGAACATGCAATGGGATCAATTTTAAATGGAATTGCGCTCCATGGATTGAGTAGATCATTCGGTGGAACTTTTGCTGTGTTTAGCGATTACATGAGAGGTGCAGTTCGCTTAGCCGCATTGATGAATATTCCATCAACTTTCATCTGGACGCATGATTCCATCGGAGTCGGAGAAGATGGTCCTACGCATCAACCAATCGAGCACTTTGCCGCTTTGCGCGCTATTCCCGGTTTAGATGTAATTCGCCCAGCCGATGCTAATGAAGTAGCCGAGTGTTGGAGAAAAATTCTTATTCGTGCAAAAGCTGCAGGATTATTGCTGTCACGTCAAAATCTTCCAGTTTTTGACCGCAGTGAATGTTCCCCAGCAGCAGGAGCAACCAACGGTGCCTATATCCTCAAAGATGCACAAAATCCGCAAGCGGTTTTAATTGCAACGGGTTCTGAAGTTTCTTTGGCCTTAGAAGTTCAAAAATCTTTAGCTAATGATGGAATTGCTGTGCGCGTTGTGAGCGCTCCCTGCCTTGAATGGTTTAGTGAGCAATCATCAAGTTACAAGGAATCTGTTCTACCGCCATCAATCAAAGTAAAAGTAAGTATCGAAGTAGGTATTGCGCAAGGTTGGCATCAATTAATTGGTGACTCTGGAATCGCAATTTCTCTTGAACATTACGGAGCATCTGCCGATGCGAAAAGGCTTTTTGCCGAATTTGGCTTCTCCGTTGATGCAATTACGACAAGAATTAAGGCGGCGCTCTAATTGGACGTATCCCAAGTTTTCGCTGCAGGTACATCTATCTGGCTCGATGATTTATCGCGAGCCAAACTTGAAGGTAGCGCTGCCCATTCTCTACCGTCGCGGATAGCCAATTGCGCAGTTGTAGGTGTCACAACTAACCCATCGATTTTCAACTCTGCTATTACCGGTGCTAACGAGTATGCCGCAGATATTTCACATATGAAAGATTTGGATCCGCAAGAGGTTGTTCAAAAACTCACCACCGATGATGTTCGTAAAGCCTGCGATTTATTAAAAGATATTTATACGGCAACTAAAGGTGTAGATGGCCGAGTCAGCATCGAAGTTGACCCCCGTTTAGCCCATGACACGCAAGCTACTATTGAAGCGGGCAAAACATTATGGAAAATCATCGATCGTCCAAACGTGATGATTAAAGTTCCTGCAACCCTTGAAGGCTTACCAGCAATAACTGCCCTTATAGCATCTGGAATTAGCGTCAACGTCACTTTGATTTTTTCAGTTAAACGTTATGGCGCAGTTATTGATGCATTCATGTCAGGGGTTGAACAAAATACAAATCCGACACATGTTCATTCTGTTGCATCCTTTTTCGTTAGTCGAATAGACAGCGCCATAGATTCTTTGCTTTTGAAAAGCGCGTCTGCGGAAGCACATGCCTTATTAGGCAAGGCCGCGATCGCAAATGCTCATCTTGCATATCAACTTTTCGAAGAGAAATTTGCGTCAGCAAGATGGTCAGCCCAGCAAGAGCGGGGAGCAAATAAGCAGCGTCCCTTGTGGGCATCGACTGGCGTTAAAAATCCTGACTACGATGACACTCGATATGTAGTTGAACTCATCGCCCCCGAAACTGTCAACACAATGCCCCAAGCGACTTTGGATGCTCTCCTGGATCATGGTGTGGTTCGTGGAGACACAATTACTGATCAATATTCTGCAGCGGTTGAAACCTTAAAAGGACTTTCGTCTGTCGGCATTTCACTTGATGCGATTACAACTGAACTTGAAATTGATGGGGTAAAGAAATTTGCCCAAGCTTGGGAAGAACTTCTAGAAAATGTAAAGGTGGCGCAACAGCAATGATAAAAATTTCGGGTAGTGCAATCGCAAAAGTAGATCGAGGCGATGCCAAATATGCAGAACTTCTTGCCATTCATAAACGGCTTGCGTCTAAAGACTCAACCATTTGGGGCGCAGAAGCTCAAGCAGAAGCAGCTATCCGTCTCAATTGGATTGATCTGCCAGAGAGCTCTAGAGATCTACTCCTCTCTCTTGATGCAATTTGCGCTAAGCACCGCGATAAGAAAAATGTAATCTTGTGCGGAATGGGTGGTTCTTCACTAGGTCCAGAAGTCATTGCACAATCTTTCAATAAGAATTTATTCGTATTGGATTCAACGGACCCCGCATATGTGGCACATGCCCTAGATTGTGATTTAACTTCAACTGTTGTAGTTGTAAGTTCAAAATCGGGATCAACTATTGAAACAGCATCCCAACGCGCTTTATTTGAGTCTGCATTTACGAGCGCAGGCCTTGCTCCACAAGATCACATTGTTATCGTCACAGATCCCCAATCCCCACTTGATAAGCAATCTCGTGCGGCAGGATTTAGCGTAATAAATGCAGATCCTCATGTTGGTGGGCGTTTCAGTGTCTTGAGTGCATTCGGTCTCGTGCCTGCAGCTTTGATAGATGTCGATGCCTCTGTTCTTCTAGACAATGCCTCGGAAACTAAGCGCTCATTTTTAGATAATCCTGAAGCAGTTATTGATATTGCCTACGTGCTTTCCTTTGTGGCGGGTCAATACATTTCTTTCACAGATGAAGATTCGGCAATGCCAGGTTTGAGCGATTGGGTTGAACAGTTAATTGCTGAATCAACTGGAAAGAACCAAGTTGGCCGCTTGCCGATTGTTATCGAAAAACATGCAACAAGCGAGGATGTCTTTTCGATTGCTTATGCAGGAGAAGCTGACTTAGTGGTTGAAGCCGATTTGGCTTCACAATTTATTATTTGGGAATGGGTTACTGCATTGATAGGAGCAGCTCTTAAAATCGATCCATTTAATCAACCCAATGTAACTGAAGCGAAGGAACAAACATCGGCCTTGCTCAGTGAATGGAGCGGTCAACTACCGGAATTCACTCCAGATTCGACAGATGGCGATGTTGAAATTTTTGGTCTTGGTAGTTCACTTGACGAAGCATTAAAGATTTTTATTCAATCGGTTCCCCGCGATGGATATATCGCAGTGATGGCTTATCTAGATCGCAACAATGACGCGAGGATTTCGCAGATTCGCGAACTGCTCTCACGGAAGGCAAATCGTCCGGTCACATTTGGTTGGGGACCGCGCTTTTTGCACTCAACGGGTCAGTTCCATAAAGGGGGCCAGCAAAATGGTGGCTTCTTGCAAATTACCGGTGATTGTTTAACGGATATTGAAATTCCGGGTCAAGATTTCGGTTTTAAAACCCTCGTTGCGGCGCAAGCTTTAGGCGATGGGAAAGCGCTGGCTTCAAGAAAATACCCGCTGATTCGATTCAACTGTAAAAATCGAAGTGCGGGTATTGACCAAATTCTTGAAGCACTCTCTAAAATTTAGTCGTCGTCTTCTCCACGCAGTTTACGAAGAGCATCTTCTAGAATTTTTTCACCTTCAGCATCGGTGCGTCGTTCTTTTACATACGCTAAATGTGTTTTATATGGCTCATTCTTAACTGGACTTGGTGGATTATTGCGATCACGCCCTGCTGGGTAACCGCACTTTGGGCAGTCCCACAACGTTGGAATTTCTACTGATTCTTCTACGGCAAAGGATGGACGAACTTCATGTCCATTTGCACAAAAGTAGGAAACATAAGCGCGAGCAATCGAATCACCGCGTTCTGCCTCACCCATTGGGCCAGCACCGACTCGGCTTCCACGAATTGCACTTGCCATGAATTGCTCCTTAAAGATTTAGCGCGAAATACTAACTGCGAGTGAAAAAACTATTATTTAAGAACAAGGCTTAGTGCTACAACGAATGCAAACCAGAGACCGCCAACAACAATTGTTATGCGATCTAAGTTGCGCTCAACTACAGAGGAACCACCGTAGTTAGTTGAAATTCCTCCACCAAATAAATCGGAAAGGCCGCTTCCTTTTCCTTTATGCAAGAGCACCAAAAGGATCATCAGGACGCTGGTAATAACCAGCAAGATTGAGAGAGCTAATTTCACGTTGTCGAACTCCTTGTTGTGTAGAGGGTAAGGATACCTATAAAACTAGGGCGAACCTTACTCTGGCTGTGCGTGGAACTTAACTATCTTGGCCAATTCCTCAGGGTCAAGGCTGGCTCCCCCGATTAACGCGCCATCTACATCAGGTTTTTTCATAATTTCTGCGACATTTGAGGATTTCACAGAGCCTCCGTAGAGAATTCGCATAGCCGCTGCAATCTCTGGGGAAGCGATATTTTCGACCTCTTCACGGATTGCTGCACAGACTTCTTGGGCATCTTCAGGGGTTGCAACTTTGCCTGTTCCGATGGCCCAGACTGGTTCGTAGGCAATCACGATTTTCTTCAACTCAGGTTTGGTCAAATCGTTGAGACCAGCGCGAACTTGGCGAATCACATGACTTACATGTGTTCCTGATTCACGAATTGATAGCTCTTCCCCCACGCAAAAAATAGGAGTTAATTCGTTGGCAAGGGCTGCTTTAATCTTTCGGTTAACCAACTCATCTGATTCATTGTGAATCGCACGGCGCTCAGAGTGACCGATTAATACAAATGTGCAACCTAACTTATGCAACATTGAGCCGGCGATATCTCCGGTAAATGCGCCACTTGCTTCAGGAGATAAATCCTGGGCACCGTAAGTCAAACGAAGACGATCACCATCAATAAGAGTTTGGATGGAACGAATATCGGTAAACGGTGGAATTACCGCAACATCAACTGCGTCGTAATCCTTATCATCAAGTGAGTAAACCAATTTTTGTGCAACTGCAATCGCTTCAAGATGATTTAGGTTCATCTTCCAGTTTCCAGCCATGAGTGGTTTACGCATTTATTGATTTCTCCTTATAGGCCAAGTGCTTCAAGGCCAGGAAGTTCCTTGCCCTCTAAATACTCAAGTGATGCTCCGCCGCCAGTTGAGATGTACCCAAACTCTGAATCGGAGAAGCCAAGTGCTCGAACTGCCGCAGCTGAATCTCCGCCACCGACAACAGAGATTCCAGAAACCTTTGTCAGAGCTTGCGCAACAACTTTTGTTCCTGCTGAAAAATTGGCGAATTCAAAAACGCCCATTGGTCCATTCCAGAAAACAGTCTTGCATTTTTCAATCTCGACTGCGAAAGCCTTTGCTGACTCTGGTCCAATATCTAGACCCATTTGATCTGCTGGAATTGAATCAGCGGAAACTAAAGTAGGCGCTGCATCTGCTGAAAAGGCTGGGGCAACAACGATGTCAGTTGGCAATACCAACTTGACGCCATTTGCTTCGGCTTTCTTAATCAAATCGCGCACTACATCAAGCATTTCAACTTCTACAAGCGATGTTCCGATTTCTTTTCCCTGTGCTTTCAGGAAAGTAAATACCATTCCGCCACCGATTGCTAAAACATCTACTTTGCTCAAAAGGTTTTCAATGACCCCTAACTTGTCAGAGACTTTGGCTCCGCCAAGAACTACGCCGTAAGGACGTTCAGGGTTTTGCGTGAGTTTCTTAAGTACTTCCACCTCAGCTGCAACTAATGTACCGGCTGCATGTGGAAGAAGTTTAGGAAGATCGTAAACAGATGCATGCTTTCTATGAACCGCACCAAAACCGTCGCCAACATATACATCGGCTAATTGAGCCAACTGCTGCGCAAATTGGGTGCGCTCGGATTCATCTTTACTAGTTTCTGGCGCACTGAAGCGAATGTTTTCAAGCAGCAAAATTTGACCGGGAGCAAGGCTTTCTGCGCTTTCACTAACTTTTGAACCGGTGACTTCACCAAGGAAAATAATCTCTTTTCCCAGTAATTCACCTAAGCGTTGTGCAACCGGCGCTAAAGAAAGTTCCGGTTTAGCTTCACCCTTTGGTCGCCCTAAATGTGCGGCGATGACGAGAGATGCACCTTTTTCAAGTAGCAGTTCAATGGTTGGAAGCGAGGCTTTGATGCGACCGTCATCTTTAATGACACCCTCTTTAATGGGGACATTAAGATCACAGCGCAGAAAGACTCGCTTTCCAACTACATCAAGGGTTGCAAGTTGGGACATTAGAGAGTTTTGCCAACGTGTGCGATCAAGTCAACTAGGCGGTTTGAATAACCCCATTCGTTGTCATACCAACCAACGATCTTTACTTGATTGCCAATTACCTTTGTTAGACCTGAATCGAAAATACATGATGAAGGGTCAGTAACAATGTCTGAAGAAACGATTGGATCTTCGGTGTATGAAAGGTAACCCTTAAGTTCACCAAGGGATGCCGCCTTCATTGCTGCATTAATTTCGGCAGCAGTTGCTTCTTTAGCAAGTTCAACAGTTAAATCAGTAGCTGAACCAGTTGGAACTGGAACGCGCATTGCATATCCATCAAGCTTTCCCTTAAGTTCAGGAAGCACGAGTGAAATTGCTTTGGCCGCGCCTGTTGAAGTTGGAATCATGTTTGTTGCTGCAGCACGTGCGCGACGTAGATCCTTGTGTGGGAAATCTAGGATTACCTGATCATTTGTATATGCGTGAATCGTTGTCATCAAGCCCTTAACAATTCCCCAATTATCATTGAGGACTTTAGCCATTGGCGCTAAACAGTTTGTAGTGCATGATGCATTTGAAATGATGTTGTGCTTTGAACCATCATAATTATTGTGGTTAACACCCATCACGATTGTGATGTCTTCATCAGTTGCTGGCGCAGAGATGATTACTTTCTTTGCACCTGCAGTAATGTGCTTTTGAGCATCTGCAGCTTTTGTGAAGATTCCAGTTGATTCAACAACAACATCAGCCTTAACTGAAGCCCATGGAAGATTTGCTGGATCGCGCTCTGAGAAAACTTTGATTGTCTTTCCGCCCACAGTGATTGAATCATCAGTGTAAGTAACTTCTAAGCCCAAGCGACCCAAGATTGAGTCATACTTTAGAAGGTGGGCCAAAGTTTCATTTGGGTGAGATCGTTGATTCCAACGATATTGATATTAGGGTTTGTAAGAGATGCACGGAAGAAGTTACGAC
>CAINRW010000076.1 GCA_903852815.1 uncultured Actinomycetes bacterium
TCAAAAACGCAGTCGAAATAACTATCCGGTAACTCATCTTTGGTAATTTGCAGAGTCCTTGTTGCGCCAATTGCTAATGCCCGCTCTAGCGGACCGGTTAGTACATCTGTGCAAACAACTTCTGCTGCACCTTTAATTTTTGCTGCCGCGGCAACTAAAAGACCGATTGGTCCAGAGCCCGAAACAAGCACTTTCTTACCGTGCACACCTTCGGCACTATTTATAGCGTGCAGCGCCACCGCTAATGGTTCAGCAAGTGCGGCATTCTTGAGTAAAAGATTTTGTGGAAGTAAGCGCACCATATCTTTTCGAACAATTAAATAATCTGACATAGCACCTTGTGTATGAGGCATAGTTGATGCGCTGCCTAGATATTTTCCATTTGGCCAGATGTGTGGTTGATCTTCAATGTTGGAAGTAGGCGTACCGAACGTTGCAGGATGCACAGTTACTCCAGCACCCACCGCAAATTCACCACTTGGATCTTTATCAATAGTTCCTGAAAGTTCGTGGCCCGGAATTAGAGGTTCTTTAACCACGAAGGCACCATTTGCACCTTCGTAGTAGTAATGCAAATCTGAACCACACACACCCACATATGCCACGCGAATTCGTACTTCATTATTTTCTGGTTCTGGAATTGGACGATCACTTAACTCAGCAGTTAGTTTTCCTGTAATTAAGAAAGATCTCATATGCGCACTATACTTTGCCGATGGCATCTGCGTCATCGTCTAATTCTTCACCACTCAATAAAATAACTGTTCCTCAAAATTCACTGATTGTGCAATCTGCTCCCGGGACTGGAATTGTTCATATTGGTTTAGGTAATTTTCATCGTGCACATCTAGCTTTTTACACGGCTTGTGCAGTAAGAGACAGTGGTGGTGACTGGGGTATTTTTGGCTACTCATTGCGCAGTACTGCAATTCCAGAGGCAATGACCAACCAGGATCTTCTTTATTCAATCGTTACTATTTCACCAACTTCAGAGGCTATTGATATCCCAGGCATTCATACCGGTGCAATTGGTGGGCCAGATAGAGTCAGTGAAGTTTTGGCGCAAATTTCCCTTGTTAGCACCAAGATAATTTCACTTACGGTAACTGAGGCAGGCTATTTAATCTCACCACAGAGTAATGGTTTAAATATTCAGGCTCCAGAAATTATTCATGACCTCAAGAATCCTTTGTCCCCAAAGTCAGCAATTGGAATCATCGCAAGAGGATTAGAACTTCGTGCAAACTCACATTGCGAGCCCATAACGGTGATGAGTTGTGACAATCTTTCGGGCAATGGTGATCGGACTCGCCAGTTAGTTTTAGAGTTCGTCAGTTTGCTCGATTCTCCAATAAAACTTCGAACGTATATTGAAAATTCAGTGACCTTTCCAAACTCTATGGTGGATCGAATCGTTCCTGGCACTGAACTACGTCACTTGGAATTGGCCGAGGAACGGTTGGGTGTGCATGATTTAAGTCCCGTTCCAGCAGAAGAGTTTTCTATGTGGATTGTGGAAGATAATTTTGCTGCTGGCCGTCCTGCGTGGGAAAACCAAGGTGTTATTTTCACAGATGATGTTGCCGCTTATGAACTAATGAAATTAAGACTTCTCAATGGGACTCACTCGCTTCTCTCATATTTGGGGGCGTTAGCTGGGCAAGAAACAATTCCAGGTGCACGCTTTGTTCCGTATATAGAACAAGCAGTGCAAACTATTCTCAATAAAGAATTTCTGCCGAGTTTCACAATGCCACCTGCACTCAAAGCCGAGGACTATATTTCGCAATTATTTTCGCGTTGGTCCAATACGGTTCTAGGTGATCGCACTAGCCGAGTTGGTTCCGATGGCTCCACAAAATTGCCGCAGCGAATTACGGAACCTGTTCTTTTTCATCAACGTTCTGGAGTAGTTCCTCAGTACATTGCTTTAACGGTAGCTGCCTGGCTGGCTTGTGTTGCACCAATTAAAGGTTTTGATCCAGGCGCGGATGCACGTGCTATGAAAGATCCATCTAAAGAAAAACTACTTGAATTGGCTGCAGTAAAGTCTAGTACGCATGAATTTGTCACCTCTGTTTTCAATGAGGCTGCAATTTTTTCAACGGAGTTGGCTCAGCACTTAGATTTCATCGAAACCATTGCAATGTACTTGGATCAGATTATAGAAAATGGAATTCATAGCGCGGCAGATTTAGCGGCTTCTAGGAGCTAAAAGAAAAGCGGCCGAGAATAAACTCGGCCGCCTCCTTTACTGATTAAATCTAGGCTTACTTGCCCCAGATCTTCTTGTACTGAGTCTTGTATCCGTTTTGAGGATCCCAAACTGTTGAAGTTCCTGCGTTTGCCTTTGTTACAAGGTGAACAACTGGAACATATCCACTTGCCTTCTTGCCAGCAAATGCGCGGTTGAATTCATCAACAATCTGCCATCCCTGCATAGTTAGAGGTTCTGGAACAGTTACAGACTGGTATTCACCAGCAGTAATGCGCTGATATTCATCAGCTGATCCATCGCCTGCACCTACGTTGTGTGGGAAATCAGTTCCTGCTTTACCAGCTGCGCGTAGAGCTGCAGCCATTGGAGTGATATAAAGACCACCGTTGATTGAGATTGAGTGTGTCCACTGATCTCCGTATTGAGCAACAAGTGCTTGAGTCTTTGCAGCAACAAGTGTTGAAATTGTGTCACCGATAGGAATGTTTGCGTATTCAAGAATCTTAAGTGATGCACAAGTCTTAACCTGCGCTTGGATTTCTTGAGACTTTCCTTCAGCAAATGGAATTGAAGAATCAGTGAAAATTACAACTCCGCCAACACCCTTTGAATCTGAGATAACCCAGTTCGCTGACATGTTTGATACATCAAGACGTGATGTTGTTACGTTTGTGAATAGTCCAAGAGCTGGTGCTGGGCCTGAAATGGCTGCAGCGTGCCAACCGATTACAGGAATTTTTGCTTTCTTTGCATTAGCAATTGCAGCTTTAACTGTTGCAGGATCAAAACCGCCAATAACGATTCCATCTGCCTTCAAAGTTACAGCTTGCTGTGTTGCAGATGCCATTCCTGCTGCAGTTCCTTGACCATCTAGTACGCGTACGTTCCAGCCGATAGCTTTAGCTGCTGCTTTAACGCCAGCTGCCGCTCCAGCAACGCCACCATTCTGCATTGTCTGTGCTACATAAATAAGGGTCTTGCCCTTTGCAGCTTTAGGACCAGTTGTTGGACCATCCCATGGAGCCTTAACTGCTGTCGCCTTTGCTACTGCTGCATTTGCTTTCGCAAGTGCTGCTGGGCAACTTGTTGCTGCATTTGCAGCTGTTGCTGAAACAGCAACGAATGAACCAGTGATTAGTACTGCTGCTGCGCTCATACCAATGAAGCGCTTTGCTATTTTGTTCAAAGTATTTCCTTTCATTGCAATCGATCTGTTGAGGGGTGTGCTGGTTATTTTTGGTTTGTTGCTTCCATAGATTTTCTGGAAGCTTCCGCCCCAGATTTCAAACGGCGTCTTGCCGAGTAACCAGCAAGACCAACAGCGGCTAACAGAGTTAGACCGTTGAAGAGTGGTGTCGCCCAGAAATCAGCTCCAAGCTGCTGAATTCCAGCCACTCCGATTGCAAGAATTGCAACCGCGACGAGAGTGCCAAGCGCATTCGCTCTTCCGAGACGAATGGTTGTTGAGCCCAAAAGAGCGCCAACAAATGCAGGAAGTAGGTATTCGCTACCGATACTTGGGTTACCTACTTGCTGTTGTGCAGCAAGTAGACATCCTGCAAATCCAGTTATTGCAGATGAACTCACAAAAGCGAGAATTACATATCTCTGCTTTGGAATTCCAATGAGTTCTGCGGCTCGTGGGTTAGAACCAATTACATAAAGTCCGCGACCGGCGGGTAAAAATTCAAGAACAATTACAAGAATGGCAACCAATGCAATGATGTAAAAAGCGCCTATCGGTAGTCCCAAAAAGTGCCCATTCATTAAATTTGTGAAACCAATTGGTAGACCTTCAAGTGGTGGAACTAAACGACCACCATGCGTAATCCAGCCACTAAGTGCGTATAGGACACTTCCGGTTCCCAGGGTTGCAATAAATGAATCAATTTGGGCAAATTCGACAAGCAAGCCATTTATCAGTCCAACAACTGAACAACCAATTATTGAAACCAAACAAATCCAAATCCAAGAGATGTGCGTATTGATAAGCAGCCACATCACTACGACATGAGTTAGACCAAGTGCGTAACCCATTGAAAGATCAAATTTCGCTGTAACGATTGGAATCATCGCCCCTAATGCGAGCAAAGCTGGAATTGATTGATTAGTAAGAATTGCCTGCAAATTTGAGGCAGTTGGATATGTATCGGGTAGCAGATATGAAAATAGCAAGAAGATAAGAACTGCCAAAATGGGCAGACCATATGTGCCTATGCGCAAAGATAAGGATACTTTTTCTTTAGCCATTTTATTGGGTACTCACATTCGCTCGTGATGCATAGGTAACAAGATTTTCTACTGTTAATTCAGATCTGTTGAGTTCAGCAACAATTTCTCCATCGGCAAAGACCAACGCACGGTGTGCCATAAGTGCAACTTCTTCGAAGTCTGTTGAGACAAGTAAAATAGCCAAGCGTTGTTCGGTGGCTTCATGGATCAAAGTGTAGATATCTCCTTTTGCGCCGACATCTACACCGGCAGTTGGTTCTTCTAAAACAATTACCGACCTTGGCATACTCAGCCAGCGGCTCAGAATAACTTTTTGTTGATTTCCACCAGACAAAGTTGCAACTGCGACATCCTCACCTGGAGTTTTGATATTAAAACGAGAAGTTAATTCAGCTGCAGCTGCGTGTTCCTTGCGGGGATTTAAGAATGAAAAACTCTTATGACCACGTGCTGGCAGATTGGGAAATTTATTTTCACGAATAGATAGTTGCAGTGCCAAACCTTCTTCAGCACGGGAACTTGTAATAAGTGAAATACCTTTGCGAACGACTTTGGATACACCACCTTTAATCACTTCGCCATTGAGTGTGATTTCACCAGCGCGATGTGGCATTGCACCTGCAATCATTCTCCCGGCTTCGCGTTGGCCTGCCCCGTTAAGGCCGATTAGTCCGAGCACTTCTCCTTCACGAAGAGTGAAGGTTGCTGTCCGCAGATTCTCACCAGCTAATTCAGAAATATTGAGAACTTCATTTCCATACGTTGCATCACCTAGTTGGAAAGTTTCAATTCGGCGACCAACAATGTCACGAACTAATGACTCCGGTGTAAAAGTTTCAATTGAGCCATCTTCAACTAATTTTCCGTCGCGAAGAACGACAACACGATCCGATACTTTGAATATCTCATCAAGTCGGTGTGAAACGTAAACAATTGCAACTCCTTGATCACGCAATCCTTGGAGAACTTTAAATAGATTTTCGCAATCACTTGCATGCAAACTTGCTGTTGGCTCGTCCAGAATTAAAACATCTGATTGTGCATAGAGGGCTCTTGCAATAGCAACTAGTGATCTATCGGCACGAGAAAGAGTAGAAATGGTTTGGTTAGTGTCAATGTGCGGTGCAACATTTCGTAATGCATCTTCAGCCATCTTTCTAACGCCTGACCAATTGATTAAACCAGCTTTGCGCGGATATGTTGAACCGAGTGCAATTGATTCTCCAACACTCATCCACTCAACTAATCCAAGATCTTGGTGAATAAATGCAAAGCGAACTGAATTAATAGCATCACCATTTGCTGCAGTAATAGTTCCTGAATCTTGCGTGTATATTCCTGCAAGAATTTTAATTACAGTTGATTTGCCTGCACCATTTGCACCGAGTAAAGCTAAAACTTCACCAGAATTTATATTGAAAGAAACTTCATGCAATGCCTGAGTTGCACCAAAGCGTTTGGAAAGAGCTTTGATTTCAATCACGGGCGTCGAAGTAATCTGCACACGCTGAAAGTTAGACCATAAAACCCAAAATGCTATCTACCGTCCAACTAACTGGACACTTTATTTTAGGTAGACCAAAGGGTGTGACAGACCTTTTGCGAGCAAACTGAGATCGTTGAGCAGAGCCTGACGAAATTCTGGAGTCAATCTGCCTGTAATTACGGTCGATGAGACTGCAACAGCCGTTGCATCACCTCTAAATCCGGCGACTGCATAACCAAAACAGGTAACACCCTCAGTTGCTTCTTCATCATCGATGGAATATCCACGGACTCGCACTGCATCTAAGTCAGATAACAATTGCGTAACATTTCGAATCGATTTCGAAGTAAGCGGAACAAATGCTTCTGGCTTGCCTTTGTATCTCTCCTTAACTTCGGCAACTGGTAGCTGGGCTAAAAGTGCTTTGCCCGTTGCTGTGCATGCTGCCGGAAAACGATCGCCGATATTTGCCGTAAGTCGAATTTGTTGGCGGCCTTCATATTTTCCTAGATACAACACGTCGGTTCCATCCAGAATTGCAATACGTGAAGACTCTCTGGAAAGAATAGGCAAACTTGCACACAGGTCGTAATACTCACGCAAGGCATCGACACTTTGAAGATAGTGACCACCAAGTTCCAAGAGTTTTCTGCCAAGTGCA
>CAINRW010000077.1 GCA_903852815.1 uncultured Actinomycetes bacterium
CGCTAATCTACGCCTCTGACGAATACGCAACAGTGAAGGAGCTCGCACTATGGGTCGCGGCCGAGCCAAAGCAAAACAGACCAAAGTTGCTCGTGATTTGAAATATAACTCACAGGACATGGATCTTGATCGTCTAGCCAAAGAACTTCATGGCGAAGTAGAGCCTTCAAAGAATCGGGATGATGATGATCCCTTTGCTGAAGGCAATTACATTCCACGTGCGTGAGACCTACACCGTACGTAGCTTCACTTCGCGTTTACGAACCGCTATCAGCATTTAATCCTGCCGATAAGTTACGTTGGCAATCTATCCAAGATAGTTCGCTGAGTTATGTTGATGAAGAAAAATTTGCAATGCAACGAACTGTTGTACCCGAGCCACCAGCTGGCCGACCAGATGGTGTGCACATTCTCGATGTTGACGGTGAACGCTATGTTGCACCGTGGTCAACTGCAACAAGATGTTGGGCAGCGCTAGATAATTTTAAAGAATCACTTCCAAGCACCGTTGTTCCATATTTCATATCACCTGCAATAGAAGATGTAATTACTGCCGGTGTGGATTTAATGGAAGACAAAGTTCCACATATTTTAAATGAAACGTGGGTAATTCCTCCACGGTGGTTCCTTCTTTTTCTGGCTGAAGAAAGAGATCGCGGTGAAAATAGTGACGGTCTCTATACAACCGCTCGAACAACTATCGCAAATGCAAAAGCTCGTGCACAAGTTGCACACGAAACTGTTGTCGCTGCATTTGGTGAAGGTCCTGTCGAACAAGATTTAGATAACTTGCGTGCATGGCTTGAAATGTTTCATCCAAAATCATTTGTTGAACTTGATTATGGTGGACTCGCAAATTACTTAGATAAAGCTTTGCGCGACAATGGGGAAGATGGTCTACTTGCCGACACATCAATAGAAGATGTGCTCCACTCACTCTCAGGCTTAGCCGCAGCCGATGGTTTAATGGCAGGACAAGGCTACGAACGTTTAATGTCGCGCTGGCGCCGCGTACAAGCGTTAGAGTCAGCAAACTAATCCACATTAGCGATATTGCGATTACGCAAATTAATCGCGATACTTCACCTAAACATCCTGGGAGGAATGACAATGGCACGCTTACCTGATGCAGAAGTCCTTCTGACCCCTAAAGAGGTCGCACAACGATTCCATGTAAACCCTAAAACTGTTACGCGTTGGGCTAAGGCAGGAAAACTTACCCCGATTCGCACATTAGGTGGACATCGTCGATATCGTGAATCTGAAGTGCTTGAACGTTTACGTGAATACAAAGAGAGTGCAATTTAAGCGATAAGGTTGCGCCATGGCCGAAAAGAATGATGACGTAAAAGCAAGAATGCTTGCAGCCCTTGAAGCTAAGAAAAATAAAAAAGGTGCTCCAGGAACTCAGACACATTCTGAATCAGGATCAAAGATTCGCGGCGGTCAACGCAGTGGTGGTGCACCACAAGTACAGCGCAAGGCAGGTCCGTCAGGCTCTGGTTCTGCTGGCTAAGTGTCAGAGCAGTTCTTAATCGAAATACGGGTTCGTCCAAATTCTTCACGCAATAAAGTAGGTGGCGTAGTTGGTGACCCCGCAAGACTTGTTGTCGCCGTGCAAGCCCCAGCAGTGGATGGAAAAGCTAATGCCGCAGTAATAAAAGAACTCGCTAAAGCTTTTGATTGTCGCGCTCGTGATTTCACAATTGTTTTCGGTGAATTGGGTCGCGACAAGCGATTATTGATTAATGGTGATCCAGAACTCCTAGAAAAGAAATATCTAGAGTTACAACAGACCGCGACGCTTCAACAAAGGTTCGATTTTTGAATCACGTCCACGGAAATTGCGGAACATCTGCATCGAATCGATGGAGCCACCGCGACCAAGCAAGGTATTTCTAAAGTGCTCTCCATTTTCACGGGTCAAACCACCATTTTCTTTAAACCAGTCAACGGTGTCGGCATCTAGAACTTCCGACCAAATATAACCGTAATAGCCTGATGAGTAACCTCCAGCAAAGATATGCGAGAAATATGTTGACCGGTAACGCGTTGGAACAGGTGCGAAATCCAAACCGTAATCCTTGATGGCTTGTGCTTCAAAAGCCTCCACATCACTTACTTGCTCCGCATCTTCAACATTGAGTGAGTGCCAGGCCAAATCAAGAATTGCTGCAGCCAAATAACTTGTCGTTGCATGTCCTTCATTGAAAGTAGAGGCCGCGTTCAAATTGTCTATCCATTCTTGTGGAAGTTTTTCACCAGTTTCATAATGGCGCGCATAGTTATCAACTACCTCAGGCCACAAAATCCACATTTCATTTACTTGCGAAGGGAACTCAACAAAGTCACGTTGCACACTTGTTCCAGAAACTCGAGGATATTTAACTTGTGACAGTAAGCCATGAAGCGCATGACCAAATTCATGGAACAAAGTCGTAGTTTCAGCGAAAGTTAACAACGTTGGTTTACCGGCAGGTGGTTTAGGAATATTGAGATTATTTACTACAACAGGTAGTTGATTGAATAGAAAATTCTGATCAACTAAATTATTCATCCATGCACCACCACGTTTTGAATCACGCGTATAGAAATCTCCAATAAATAGACCAAGTCTTGAACCATCTTCATTATTTACTTCAAAAGCTCTTGCCTCTGGATGGTAAGTAACTAAATCCGGACGCTCGTTAAAAGTGATACCAAATAATTTATTGGCGGCAAAAAATATGCCTTTCTCTAATACGGTCTCTAACTCAAAATAAGGGCGCATCAGGCTGGTGTCGATATTGTATTTTTCAAGGCGGACTTTCTCGGTATAAAAACCCCAGTCCCAACTTTCAATTTCATGTGATGCAGAATTCATCAAATCTTCAGCTTCAGCTTTGGCATTCTTAACTGCCGCTGGGGCGATTTTACGGAGCATGGCATGTACGTTGTCAGGATGTTCGGCCGTTTGAACCGCAATTACATGCTCGGCATGCGTTTCTTTACCGAAAAGCTTGGCGCGCTCGGCGCGCAATTTAACCATCTGCAAAAGCACAGACTTGTTATCGTGTTCATTATCGCGGTTAGCTTTCATTAATGACTGTTGCATAATCTTCTTGCGCAATTCTCGATTACTTAATGAGTCCAATACTGGGTTGCCAGAAAAATTCACCATGCCAATAAGCCACTTACCTTCATGGCCACGATCTTTAGCTGCCGCAGATGCTGAGGCAATCTCATTTTCACTCAGACCATCAAGTTCTTCCAGGCTTTCAATTAGCACGGCTAGATCATTAGTATCTGCGAGCACATTCTTCGAAAACTGAGTCTCTAGCTTTGAAAGTTGCTCATTGAGCTCCTTAAGTCGATCCCGTTCACTTTCTGTCAAATGTGCGCCGGCATGAATTAAATCTTTGAAATATCTTTCTAAGAGCCAGGCATCTTCGCCATTTAGGCCAATGGATTCGCGGTTGTCATATAGCGATTTAATACGGGCAAAAAGTGCAGGATTTAAATTAATCGCATCCTGGTGTGCGGCAAGTTTCGGTGCCATCTCAGCCTCGATAGTATCTAGAGCTTCGCTAGTATCACTAGAAGACTTATTAAAGAAAACCAAAAGAGTCCGCATTAGCATTTGCCCACTTTTTTCAAGTGCAACAATCGTATTTTCGAAAGTTGCTGCACCAGGAGCATTTAATATTGAATCAACTTCTGCCAATTGAGCTTCACAGCCGGCATAGAAAGCTGGCAAGTAATCCTCAATTTTTATATCGGCAAATGGGGGCAACTCAAATTCAAGTGTGCTGCGTTGGGCAAATGGATTCACGTTAGTCATAACGCAAATCTTATCGAGAAGTTTTAATTAATGAGGACGGCGGCGTCGTTGACTTGAGTTAGGACGAGGGCGTTTATTACCACCACTACGAACTGTTTTTTCAACGATTGGCACGATGTACGGAATCCCTGATGGTTCTTGCGCACCAGTAATCTTCATTAATTCAGTACTCAAAGGGGTTACACCAACAAACTTAGGTGTTACTCCTGCGCGAGAAGTTAATCCACCAATTGACTTTTGTTGTCTAGTTGTAGCGATAGTTACAACTGTTCCGGCCTCACCTGCGCGCGCAGTACGACCTGCTCGGTGCAGATAATCTTTGTGATCAGTTGGGGCATCGACATGCACAACTAAGGAAATTCCATCAACGTGAATTCCACGAGCGGCAACATCTGTCGCGACCAATGCAGCATTTGCTGAATCCTTGAAAAGTGCAAGCGTGCGAGTGCGTACAGCCTGTGACTTTCCTCCATGAAGTGCGCCAACTGCCACACCTGCATGTGCAAGTTTGTCAGCTAATCGATCTGCACCGCGTTGAGTTTTTACGAACAAAATTGTTTTACCGTTACGAGCCGCAATTTGATTCGTGATGTCATCTTTATCGCCAGGATTCATTACAAGTACATAGTGCTCCATTGTTGAAACAGATGCACGATCATTTTGCAAGGAGTGTGTTTTTGGATCCTTTAAATACTGACGAACTAATGAGTCCACACCACGGTCAAGAGTTGCAGAGAAAAGTAAACGTTGACCATCAAGTTTTGCTTGATCCAAAATCTCTTTAACAACTGGCAAGAAGCCCATATCAGCCATTTGATCGGCTTCATCGAGAACAGTGATGAGCAAGTTATCTAGTTGAACTTCACCCTTATTAAGTAGGTCAATAAGACGACCAGGTGTTGCTACCAAGATTGCGGTGCCACGGCGCATTGCAGTTATCTGCTTTGCATAAGACATTCCACCAGCAACTACCACTGATTCGTGACCAATTGAACGAGCTAGCGGCATCAATACTTCATCAATTTGTTGTGCAAGTTCGCGTGTTGGAGTCAGAACCAATGCAAGTGGCTTATGTGGCTTAGCAACTTTGCCATTTAAGTTATTGAGCAGAGCTAAACCAAATGCAAGAGTTTTTCCTGAACCAGTTTGCCCGCGACCCAAAATGTCATGGCCAGCTAATGCATCTGGCAATGTAGCAATCTGAATTGGGAATGGATGCATGATGCCTTGCTTTGCAAGTGCATTAACAAGCGGTGCCGCAATTCCTAGATCACTAAAAGTTGTTGTGATTTCTGTTAGTGGTGTTGCGTCAACCAAATTAGCATCAGCTAAATTTGTTGAGATGTAATTATCGTCGGCACCAAAATCGACCGCAGCATTTGTGTGGGTCTTAGCTGAACGCTTGAAATCATCACGCGCATATGCCTGAGAATCATTGCGACGATCACGAACTGGACGTTCTGCACGGAAATTAGCTGCGCGGGTATCTGGTGCTTCGCTGCGCTTCTTTGGACGAGTTGGATCGAATTTTTCAACTTTTCGTGGAACAAAGTTTGGACGACCATCGCCAGTACCAGTAGCTCTTGATTTAGCAGCATCACGGCGATTTGTCGGACGAGTATCTGAAGTTTTAAATGCAGGTCTAGCATCGTCATTCTTCTTGTACTCAGGCTTTTTATTCTCTGGCTTTACGAACTCTTTTTTCTTATCAAATGCACGCTTTGTACGATCATCGCGCTGAGCAACAAACTTCTTTGCACGGCTTTCTGGTCGCTGAGATTGTTCAATGCGTGCTGCGCGCTCTTCAGGTGCTTCAATCGGGCGTGGTCTCGAAGCAGTTTTCTCTTGGAAGCGTTTTGCACGTAGTTTTGAGCGATCTGCTAAACGTGCCTCTTTCTTTGACGCTGCTGAAGTATCAGTATCTGAGTAGCGCCTAGTCGAAGCTGGCTTTCCAGATGTAGGAAGCGCATCGGCGCTCTTGCGTGCATTCTTCTGCGCAGTTGTGTGGCGGGCTTTTGGATCAGCAGCTTTAAAAGCAGCTTTCTTGGCGCGCTTAGGTTTTCCAACTGAGGCAGCCCGACGTGCTTTTCCGGGCGCTGCAATACGAGGTGTAAGTGACATAGAAATAGATACCAATCGAGACGACAAGCGCGTCTCGGGTGTGATCGACCTCGAATGGGCCGTCAGGGTGGTGATAAGACTCGCAAGTAGCGCTGCAGGTGCGGCGCTTGGGGGGAAGTTCTTTGATGCGGTTGCACCAACGTGCTAATTCTACCCTGAGTTATTGCTGCTCTTTACCATCAGAATCTCGTGCGAGCGCTTCAAGATCAGGACGCGGAATTTTCGGAATATCTCCTCGAGATAATCGCCTCCACATATATATCGAAAGGCCTGCAAAAAAAGGCCATTCAAATGTGTAGACCCAAGCCCGCCAATTGCCATGTTGTGCACGTCCAAATTCAAACCAACCCGCCCATAAGCACAATGGAACAACAGCACACATAGAGATCGTAAGAATTCGTTTTTGCTTATTAGTAATGGGTGGAGTTGCTGAACCATTGAGCACCCAATCCGGTGCTTCGAACTCCTCGCCCTCAGACATTTCCCGCCGCAATTTGGGCATCTACATCCCTAGATTTCTGCTCTTCCGATTTAATCCAGTGATAAACGGCCAACGACATCCAAATCGCATCGATAATCATTGAGCCAGCCCACATGAACGATCCGCCTTGGCGCTGATCATTTAACGTATACATGTTGTCATACAAAGAGCCAGGGGCAGTGTAAATAAAGAAGCCGGTCAACGTTTCTGGGACCATCATGAGAAATAATGCGATTACCGCCATCGCTGGACTGACTCTACGGTTCACTAAATTTCGATCAAGCAAGTTGAAGTAAAAAAAATAAGGCAGCAATAAATAAAGAATTACTTCACAATATGTATGCGCCCAAGGGTTATCCATAATGAATCTATGTGGGACTGGCAGATGAACACCGATCATTAATGCAGCATATGAAAACCAACTAAAGAATGGATTTGTAACAGCTACAAAAAATCTATTCTTTGGGTGAAAAGAGTGCGGAGTTCCCAGAACAAGGAGCGGCCCACTAATCATCATCAAAGTTATGTGTTGAACCATGTGCAAAGAAAAATAATCCATCGCTCGTGCGCCGATGGGCGTAACAATTACTGCCAAAGCACTAAAAATGCCGGAGAAGAAAAAGAAGCGTTGCCTTGGTGATACCTCAGTTTTGGGTTGGCGCAGATAGAGATAGGAAATAAGCAAGAGGGGTAGAAGAATTTCGGGGGCTACTTGCCATGAGCCCCAAATGCCGACGGTGTGATGATGCATCTCCATAGGCGATGAAGGCTAGCCCTCACTAACCCTTCGCGAGAAGAGGAAGGCGGCCAATGTCCTTCCAATTTGAGGGCTAACCCCGTACCCTGCTGAGACTGGACTCACAGTTTGATGTGAATAGGGGTATATATGAATAAACGTCTACTTGGCGCGCTGGCAACAGTTGCAATTGGTGCCGCAGTAATTGCTGGCATTGGTTCATATGTTGCAAACGCTAAAAATGATTCAGGGGTTCTAGCGGCTACCCCAGCTGGAACTATGGAGACGCCACAAGGGACGTTGCCTCATGCGACCTTGGCGATCTCGGTGTACCCGGACAGTCTTTGGAGAGATAACGGCAAAGGCGCACACCCTGGTTATGTTTCATATGGACCAGTCACAAATTACGAAGTTCCTGCGCATTCAGTCATCACAATGACCGTCACGAATTACGATGGCGGTGAATCTTTAAATAATGATTACTTCGCGCATGTACGTGGAACTATTGATGGTTCAGCCATGTTAAACGGTGAGCGAATGACCCAGATTTCTACAGATGCAGTCGGTCACACATTTACAATTCACGGGCTTGCAGTAGACCAAGACGAGTTTTTCGTAAGCGTTCCAATGAAAGCCGTTGCTGAAGAAGATATGCCAGAAGAGGGTTACACATCAAAGCCAAATGTCACAGTATTTACTTTTGTAACTGGCGGCCCTGGCGAATATGTGTGGAACTGCGAGTACCCATGTGGAGATGGGTCGATTGCAAAGTTTGGTCATGCAATGTCAACCATGGGCTATATGTCCGGTCACTTTACGGTGAAGGGATAACGCGCCCTGACTGATTTAATGTCACCTCAATCTCCTCAAACACCTCAATCTCCTCA
>CAINRW010000078.1 GCA_903852815.1 uncultured Actinomycetes bacterium
CAACATTGATTTGGCTTGTAAGTGATGCATCAAGTTATGTAACTGGAATTACCGTGCCAGTTGATGGCGGATTGGTCATGCCTTAGCCGTATTTCTACTAACATTTTGGCATACCATCGGATAGAAAATCTCAGAGAATCGAGTGACTCATGACTTTCACCCCAACCCCAGCAGATAAATTTACTTTCGGTTTATGGACAGTTGGCTGGCAAGCACGTGATCCTTTTGGTGATCCAACGCGCGATGCAATAGACCCGGTGCGCACAGTGAAAGAGTTGGCAGCCCGCGGGGCTTATGGAGTTACCTTCCATGATGATGATTTATTTCCATTTGAATCCGATGATGCAACTCGTCAAGGTCATATAGATCGTTTCAAACAGGCACTTGCCGAAACAGGAATGAAAGTTCCAATGGCGACTACAAATCTTTTCAGTCATCCAGTTTTTAAAGATGGCGCTCTGACAAGTAATGATCGAGATATTCGCCGCTTTGCTGTTAGAAAAGTGATGCGCAATATCGATCTTGCAGTTGAACTTGGCGCACAGATATACGTTTGTTGGGGAGGGCGCGAAGGTGCTGAATCCGAAAGCTCGAAGGATGCTTATGTTGCCTTAGAGCGCTACAAAGAAGGTTTTAATATTCTGGGGCAGTACGTCTTGGATAATGGATACAACATAAAATTTGCGATCGAACCTAAACCAAATGAACCTCGTGGCGATATTTTTCTTCCAACAATCGGACATGCACTTGGTTTCATCTCAGAGTTAGATCACCCTGAATTGGTTGGTTTGAATCCAGAAGTTGGACACGAACAAATGGCTAACTTGAATTTCGTGCACGGTATTGCACAAGCACTGTGGCAGAAAAAACTATTTCATATTGATTTAAACGGCCAACGTGGACCGAAGTATGATCAAGATTTTGTCTTTGGCCATGGCGATGTAAAAAGCGCCTTCTTCCTCGTAGATCTTCTTGAGCGTTATGGATATTCAGGTCCAAAACACTTTGACTACAAGCCAGTACGTACTGATGCTGATTCTGGTGTTTGGGCTTCAGCAACTTCAAACATGAGAATGTATTTAGCTCTCAAAGAGCGCGCGACTTCTTTCCGCAATGATCCACGAGTGATTGAAGCCATGAAGAATTCAAATATTCCAGAACTGGAAGTTCCAACTCTTGCTGCAGGAGAAACTTGGCGTGATTTAGCTAAGGATTCTTTTGATGCAAACGAAGCAGGAAAACGTGGCTATGGCTATGAAATTCTCGACCAACTTGCCATGGAGCATTTGATGGGATTTGTGAAGTAGTACATGCCAAAAGTTGCCGGGGTTGATTCTTCAACTCAGTCAGTCAAGATTGTGGTTCGCGATGTTGATACAGGTGAGTTAATTGCTTCAGCATCACGCCCACATCCTGAGGGAACTGAAGTCAATCCCCAACATTGGTGGGATGCACTTCAAGGCGTAATCGAAGATATTGGCGGGCTTGCTGATATTTCGGCAATCGGAATCGCTAGTCAACAACATGGAATGATTCTTTTAGATGAGTTGGGCGAAGTTATTCGTCCTGCGCTTTTATGGAATGACACGCGATCAAGTGCAAATGCTTCGGCGCTTAATTCTGAATTTCCGAATATTCATCAACGTACTGGTTCACAATTGGTTGCCTCTTTTACCGCTTCAAAAGTACGGTGGGTAAAAGAAAATGAACCCGAAAATGCGGCCAGAGTTCGCGCTATTGCACTTCCGCATGATTGGCTCTCCTGGAAACTTTCAGGCAGTACTGATATTCGAGAAATCTTTACTGATCGCTCAGATGCATCTGGAACAGGATATTTTGATGCAACCAGTGATACTTATGTAGACGAAATAGTTACTGCGGCTTTAGGCCACAACAACGTTTACTTACCTCGAATCGTGCCAGCCAACTCATTTGGTTTCGACGACGGAAAGCTAAAAATATCTGCGGGTGCTGGTGATAACGCCGCAGGGGCTTTGGGAGTGGGAGCAAAGTTAGGTGACCTAGTAATCTCTCTTGGAACAAGTGGTACAGCCTTTGCAGTAAATGCAACACCCACTCATGATCCATCCGGAGAAGTTGCAGGTTTTGCTGACGCGACTGGAAATTTTTTACCACTTGCTTGTACATTAAATGCGGCAAAGATTTTTGATTCTGTGAAGAATTTGCTTGGCATAAGTTTTGAAGAATTCAGCGAGTTAGCTTTGAAGGCAGCACCTGGTGCTGGAGGAATAATTTTTCTTCCACACTTTGATGGCGAGAGAACTCCGAACAAGCCCAATGCCCGTGGAAACATTATGGGATTAACGCATGAAAATTTCACACCTGCCAATATCTCTAGAGCCGCTATCGAGGGCGTAATTGCAGGTATCGCATATGCCGCACATGGTTTAGAAGCTCTTGGAGTAAATAGTTCACGTGTTCTATTAATTGGTGGCGCTTCCAGAAATCAGGCCGTTCAAAAAATTACTGCGGAGATCTTTGGTCAAGATATTTATGTTCCAGAGCCTGGTGAATACGTTGCCGATGGCGCAGCTAAACAAGCGGCTTGGGCCTTATCGGGTAATGACTCTCCACCTTCTTGGGGGAGTGGGGAATATGAAAAAGTCTCATGCACTGCCAACGATCCTTCGGTCGTGCAGCGTTACTTTGATGCGATACGAGCAATTTAAAGCACTCCCATTACTCTTTCTAGTCGGATTAAATCGTTCATATTCTGCTTCTATTGACATTTACCTGCGCGCAGAGGATTGTGGCCGCATTAAGGCACGGTTATTAACCGTCCACTCTTCGCAGAGGTTGGGCTTTGCTCGCCTCCTCAAAATGCATTTGAGGTGAAATTTACGGAGAGAAAATTCAAATGAACATTAATATCCACGCAATTTTTAGTCGGACTCTATTTATTTTGCTTGCAGGAAGTTTGCTCTCTGTGGGAGTTGGAAACTCAAGTGGCCTGAACCGTGCAGAAGCGGCCGTCGTTGACCCTTTAGCGATAACAGTCCAATGCGGCTGGAATGCTCAGTCCCCGATCTATGGCGGAACAAATCAGACATTAGTTTTAACTTTTCCAGCGAATTGTTTGTCAATGTACGACAACCTAAAAGTTTATGTAGACACAAACTCAAACATTAATGTTTCAATCAATGGTGCAACACCAGTGATTGCAGGCAGTTCTTGGCTAAATCTCAATATTACTGACATTACTTTGGAATTCACGCTTACTTTAACTATGGTGGATCCCACTCTTGGAGGTCATATAGCTATTAATGATGTGCAAGCTTTAAGTACAAATTTTGGAGTTTACTTGAATCCGCCTAGTCTCACATCGGCTAGCCCAAACCCAGCAGCTGCACCATCACCAAGTTCTCTTGGAAGTTTAACTTTGCAAGGTGATAATTTGTTAAACGTCTCCAGCGTAGAGTTCGTTAGCTATATTCCTTCGTATGATCAATGCTTTATAACTCCATCAACAAAAACAACTACTTCTTTGACACTCACACTTAGTGGCGCAACTTGTAACTACACAAGTCGTACAACGATTACCCCAGGAAGTTATGAGGTCTATGCGTTAAATGGTGGTTACTCCAACTCTGTTTCTCTAACTGTTGGTGCTGCAGTTTCCAAACCGGATCACGTTTTCAGCGGAATAGTTTCAGACACTCAAATACTAGGAACTCATTCAAATACTTACATTGTTCTAACAACAG
>CAINRW010000079.1 GCA_903852815.1 uncultured Actinomycetes bacterium
TCTCTACTCGTGGAGTCCGTGCTTATAAATTATTCTGGGCGAATTACTTTGGTGCGCAGAATTGCTTCATTCAAATTGAGTTGGCGATCCAACTCTTTGATTGCAGCTGGTTCGCAGTTCATATCGATGACTGCATAAATACCTTCGCCTTTTTTCGCAAGTTCAAAAGACATACGGCGACGGCCCCACAAGTCGAGCTTGTTGACGGTTCCACCGCTATCTTTAATGATCTTGAGATATGTTTCTAGGCTTGGTGTGACTGTGCGTTCTTCAAGTTCTGGATCAAGAATGACCATAAGTTCATAGTGACGCATGCGTTAACCCGACCTCCTCTGGACTAAGACGGCCACGGTATTTCCGTGACAGGAGGGTTAATACTTTTCTTCACCGGGCCAGGAGGCCTGATTAAGAAGGCTAAGGGTAAGGCTTAGAGGCCTCAAAGAGTAAATCGAGTAGGGATCCCTGTGTATTTCGAGCCTGTAAAGCCCTCAAAACTAGGACAAGAACTAGGTATGCGGTGGCCGCGATTCTGATGAGAGTGAGGATGGCATAGCCACCGCTTGGCAGACCAAAGTGGGCCCCCGTTACTAAGGCAAGATGCTGCCAAATCGCTATGTGGTACATGGTTTCAGCTATCTGCCAAATCCAGAAAGCATGCAAATCTTTTTTGTGAATCGCGATTGCTGCTAAAGGAGTTAACCAGAGAATGTACTGCGGCGAATAAACCTTACTTGCAATCATCACTACGGCTAAAACAATGAAGGAAACGGATGCAAGGGTTGGTGTTGCTTTTAATTCAAAGAGGAAGATCACGAATGAAGTGAAACCGATTAGCAAAACCAAAATAGACAAATAATTTAGGTTGGTAAGTTTTATTCCTAATTGACTAAGGGCTAACCATAAAGAACCCCAATCAGCTTGGCGCTCCATATTCAATTTATAAAAACGCCACCAACCTGTAGGTGTCGTAAGCGCAATTGGCGCATTGATAGCAATCCAAATAAGTGAGGTTGTTAGAAGATATTTAATTAACGCTTTCACTTTATTTTGGCGCCACAAAATGAAAGCGATTGGCAATAAGAGAAATGCTGATAGGAATTTTGTAGATATTGAAATTGAAATGGCGATTGCACTGAGTTGATATTTTCTTTGATCAAACCAATATATAGCTAGCAACATCGTGGCAATGGCCCATAAATCCCAGTTGATATAGAGCGAAGCAATCATCGCCGGGGCAACTGGTACCAAATATGCAAACTCCGGCTTTATTCTTTTTATTAAAAGAACTATGCCAATAAAAAGTAATGCTAAGAAAATTACATTGAGATTAAAGTATGAGACAGGAGAATGTGCAAGGAAAGATGTTGCATACATAACTAGACCAGTGATGACTGGATATTCGACAGCTTTAGAGTCGCTGGCATAAGGCCATTCATTGTTGACCATTCCACGTTCACCAAATAGCGAAGGTAGATCGCTATAGCAGGCATGAATATATTGATCTGG
The DNA here is from genome assembly GCA_903852815.1 of uncultured Actinomycetes bacterium. Classification (GTDB taxonomy): domain Bacteria; phylum Actinomycetota; class Actinomycetes; order Nanopelagicales; family Nanopelagicaceae; genus Planktophila. The sequence continues at coordinate 1,507 of CAINRW010000079.1, forward strand.
TGTTCCCCAAATTGTTGATTCGCAATGTGAAAATTTTGCAAATGAAATTAGGGAGGCAAGAATTGCTAATGCAAAGATTGCATTAAAACGTATTTTCATTATGGTGTGTAGTGTTGAACTCCACCAGATGTCATTACAACTGGTTCAGTTCCGCCGATATTTACAGGGGCTGGGAAATCCATCACAGGTTGGCCTTTTAGTGCGCCTTTCATAAAACTAGTCCAAATCTTGGCTGGAAAAGTTCCACCTGTTACAGAAGTTAAGCCACCAATTCCATTAAGAGTTTCTGAGGCGTTATCTCTAAATAGCGCAACAGAAGCGGCGAGCTGTGGTGTGTAACCAGAGAACCACGCCGAAGCATTTGATTCTGATGTTCCAGTTTTTCCAGCAGCTGGACGACCTAACGCTAAAGCTGCAGATCCAGTTCCACCATTTACAACACCTTTAAGTGAATAAGTTAAGTCAGCCATAACATCTTTGCTAAATACTTCTTGAGTTTCGGCCTTTGCTTGAAATAGTAAGCCTTTGTTAGGCCCTATTACTTGTGAAATTAAATATGGTTTTGCTTTAATTCCTTGAGCAGCAAAAGTTGCATAAGCATTTGCAATATCGATTACATGGGGACTTGCGGCACCTAAAACAACAGACGGTGTTGGCATCATCGCAACTGATTCAGGAATTCCGGCACGACGAGCGACATCGACTACTGCAGCAGGTCCAACTTTTATTCCAAGTGGAACGTAAACAGTATTTACTGAATGTTTCGTTGCATAATTTAAATCAATTTGTCCCCAACCCTCATCACCATAATTTGAGACAGGGTAAGGCTTTCCGGCATCATCAAATTCTTGTGGTGAATCACCATTCCACATTGAGGTTAACGGGATTCCTTGTTCAAGAGCAGCAACTAAAGCGAAGGGTTTAAATGTTGAACCACCTAAAGCAATGGATTGCGTTGCATCGCTGAGTTGTCGAACTAAATAATCTCGACCGCCATAGAGTGCAACGATTTCACCGGTTCCAGGTCTAATTGCAACTAAACCAATATGTAAATTATCTGGGGCCTTACTTGGATACAGTTTATTAACTGAGTCAACGGCAGATTGTTGTGCCTTTTGATCGATGGTTGTCTTGATGACATATCCACCAACCAATAACTGCTCTTGAGAAAAACCTAGTTTGGCTAACTCTTTTTGTACCGCTTCAATTACGTGACCACGAGGTCCGCTGAATTGGCCTGATGTTGCACGAGGAATCAGTTTAGGAAATTTTATTTTTGCCGCTTCATCCTTAGTTAACCAACCAGCATCAACCATTCCATTAATTACGTATTGGAATCGACCTTCAAGTCGCGCCAAGTTTTCTTTACCGTAGGAAGGGTCATATAAGCCCGGTGATCGCAAAATGGATGCGATTATCGCTGCCTGTGCGGTGGAAAGTTGATCCACATTTCGATTGAAATATTGTTGTGAAGCTGTCATGACGCCATATGAACCGCGACCAAAATAAATACTGTTTAGATAACTTTCAAGAATTTGATCTTTCGACATTTGGTTTTCGAGTTTTATTGCAATTACTAATTCTTTAATTTTTCGTTGAATTGTTCGGCTAGGAGTTAAGAATGCTGTTTTTGCATATTGCTGTGTGATTGTTGAGCCACCCTGTAAAGATCCTCCACGTAAATTATTGAGAACTGCGCGCAAAATTCCGGTGACACTAAATGCGCGATTGGAGTAAAAGCCTCTATCTTCTGCAGCTAAAACGGCTTGACGAACTTTGAGTGGAATTTTAGCCAAAGGAACAATCTGACGATTCTCTGATCCAATTCTTCCAATTTCTGCGCCATTGGAATATTGAATAATCGTAGATTGACTATTTACAAATGCATTTGTATCTGGGATCTGTACTGTGAAATATGCGAGCGCAAAAAGTACGGAACCAGCGATGAATCCAAATCCAGCTAGGAAGATTCCAGTTCTGAGAATTAACTTTCGGACCATTTCGTAAGGCTACCGTGTGGCGTAATCCTCGTCCTCCAAGGTACGTACCTTGCGAGGCGCTTTGCGTTCGCGTCCATCCCCCAAAATGTAGGAGGCGCATAGATGGTTCCATGAGCATTCCCGGCAAACTTCGACGATATACACGCGAAATTCTCCAAACTCGCTCTCCATCTCGGTTAACTCTTTTTCATTCTTAATACGGCCTGAATATTGACCCAACTGCTCGCCGAATGTGTAGCGGAGTTCAACTAAAGCGTTTTTCTTACAAACAGGGCAGTTGCGTTGCGTTTTTTCGCCATGCCACTTAGCTGCACGCATTAAATATGGATCGGCATCGCAGGCATCCACCACTCCACGAAATAGCGCCATTAAAGTGGCGCGCTTATCGAGTGAGTAGTCGATATAGGAACGTTGCGATTTCATCGGTGCCAAGAATAATCCTTCTGCCCCCAGTACGCTCACCCTCATGAACATCTTTGGATTGCTTCGGCATCCACGGTTTTCTCGCTTACTTGCGATCCGCTGGACTGGACAAGTTACAGATGGGCTATTTCAGAGTGCATTAGCTTCGTTTGTTTTATTCTCACCTGAACGCCAGGCAAATGCTTTAAATGCAGCCATTGGTTTTGCGGTGGTGTTGTTGCCTTACTCAGTTGTTGGACCTTTTGTTGGAACGATTCTGGATCGGGTTTCTCGCCAGCGTCTACTCTTCTTTTCAAATTTAATTCGAAGTATCAATTTAATTATCGTTGCCGTTTTTATCTTCAGTGGTACTTCTGGCGTGCATCTAACTGTGGTCGTATTGGTTGCCTTCGGTGTGAATCGTTTGATACTTGCTGCACTTTCTGCAGGATTACCACTTCTCATTGATTCAAAATCGTTGGTGACCGCTAACGCCATGGCAGTTACGGGTGGATCTGTTTTAGTCGTCATTGGCGGTGGCATCGGTGTTGGTGTTCGTGCGCTCGTTAATTCTTTGGCAATTGCCGATCATGCTGATGCCTTACTGGTCTTTATTGCTAGTGGCGGTTATTTATTGGCGGCGCTCTTAACAACAAAGTTAAATAAATTTGAAATTGGTCCACAAAAACATGAAATCAAATCGGCAAGCATTAAACATGGTTTTATGGAAATGCGCGAAGGATTTGCTTTTCTAAAAATACATAGGGATGTAGCGCGTGCAATTATCGCAACTGCAATACACCGCGGTGGATTAACAGCTTTAACTCTCATGGGTCTTTTGTTGGAGAGAAATACTTTCAATGATCCACATATTCCAGAAGATGGTCTTAAGGGGTTTGGTTTTGCAATTTCTTTTGCTGGGATTGGAGTTTTTCTCGGTGCTTTCTTAGCTCCTTACGGTGTGAGGAAAATAGGTAGGCATCGTTGGATTCGTCTGTCTATCTTTGCAAGTGCGTGCGCTCCTATTGCGTTGATAGTTGCTCAAACTCAAATCACTTTAATTCTTGCGGCTTTTCTTGTTTCACTCTTTGGACAAAATGTTAAGGTCACAAGTGATGCACTCACACAATCGCGAATTGATGATTATTTCCGCGGCCGTGTATTTGCCGTTTATGACGTTGTTGTAAATACGGCAATTGTTTCGGGTGGTTTGATTGCTGCGCTCCTATTGCCGACAAGCGGTTTGAGTCTGGTCGTGCCTTTTATGGTTAGCGCTGTTTACTTACTTATTGGGGTTCGCTTACTTCGAATTTCTGCTTTCCCACCAGTTCATTAATTCTTTTGTTGCAGCCTCTTTACCAATTTGCCCACGCTCTAAGCGCAGTTCCATTAGAAAATCTAAAGCGTCGCCTACTTGTCGTGAAGGTTTCAAATTCAGAAGTTGCATAACTTCTTGTCCATCTAAATCAGGTCTTATTTTCGAGAGCTCTTCCTGCTCCATCAAAGTTTCGATACGCATTTCAAGTGAGTCATAGGTTGCCGACAGCCGTGCCGCCTTCTTTTGATTTCTAGTCGTACAGTCGGCCCGCGTTAAAACATGTAGGTGGGTTAGTAGATCTCCAGCATCGCGCACATATCGGCGAACAGCTGAGTCAGTCCATTCACCATCGCCATATCCGTGGAAGCGCAGATGTAATGTGGTTAAGGTTTCAACGGCTTCTACGGTATCTCCATCAAAACGAAGTTCTTGTAGCCGTTTCTTTGCAAGCCGTGCGCCGACAACTTCGTGGTGATGAAATGAAACACCTCCGCCTTCAATAAAAGCTCGAGTTTTTGGTTTGCCTATGTCATGGAGTAGCGCGGCCAATCGAATCACAAGATTGGGCCCACCTAGTCGAACTTCTTGCGTGATGGCTTGTTCTAATACCGTAATCGAATGTTCATACACATCTTTGTGGTGATGATGTTCATCAACTTCTAATCGTAGTTTAGGAATTTCAGGTAGAACTAAAGTTGCTAAACCTGTATCAACTAAGAGTGTGATTCCTTTGCGTGGATTTTCAGACATCAATATTTTTGTAAATTCATCGCGAATTCTTTCAGCAGAAATAATTGAAATTCTTGGTGCCAACTCTTTAATTGCTGAAAGGACGTCGGGGTCTATTTCAAAATCTAGTTGACTTGCAAATCGAGCTGCGCGCATCATTCGAAGTGGATCATCATTAAATGAATCTTTGGCACGTCCTGGAGTTCGTAAAGTTCTTTCTGCTAAATCTTTTAAACCGTTAAATGGATCTATGAATTGTGGCTTCTCTGTTGTAAGTTCGAGTGCCATTGAGTTAACCGTAAAATCTCGTCGAGATAGGTCTCCATTAATATCTTTCCCGTAAGCAACTTCTGGTTTACGTGATTGCGGATCATAATTTTCACTTCGATACGTAGTTACTTCTACAGTTGTATCTGCACGTTTTCCCGCAACGGTTCCAAAAGCGATTCCTGTTTCCCAAATATTGTCGGCCCATGTTTGCAGAATTTTTTTTGTGTCTTGTGGCAGCGCATTTGTTGTGAAATCAAGATCGTTGCCAAGCCGACCTAAAATTGCATCACGAACGGGACCGCCAACTAGGGCAAGGGTGAAGCCTTTGGCCTTAAAGGCTTGAGCGAGGGAGCTCGCTAATGGTGCCCGCATAATGAGGGATTCGATAGCAATCTCGCCTGCGGCTCCTAATGCGTTACTCACAATAAGTAAGGTTAGAGCAGTACCCTTGCTCCATGATCCCTGCACCTGGTGCGGGCAGCGAAAGTATTAAGAAAAAGCGGAAGCGCAAGCGCCCCGCAAGCCGCGGCCCCCAAGCAAATAACGCAACAAACGCTCAAAAAACTGCAAACCCTAAAAATAAACGGCCTTATGCCAAACGCGTTGATGAGGTTAGTGCGGGGGGATTAGTAATCGATTTAACAGGCAGCCAAGGTTTATTAATTGGGCGGATAGATCACAAAGATGCCTCCGGTCAAAGAATTTTGTGGTCACTACCCAAAGGACATATTGAAGAGGGTGAAACCCCAGAGCAAGCGGCAATTCGTGAAGTCGCTGAAGAAACAGGAATTACATCTTCTATTTCCAAATCACTGGGCGTTATTGATTTTTGGTTTATGGCAGGTGGCAAGCGCATTCATAAAACGGTTCATCACTTTTTATTTGCTGAAGTTGGTGGCGTCCTAACTCCACAAGAAAGTGAAGTTGATGTCGTTTCTTGGTTTCCCTTAAGTGAAATCGTCGAAAAGTTGGCATATCCGGATGAGAAAAAGTTAATTGCGCGTAGTGGTGAATTGAAGTTATGAGAAAATTTCTTTCACTTGTTTTTGCACTCTTCTTAACTTTTATTTCGCTTCCGCAGTCCAATGCGTTTTCACAAGTTGTGTATTTAACAAGTTCTGCTCATCAAAATTTTTCTGGGTTGTTTGAAAATGATGATCTTGCTCAAGAACTAACGCCCTCTGGAAAATTAGGTCAACTGGTTTTTGTACCGGCTGCATCACAAAAGACTTGGGTTGTGGATCCAGCACTGATAGATGAGGTGTTTGTGATGACGCAAGGTTATACGCTCACAAACTCTGTCGATCCAATTGGTGCAGAGATAGCACAATCTTGGTTGCAACAATTTAAGAAAGTTTCATCAAGAAATGATGTTGTTTCGCTCGCTTATGGAAATCCGGATATTGGTTTAGCTAATGCTTTAGCTCCTACAGAGTTGAAGTGGTATTACAGTTATGGAATAACGCGTTTACAAATTGTTTTGGGTCGAACAGTAATCAGCGGTTTAAATAGTGGCTTAAATATTGGTTCTGCCAAACTAACTGTCGCTCAAGTACATAATTATTCAGCAAATCGTAGATCACTCACGAAATTAATGTCCGTGGTTAATGATCCACAGTTAGAACTCTTTCGTGCCAAACTTGCACAGCTGCTTTCTCCAACTTTAAATAACAGTCAACGGCAGTACTTAACAAAGAGCGCGAATATTGCAGTACGCGGGCAAAGCCATAAACTTCGAATCACTTCAGGGAAATATCAAATTACAACAGAGTCGGCAAAACTCCCGGTAACCGTAATTAATGATTTTGCCTTTGAAGTGAAATTAAATATTCATTTGAAACCCGGTAATTCCCGTGTTGTGGTTGAGAGTGTGAAGAATTTGGTTTTACCACCCCAATCCAGTAAACAGTTAGAGATTCAATTAAACGTTATTGCTCCTGGTCAAACATCTATCGAAGCGCGTATTGAAAATTCCTCAGGCGTTCTTCTGGTTACTCCCAGCCATCTACAAGTTAATTCGACTGTAATTGATAAGCGAGTTACTTGGTTTACAACTGGTGCAGCAATTTTGTTACTAGTAGCCGCCGTAACTCAAAGTGTTCGTCGCGTTAGAAAGGGTAAAAATAGTGAAGACCAATGACCTTTTTCGCGCCTCTGGCATTATGGCAATCGGAACGATTATCTCCCGTATCACTGGATTTATCCGTGGAATTTTGATTGTCGCCGTACTTGGAACCGTTTTGCTTGCCGATACTTACAATGTTGCTAACACGATGCCCAATATTCTTTACAACCTTTTAGTGGGCGGGGCATTGACCGCAATTTTCATTCCGCAATTAGTAAAATCCTTCGACGACTCTGATGGGGGCGATGGTTTTGCTTCGCGTTTAATTACTGCTGTATCGGTCGTACTTTTAGCTCTAGTTGCCGTCGGTGTAGTTTTCGCACCCGCACTTGTTCGTTTGTACGCGCCCGAGTTCTTCACTCCGGGCTTTGAGATTGAAAAAGAGATTGCAATTGCTTTCACTCGATATTGCTTACCTCAAATATTTTTTCTTGGACTATTCACAATGCTTGGACAAGTCGCTAACGCCCGCGGATCTTTTGCGCCTCTTATGTGGGCACCGATTGCAAACAACCTTGTAGGAATATTCCTGTTTGGTGGGTTTTTGTTTTTTTCACCTGAGGTAACGATTCAGAATATTACATCGGCACAAATTCAAATTTTGGGGTGGGGTACAACACTAAGTGTTGTTGTCCAAGCACTAATTTTATTACCGATTGTTAAAAGAGTTGGAGTAACCCTTCGACCTAAATGGGGCTTTAAGGGTTTAGGGAAATCTTTTAATCTTGCAGGGTGGACATTGATATATGTTCTTATCTCACAACTGGGATATTTAGTCACTGTAAATGTGGCAACTAGTGCGGCAGTAAGAAGTGCCAAAGAAGGAATTGTAAAAGGTGTTGGCTACACGCCATATACATATGCTTATTTCGTAATGTTGCTTCCGTATTCAATTATTACTATCTCGATTATTACCGCAATCATGCCGCACATTTCAAAACTTGCTCTTGAAAAGAAAGTTGAAGACGTTCGTTTTGAACTTGTGAGATCAATTAAGTTAGTTGCAGTAATTACTATTCCAAGTTCGGTTGCGTTTTTTCTTTTCGGCCCATTGATAACTCAATCTATTTTTGTCGGCATTCCCGCTGCTGATTCGCAATATATTGGCTATGTACTACAAGCGCTTAGTTTCGGTCTTGTTGCGTTATCAATTAATTTAATTCTCGTCCGTGGATTTAATGCCTTTGAAGACACTCGCACACCAGTTATTTCGATCTTTGTCGTTAATCTTGTAGCGGTTGTTTTGTCATATGTGTCACTTGTTGTTCTTCAAAATCAGTGGGTCACCGTTGGTTTAGGAATTGCTTTCTCTATTAGTTATTTGGTTGGACTTCCATTTACTTTATGGTTGATTAAAAAACATACCGGCTCGATAAAACTCCGTGATTTTGCTGGGCAGCATTTTCGTTTACTTGTGGCTTCAATTGCAGTGATGTTCCCGCTTTTTCTTCTCGTGCGATATCTAGATTGGGTGGGAGTTTCTCTTACGAAAGTTACGAGATTGGGTGAGCTCACGGTCATAATGATTGCCTCGCTCATCGGGTACATGCTTGTTGCTAAAGTTTCTGGGGTTGAAGAAATCACAATGTTGCGAAACCTTAAGACTTCGTTCATGCGCCGCTCCGAAAGCAATGAATAAAGAGGGTAGGTTATGACTTCTAGGGGGACTCATGAGTGATGTAAGAAATGTAGTGATTGTTGGTTCAGGACCTGCTGGATATACAGCTGCGATTTATGCAGCTCGAGCTCAGTTGGATCCCATCATTTATGAAGGTTCAGTTACTGCTGGCGGTGCATTGATGAACACCACTGAAGTTGAGAATTTTCCAGGCTTTGTAGATGGCGTAATGGGTCCAGATCTTATGGACAATATGCGTAAACAAGCTAAACGTTTTGGCGCAGAGTTAATCACCGATGACATTGTTGAAATGGAATTATCGGGTGATATTAAAATATTGGTAGATGGTTCTGGAAATACTGTTCGAGCTAAATCTGTAATTTTGGCGACAGGAAGTGCTTATCGTGAAATCGGTTTAGAGAATGAGAAGCGTTTATCGGGACACGGTGTTTCTTGGTGTGCAACTTGTGATGGCTTCTTCTTTAGAGGTCAAACCATTGCAGTTGTGGGTGGTGGAGATTCAGCTGTAGAAGAGGCAACTTTCCTCACTCGTTTTGCAGATAAGGTCGTGTTAATACATCGCCGAGATTCATTACGCGCATCGAAAATTATGGCCGAGCGCGCCGCAGCTAATCCTAAAATTGAATTTCTTTGGAACACAGAAGTTATTGATGTTCTGGGTGAAGATAAAGTGAGTGCGCTACAACTTAGAAATACGGTTGATGGAACAGAATCCACCCGAGAGTTCACTGGTCTGTTTGTCGCAATTGGTCACATCCCACGTAGTGAACTTTTAATAGGTCAAGTTGATCTAGATGGAGAAGGTTATGTTCGGGTTGAAGGTCGATCTACAAGAACAAATATAAAAGGCGTTTTTGCTTGTGGCGACTTAGTTGATCACACCTACCGTCAAGCAATCACTGCTGCTGGTTCAGGATGTGCTGCGGCGCTAGATGCTGAGAAATTCCTGGCTGGACACTAAAGTTATCTCTATTCAAATAGTTATCGAGGAGTAAAAATGGCAACGAGCAAAGTTACAACTGCAAATTTTGACGCAGAAGTTTTAAAAAGTAATACACCTGTCTTAGTTGATTTCTGGGCAGAGTGGTGTGGTCCATGCCGTGCTGTTGGTCCAATCCTTGAAGAGATTTCAAACGAGTATGGTGAAAAACTAAAAATTGTAAAACTCAACACCGATGAAGAGTCAGCAATTGCAATTAAGTATGGAATCACTTCGATCCCAACTATGAATGTTTATGTCAATGGCGAAGTTGTAAAAACTATCGTTGGAGCTAAACCAAAACCTGCAATGTTGAAAGAACTTGAAAGTTTCATTTCATAATTAAACGATGACACAACTTTCTGAGTCGGATATTCGCTCATTTCAACAGGCGCGTGGTTTAAGTGTCACAGGCGTTGTTGATGAAGTAACGACTCGCGCTTTAGAGGAATCGCGTTGGAAACTTGGTGATCGTTCACTGAATTTGCAGGAGTCTCCGTTGATGCGCGGAGATGATGTTGCCGCACTTCAATCTCGCCTTAGTGAAATGGGTTTTGATTGTGGCCGGGTTGACGGAATTTTTGGGGTTAGAACAGAGTCGGCAGTTCGTGATTTTCAAAAATCAGTTGGAATTACGATTGATGGTAAGTGTGGACCCGCCACGATAATCGCGTTAATTCGTTTGACCAAGATTGTCTCTGGTGGTGCTCCGCTGGCAATGCGTGAAAATGCAATGCAAAGAAATCGCGGGCCAGCCCTTGCAAATAAGACAATTGTTTTAAACCCAGATGGAACTGATGAGCTTGTTTACGATGTTGCTGTTAGAACCGAAGGTCGTTTGTTGGCACTTGGTGCTTCTGTTTTTCTAACGCGGGGGTTAGTAAATAACCCGACAGAAAGTGAAAGAATTAATTTTGCGAACAGCGGCAATGCTGACTTGATGATCTCGCTTCATGAAGATGTTTATGAAAATGAAAAAGCGCATGGTGTCTCAACTTATTATTATGGAAGTGACGCACATGGTGTTCATTCAATTGTTGGTGAACGCTTTGCCTCACTAGTTCAACGAGAAATCTGTGCCCGAACTGATTATGCGAACTGTCGGACACATGCGAAGACTTGGGATTTGTTGCGTCTGACAAAAGCTCCAACCGTCCGTATTGATTTAGGTTACAAATCAAACCCTGGTGACATCGCGCGTCTATCTCGACCTGACTTTCGCGATGTCATAGCTGAAGCATTAGTGATAGCAATTCAGCGACTTTATTTGGCGGCAGAAGATGATGCAAAGACTGGAGTATTGCGAATATCGGATCTTCGTAAAGCAGGCATCCGCCCCTAATTTGTGCGCACTAATGTATCTTCATATGGGAGACTTGGTATATGTCTGAAGTAACGCCTCGTTTCACAACCGGAGCTCCTCAAAATCTAGAAGAGCGATTTGCTGTTCGTGCAGCCCATATGAAACCAAGTGAAATTCGATCACTCTTCGCTGTTGCATCTAGACCTGAAATTGTTTCTTTAGCCGGTGGAATGCCCAACTTGTCGGCCCTTCCTATGGGAATGATGGCCGATGTGGTTCAAAAATTAATTGCGACAAATGGCGCAGAAGCTTTGCAATATGGAAGCGGTCAAGGCCACCCGAAACTGCGTGAGCAAATCTGTGAAGTTATGGCTCTTGAAGGTATTCGTGCAAATCCTGACGATGTTCTTGTAACCACTGGTTCTCAACAAGCTTTAGATTTAATTTCCAGAATTTTTATCGATCCCGGTGATGTTGTCTTAGCTGAAGCGCCTTCCTATGTTGGCGCGCTGGGAACTTTCCATCAATATGAAGCAAAAGTTATTCATGTTGAAACCGATGACTTTGGTTTAGTTCCAGAAGGTCTTCGTGCCGCGATTAAAAGTGTGCGTGCCGCTGGTCGTAAAATAAAATTCCTGTATACGATTCCTAACTATCAGAATCCATCAGGTGTTTTATTGCCTGCAGATCGCCGCACTGAGATTTTGAATATCTGTAGAACTGAAGGAATTTTTGTTGTTGAAGATAATCCATATGGATTGTTAGGTTTTGATAAACCTTCACCAAATGCAATGCGCGCAGAAGATTCTGAAAATGTAATCTATCTGGGTTCATTCTCGAAAACTATTGCGCCAGGAATGCGCGTGGGTTGGGCATTGGTTCCACCTTCATTGAAAGAGAAACTTGTGATTGCAAGTGAGTCATCAATACTTTGTCCTTCAAATTTTTCTCAGTTAACTATTTCTAGTTACTTGGCCGATCAACCTTGGCGGGATCAAATCGCATCGTTTTGTGAACTATATAAAGTTCGTCGTGATGCGATGTTGGAGTCATTGGATGAATATTTTCCAACCACTGCTAAATGGACAAAACCTGGTGGTGGATTTTACGTATGGGTTACTTTGCCAGCAGAGATTGATACTAAAGCGTTAATGCCAAAAGCTATTGTTGCTAAAGTTGCTTACGTACCAGGAACAGCGTTTTATGCTGATGGTTTTGGTTCATGGTCAATGCGTTTGTCTTACTGCTATCCAACACCTGAAAGAATTAGAGAAGGTGTTAAAGCTTTGGGTGGAGTAATTAAAACTGAAATGTCACGACGTGGTGGAAATCAAATTAATTAATTGTTAATGCGTTTAACAATTCGTTTAAGATCTTCGGCTCCCGCAAATTCAATAATAATTGTTCCTTTTTTAACACTTCCTTGAATTAGTACTCGTGTGTCTAAATTGTCACCAATCGCATCTGCAATTTCTTTGAGTTCTGGGGTTGCAGGTTTTTGATTTTTCTTCTTTTTGGCTCCTGAACCTTTTGGTGCACCCAGTGAAATAATTTCTTCAGTGGTTCGAACACTTAGACCTTCTGCAACAATTCGTGTGGCAAGTTTTTCAATTTCATTTGCATCGTTTAAACCTAATAGAGCTCTTGCATGTCCTGCACTTAGTGCACCCGAAATTAATTTCTGTTGGACATTTGTTGGTAAATTCATCAATCGAATTGTGTTTGAAATCAGAGGTCTTGATCGACCTAACTTCGCGGCAAGTTCTTCATGTGTGCAATTAAAATCAGTGAGTAGTTGTGAGTATGCGGCTGCTTCTTCTAATGCATTTAGTTGACTTCGATGAATGTTTTCAATTAATGCTTCGCGCAATAATTCATCGTCTGCAGTCTGGCGAATAATTACTGGGATTGTTTTTAATCCAGCAGCTTTTGCCGCGCGAAAGCGACGCTCACCCATAATTAATTCATAAGTTCCGTTATTTCTTTTACGAACAACAGGAGGTTGTAAAATTCCAATTTCTTTTATTGATGAAATTAATTCATTCAAAGCTTCTTCATCAAAATACTGTCGTGGTTGACGTGGGTTAGGTGAAATTAAATTGATATCAATTTCATTTTGTGTTGCAACTTCTTCCCCACCTACTGTTAATGATGTTGGGATGAGTGATTCTAAATTTGTTCCAAGTCCTCCACGTCGGGCCATCATGCAATCTCACCTTCGCGTTTGTAATTAATTGAGACAACGTTTGAATCAAAAGCTTTTCCGCGATCAGCAAATTCGCGAGCAACTGCCATGTAAGCAACCGCTCCAGGTGAAGATGCGTCATATGTCATGACTGTTTGGCCAAAACCGGGGGCTTCAGAGACGCGCACAGCTCTTGGGATGGGAATATCGATGAGTTCACGCGGATAGTGTTTGCGAATCTCGTCGGCAACATCATTAGCAAGACGTGTGCGCCCATCAAACATCGTTAATATAAAAGTTGAGAGTTTTAGCGCCGAATTCAATCTTTTTTTCACAAGTTCGAAGGTTTTTAATAACTGGGATAGGCCCTCAAGTGCGTAGTACTCACATTGAATTGGGATGAGTAGTTCTTTCGCCGAAGTGAGTGCATTAATGGTTAATAAGCCCAAACTTGGTGGGCAATCAATGAAAATATAATCCAAAGGCTCCCCTGAATTTATTCTCTCCTGAACCAACTCTTCAATGGCATCTTTTAATCTGGTTTCTCGCGCAACGAGCGGTACGAGCTCGATTTCTGCTTGGGCGAGCGACGTATTGGATGAAACGCATTCCAATGAAGGAAAACCTTTAACTTTTTGGATTGCTTGGGAAATCGTCAAATCACCCATTAGTACTTCGTAAATTCCTGGATTTTCTAGGTGGTTTACGCCAAGTGCTGTGGAGGCATTTCCTTGGGGATCTAGATCGATAACTACTGTGCGCAATCCACCCATAGATAAGGCCGCGGCTAGGTTTACCGCAGTTGTGGTTTTGCCTACCCCACCTTTTTGATTAGCAACAGTGATGATTCGAAGCGAAGATGGTTTTGGCATCGCCTCTTTGAGTCGGCGAACGCCAACTACTGTCTTTGTTTCACGTGAATCATCCATAGGCGGTAGTTAAGCACCTTTTCGCACTTCTACGATACGCCCGAGCTCAATTCCTTCGAGCTCGACTTCGTGAAGTTGGGATTTTGCGACGGTTTTCATCTCTTCCTCTGCCGATTTACCTTTTATTGCCATCAATGAACCATTGGTTTTTAGCAAATGCCAGCTCATTTTCTTTAATTTATCGAGTGGGGCCACAGCTCGTGCAGTTACATAATGTGCCGTTGCCCGTACATCTTGGGCCTGCCCCCTAACCACCTCTATCTCCAAGCCATCTACTGCTTCTTTGAGAAACTCCACGCGTCTTTCTAAAGGTTCAATAAGGGTGACATGCAGATCGGGCCTGGCCAATGCGATCACAATTCCAGGTAGGCCAGCCCCTGATCCGACATCGAAGACAATTGAGCCCTCTTTGAGCAAAGTGGTAACTGGTAGGCAGTTAAAGATGTGGCGATCCCAGATTCGTTCCGCCTCTCGTGGGCCAATTAAGCCGCGTTCAATTCCAGCTGATTCCAGAAATTTTGCGTAGGCGTGAATCCGTGCGCTATCAGGAAAATAGCGTTCAATCAGGGTTTCACGTGAAACATGCATTTAGGCTGGAAAGATCACAACATAGCGATGTGGATCTTCACCATCTGATTCGCTACTTAAGCCCAACTCTTGAATTGTGTCGTGAATAATCTTGCGCTCAAAAGCATTCATTGGGGATAGTTTTATTGAGTTGCCAGTTGACTTTGCTTCCTCTGCCATTTCACCAGCAAGCTTTGTAAGTTCCTTGCGGCGATTTGCACGGAAGTTATCAATATCTAACATTAAGCGGGAGCGATCACCTGTCGCTGTCTGAACGGCCAAACGAGTCAACTCTTGAATAGCATCCAAGACTTCACCGTCGCGACCAACTAGGTGGCTCAGTTTTCCGCCGACAATAGCTAATGATGCGCGGTCGTTTTCTACGTCAATATCAATATCACCATCGAGATCAGCGATATCCAATAACGCCTCTAAGTAATCCGCTGCAATATCGCCCTCTTCTTCTAATTTGGCGACACCTTTAACCGGCTTACTCTCAACAACCTCTTCAGCGCTCTTTTCAACGCTCTCTGCCTTAGTTTTTGCCATAACGCTCTCCCAGTCGGGTTTGTAGTGAATTAATACTAATTGTCTGATTTGTCGTGATTTGTTTTACTTTTTCTTTTTCTTCTTTTTTGGTTGGTTTCGTTGACCTTTAATTTCTTCATCGCTTTGAACTGTGTCGCCTTGTACCTCTGGACTCACTTCACCGCTCTTATGGGCGCGCTTTCTTTGCAGCTCTTCATAAGCGGGTGATCCAGGTGTCGGGTTTCTCTTGATTACATAGAACTGTTGTCCCCATGTCCAAAGGTTTGTTGTTGACCAGTAAATCAAAACTCCGATTGGAAAGTTCACTCCAGAGATTGCAAAAATTAAAGGGAATGCATACAACATAATTTTTTGTTGTTGCAACATCATGTTGTTGCTTGAATCCATTTTTGGCATTCCTTTTAACATCAACTGTCGTTGAGTTGTAAAGGTTGTAAGTGACATAAATGCAATCAAAATAACTGTAACTAGTTTTACAGTTGTGATATCAGAACCTAAAAATGTTTGTGAAATTGGAGCGCCGAAGAATTTTGCTTGAGCGGCACTAACAACATCGTCTTGGGATAACACACCATGTTTGACTGGTGGATTTTTTCCAATTCCGTTGAGAACCGTGAAGAGAGCAAAGAAAATTGGTGCTTGGGCAAGGATTGGAAAACAAGAAGCTAAAGGATTTGTTTTATGCTCCTTGTAAAGCTTCATCATTTCTTCTGATTGTTTTTGTCGATCGTCCTTGTATTTCTTTTGAATCTCTTTCATGTGGGGTTGCAAAGCTGTTAATGCTCGTTGGCTTTTAATTTGCTTCACAAAAAGTGGAATTAAAATGATGCGAATAATGATCACAAGACCAATAATTGCGAGCGACCAAGACACTCCGCTATCTGTGCCAAACAGTGGCGACAGTAAATCGTGAATAGTTACAATCACCCAAGAAACCGCTATATATAAGGGGTTTAAGATAGATCCCATAAATCACACACCAACCTTTTCTTTGACTGCATAATCAACTCCACCATGTGACCATGGGTTACACCGCATTAAACGCCAAGCGCTCATTGCAATTCCTTTTAACCCAAAATTTTCAATTGCTTCGATGGCATAACTTGAACAAGATGGGTAGTACTTACATCGTGGCCCAAAAGCTGGCGACAACCATTTTTGATAAAACTTGATAGGAGCTGTCAGAATTTTTTTCACTTTAACTCTGCTCGTTCTCTAGTCTTTCGAACCAAGTTACTTAAAATTATAGAAACTTCGGTTGAGCAATCGGCTTGTGCAGATTGATTCAATCCTTTAATTACTAGGAGTGCGCCCTTTGGAAGTTCGGCATATTGAGCTTGAATAATATGACGAATTTTTCTTGCTACACGGTGACGAGTAACCGAGTTCCCAACGTTCTTACCAATAATTAAACCGGCGCGGGTTGGTTGGTTTAAACCTGTTGAATATAGGTATCCAACAAAATTAGAAGTTGAGTAACGAACTCCACTCTTAGTTGCGCGGGCGAATTCCCCACTCTCGGTTAAGCGTGCGCTCTTTGCAAGCACAGGAATCTTCCTTAAAGATCCTTATGCGGAAAGACGGGCGCGGCCCTTTGCACGGCGAGCAGCTAGAACAGCTCGGCCTGCACGTGTAGCCATACGGGCGCGGAAGCCATGCTTCTTTGCGCGGCGGCGTGTGTTTGGTTGGAAGGTGCGCTTTGTCATGTCGAACTCCTAAAATAATAAATTACTGCGGGCCAGAAATACGGGGGAAGCAAGGAGGTAACGGTAGAGGTCTGGGGATAAGTCGGTCAAACTCAGTTTTGGGGTTAGTCGCTCAGTAGGCTCTGTGGATAACCAGTTGCTTTTTTCCTAAAACCGCTCTAGTTTTGCGCTCTCCTCCACAGGTTTTCCGCTTTTGGGGGTTTATCAGGGCTCAACCTAAGGTTTAGACCACAGGTTGTGGATAACCTTGTGGATATCAGAGAGGTGCCGAAGTGGCCGTTAAAGAGGTTGAGCTAACCACTCTCTGGGATCGCGTTATTCAAGAGGTCGCTATAGACGCCCCTCAACATCGTGCATTTCTACAACTCACAAAACCTTTGGGTTTACTCCACAACAACGAACAAACCACATTATTGGTTGCAGCTCCTAATCTTTTTGCCAAGGATGTTTTGGAGAGTCGATTGCGTTCGGTTGTTTGTGAAGTCTTAACTCGCGAACTTGGTGAGAAGACGAGTATTGCTGTCACTGTTGATGAAACATTGGAGACTGTAGAACCACAAACACCAGAAGTTGATATTGATTTTGTTGCCCCGCGCATTGGTACCGGCCGTGATGAAGCGCCAGTAAAAACTGCTGAAGTCTCTCAATTAAATTCTCGCTATATTTTTGAAACATTTGTGATCGGTGCTTCAAATAGATTTGCTCATGCGGCAGCGGTTGCAGTGGCTGAAGCTCCAGCAAAGGCTTATAACCCTTTATTTATTTATGGTGAATCAGGTTTGGGAAAAACCCACTTATTACACGCTATTGGTGCGTATGCAAAAGAGCTCTATGGTGGGGTTCGGGTTAGATATGTTTCTTCAGAAGAGTTCACCAATGATTTTATTAACTCTATTCGCGACGACAAAGCAACAGCTTTTCAGCGCCGGTATCGTGATTTAGATATTTTATTAGTTGATGACATTCAATTTTTGGAAAACAAAGAACGTACACAGGAAGAGTTTTTTCATACATTTAATACGTTATATAACGCTAATAAACAAATAGTTATTTCAAGTGATCGGCCCCCAAAACAATTAACAACTTTGGAAGATAGATTACGTAGTCGTTTTGAGTGGGGGTTGATTACAGATATTCAACCGCCAGAACTTGAAACACGTATCGCTATTCTGCGCAAAAAAGCTGCCCAAG
This sequence comes from uncultured Actinomycetes bacterium, assembly GCA_903852815.1. Taxonomy (GTDB): domain Bacteria; phylum Actinomycetota; class Actinomycetes; order Nanopelagicales; family Nanopelagicaceae; genus Planktophila. The sequence goes on from CAINRW010000079.1 coordinate 19,399, forward strand.
ATAAATTAAATGCTCCGGATGATGTTTTGGAATATATCGCTAGTAAAATTTCAACAAACATTCGTGAGCTTGAAGGCGCATTAATTCGTGTGACGGCTTTTGCATCTTTAAATCGCCAGAGTGTTGATTTATCACTTGCTGAAATTGTTTTAAAAGATTTAATCCCAAATGAAAACAATCCTGAAATCACTGGGGCAACAATCATGGCTCAAACCGCAGCCTATTTTTCTTTAACTATCGATGACTTATGTGGCACCTCGCGATCACGAGTATTGGTTAACGCTCGCCAAATTGCGATGTATCTATGTCGGGAGCTAACCGAGCTCTCTCTCCCAAAAATCGGTCAGACTTTCGGCGGGCGTGATCACACCACGGTTATGCATGCCGATCGCAAAATCCGTCAACTAATGGCTGAGCGACGTTCGATTTATAACCAGGTCAACGAACTCACCACCAGAATCAAACAGCAAGCTAGATAAGGCAAAAAGTACGAAATGTCCGATTTACCACTCTTTACCCCCAGTTGGGGACAAACTGTGGATAACTGTGGGTATCTAGGTGTTTTTTGTGGATAGATCTCTACAAGGTAGCGAAACGATAGGAAGGAAGGTGGGGATTATGTTTCTAATTCACAGTTTTTACACGTATTTCCACAGCCAACGCCAGATGAAACACCGCTTCCAACTGGGGTTTCACCGTTTATACACACAACACCTATCTGGTTACTACGACTACCTTTATATACATGTATTTAGATGTGGAACGAACCTTCAATTGAACAGGGGCAGATAGATGAAATTTATAGTTGAGCAATCGGCGTTAGTCGATGGTGTTAATTGGGTTTCTCGCTCTTTATCCACACGACCAATAAAAACCGAGCTACTAGGAATCGTTATCGATGCAACTGGTGACGAGGTTTATTTATCAGCCTCTGATCTAGAAACAGCCAGTAAGTCGCATTTTCATGCAGAGGTAAAAGAAACTGGAAAAGTTTTAGTTCCAGGAAAACTTTTAGCGGAAATATCTAGATCACTTCCTGATAAACCAATTACGTTTACTTTAGATGGTTCACGAGTTCTCGTGACTAGCGGAAGTGCAAAATTCACACTCCCTACTTTATCTGTAGAAGAATACCCAAACCTTCCAGAGCTACCGGACACAACTGGTGTGCTAGCTAGCGATTTATTTGCAACAGCAGTAGCACAGGTCGCAATTGCTGCCGGCCGCGATGACTCCCTACCCACACTTACAGGTGTACACGTAGAGATAAATGAAAACTCTTTAACATTTGCAGCAACAGACAGATATCGTTTAGCAGTCCGTGAAATTAATTGGGAACCATCTACTCCAAATATTGCGACAAGTGCATTACTTCGTGCAAGAACTATCGCAGATGCAGCCAAATCACTAACTGGATCTAAGAATGTTTCTCTATCTTTTGCTCCAACCACAAGTAATGATCGTTTAGCTGGTTTTGCAAGTGATGGAAAAACAATGACATCACGAATGTTGGATGGAACTTTCCCCCCATACCGACACTTACTTCCTCAGGAAGTCACATCTACAGCGTTAATTGAAGTAGCTACACTTCTGGATTCTGTACGCCGTGTTGCATTAGTAACGGATAAAACCGTTCCGCTGCGATTAGATTTCAACGACAATACTTTGTCACTAGAAGCCGGAGCTGGTGAAGAGGCGCAAGCAACAGAGGCAATCGAAATCTTGTTAACTGGTGAACCAATCTCAATCGCTTTCAACCCTACATTTTTAGCAGATGGATTAAATGCGGTAGGAACCAAGTTTGTACAAATTTCTTTTACAGGTGCTAGTAAACCGGCGATCTTGATGGGTAAGAGCGATAAAGATGGTGCACTCATTGAGAACTACCGTTACTTATTAATGCCAATGCGCTACGCCTCTTAATTTTGGTTTAATCAGTGCGCATTAATAAGTTGGAACTAACCAACTTTCGTTCATATCCCTCATTAACACTGGAATTAAAGCCAGGTGTTATTACCTTTATTGGCGATAACGGTTCAGGCAAAACCAATATCGCAGAATCCCTTATCTACTTATCTTTTCTCGCATCACACCGAGTAGCCAATAATGTGCCCCTGATTTCCCTCGGGGCGCAACAAGCGATTATTCGCGCCGAAATTGAACGCGATTCCAGAGTGTTACAAATAGATCTAGAGATTAATGCAAACAAAGCTAACAGGGCACGTATTAACTCAAATCCAACACGCAGCCAACGTGAAATTCTTGGCGCTTGCCAAATAGTTTATTTTTCACCAGAAGATTTAGATCTAGTTCGCGGTGAACCAGGAGGGCGACGCGACTTTCTCGATCGCCTATTAATTACTCGAACCCCACGTTTAGCCGGAGTCATTTCCGATTATGAAAGAGTTGTAAAACAAAGAAACGCTTTATTAAAAACACGCTCCTCAGCCAGTGCGTTAGTACCCTGGAATGAACAACTAATAAAATTTGGCGCACAACTAACATCCGAGCGAATCGCTCTAGTTGAAGCTCTTAACCCTTGTGTTTCAAAAAACTATGCGAACTTAAATGAAGTGAAACCCGCTTCAATTTCATACAAATGCAGTACCGAAGGTGTCTCTAATAATTTTGAAAACAACATGAGTGTTTTAAGTAAACGATTAGAAGAAGTGGCATATCAAGAAATCGAACGCGGTGTCTCTTTGATTGGTCCTCACAGAGACGACTTACATTTACAAATTGGCGATTTTCCAGCGAAAGGATATGCCAGCCATGGAGAATCGTGGTCAATGGCAATATCACTACGCATAGGTTCTTTTAACTTACTTAAAAGTGAAGGTTCAGAACCAATACTTATTTTAGATGATGTTTTTGCGGAATTAGATACTTCACGCAGACACCAATTAATGTCAGCGACTCAGTTAGCAGAACAAACAATTATCACCACTGCAGTTGAAAGCGATTTACCAACAGAGTTGTTAACTCAGAAATATTATGTAACCGCTGGTGTTGTGAAGAAAGGAAAAGAGTGATGGCTAAACGAGATCTCGCTCATGATCTTTTTAAATCATTTAAAACTGGCGCAATTCGTTCTACCAAAAAACCAGCACCCACAAAAAATATCGGAGCTGCTGGTGATCCAGAATTAATTGGTGAGCTACTAACAAATATGATTCAAGAACGCGAATGGAATAGCGGTTTAGCGGAAGGAAACCTCTTTGTTACATGGGCAGCAATAGTTGGCGCAGAAATTGCACAACACGCGACTCCGATTTCTATTCTTGATTCAACGTTAACTATTCAAACTTCATCTAGTGCCTGGGCTACCCAACTCACTTTGGTGGGCGATAGTTTGTTGCAAACAATTCAAAAAGATCCTTCTGGGGCGACGATAGAAAAACTACGATTTATTGGCCCTCAAGCCCCAAGTTGGAAAAAAGGGATTCGCAGTATAAAAAACGCTCGAGGCCCGAGAGATACCTACGGTTAATCAAAAACCCACTAGGAACCCTCAACTTAATGCCCAAAGTTCGGCTATGCCTATACACAAGGCTTATTTTGGGTATTTAAAAGATGGGTTTACCACTAAGATAATGGGGTGCCGAGGGGATTTTCCCCTCCAGATGCCCTCAGAAGGCTAATGAGCATAATGAGTTGAAGGAGGCCGCGTGTCCGAGAACTCCTACAACGCCAGTGCGATCACAGTTCTAGAGGGTCTTGAAGCTGTCCGTAAACGCCCAGGTATGTATATCGGATCTACCGGCGAACGTGGGCTTCACCACCTGGTTTACGAAGTTGTAGATAACTCCGTCGATGAAGCTTTAGCTGGTTATTGCGATGAAATCAACGTAACCCTTATGGCTGATGGCGGAGTGGAAGTTATTGATAACGGCCGCGGCATCCCGGTTGATATCCACCCAGTTGAAAAGAAACCAGCACTCGAAGTGGTTCTAACTGTTTTGCACGCAGGTGGAAAATTTGGCGATGGTGGCTATTCAGTTTCAGGTGGTCTACACGGAGTAGGTATCTCTGTTGTAAACGCTCTAAGTACTGATCTCTCTGTAATTGTTCAACGCGATGGAAATTTTTGGTACCAAGAGTACAAACTTGGAGTACCTACTGCGCCAGTACGAAAAGGTGACGCTTCAGCTGCATCAGGTACAACCGTTCAATTCTGGCCGTCTAAAGAGATTTTTGAAACCACCGATTTTTCATTTGAAGTTCTTTCAACACGTTTTCGCGAAATGGCATTTTTAAATAAGGGTTTGATCTTGACATTAACGGATGCCAGAGCAGGACACGTAGATGAAAAAGGCGAGCAGCTCACTGTTCGTTACCAATATGAAGGCGGCATTTCCGATTTTGTTAAACATTTAAATTCAACACGAGGTGAAACACACAAGTCGGTAATTTCTTTTGCTTCAGAAGATAAAGTTAACAAAATTGCACTTGAAGTTTCCATGCAATGGAACGCCGGATTTAGCGAGTCTGTTTACACTTTTGCCAACACAATCCACACACATGAAGGTGGCGCTCACGAAGAAGGTTTTAGAACAGCGCTCACCTCTGTTGTAAATAAATTTGGTGAAGAGCAAGGATTTATTAAAAAGAAAGAAGATCGATTAACTGGCGATGATGTTAGAGAAGGCTTAACGGCAATTGTTTCGATTAAATTAGCCGAACCTCAATTTGAAGGTCAGACAAAGACAAAATTAGGAAACACCGCAGCAAAAACTTTTACTCAAAAAGTTGTAAATGAAGAGTTAACAACATGGTTTGAACAAAACCCAGCCGAAGGCAAAGAAATTGTTAGGAAAAGTATCGATGCCGCAGCTGCGCGAGTGGCAGCGCGCAAAGCCCGCGATTTAAGCCGTAACCGCAAAGGCCTACTTGAAGGTCGAGGTATGCCAGGAAAACTAGCTGATTGCCAATGGACCGATCCAGCAAAATGCGAGCTGTATATCGTTGAAGGTGATTCAGCGGGTGGCTCAACAAAAGGTGGTCGCGACTCTCGAAATCAAGCAGTACTTCCAATCCGCGGAAAAATTCTCAATGTTGAAAAAGCAAGAATTGATCGTGTTTTACAAAACAATGAAGTACAGGCATTGATCACCGCACTTGGAACCGGCGTGCACGATGATTTTGATATTGAAAAACTTCGCTACCACAAGATTATTTTGATGGCGGATGCAGATGTTGACGGACAACATATCCGCACACTTCTTCTAACTTTGCTTTTTAGATTCATGCGTCCTTTAATCGAAAACGGTTTTGTTTATTTCGCACAACCACCTCTTTATAAATTAAAGTGGGGCGGAAAAGAACCTGTCGAATATGCATTTAGTGATCGTGAACGCGACGGAATGATTGAGCTTGGATTAGCCGCAGGAAAGCGTTTACCTAAAGACGACGGTATTCAACGATTCAAAGGTCTAGGTGAAATGCCTGCAAAGGAATTGTGGGACACAACTATGGATCCCGAACACCGCGTTCTTATTCGAGTGACACTCGATGACGCTGCAGCAGCCGATGATTTGTTCTCAGTACTCATGGGTGAGGATGTTGAAAAACGCAGAGCCTTTATTCAACGCAATGCCAAAGACGTTAGGTTCTTAGATATCTGATGAATGAATTAAACCCAAATAATCTTGAATCATTCGACAAGATTGAAACCGTTGATCTTCAAGTTGAAATGGCTCGCTCATATCTAGATTATGCGATGTCAGTAATTGTTGGTCGTGCACTTCCAGATATTCGTGATGGTTTAAAACCAGTTCACCGCCGAGTTTTATATGCAATGTATGACGCGGGATATCGCCCAGATAAGGGCTATTACAAATCTTCTCGCATCGTCGGTGATGTTATGGGTAATTACCACCCACACGGCGACACAGCTATTTATGACTCAGTAGTACGTCTAGCCCAACACTGGTCTCTGCGTTATTTGCTCATCGATGGCAATGGAAACTTCGGTTCTCCAGGAAATGATCCAGCAGCAGCAATGCGTTATACGGAAGCCCGTTTATCTCCACTTGCCATGGAGATGATGCGAGATATCGATGAAGACACTGTTGATTTTATCCCAAATTACGATGGTCGATCACAAGAACCAACCGTTTTGCCTTCACGTTTACCAAATTTGCTCGTCAATGGAAGTGCGGGAATTGCAGTTGGAATGGCAACAAATATTCCACCACACAATTTACGTGAAATTGGCGAAGCAGTTATTTTTGCACTCAAAAATCCAGAGATGAAACAAGATGAACTTCTCAACAAATTCTTAACAATTGTAAAAGGACCAGATTTTCCAACAAAGGCTTTAATCGTTGGTCGCGGTGGCATCGAAGATGCTTATCGAACAGGCCGCGGATCTATAACTATGCGTGCAGTTGTCCAAGTGGAAGAAATTAATAAGCGCACTTGCTTGGTGGTTAGTGAACTTCCATATCAAGTTAACCCAGATAACCTCGCACTCAAAATTGCAGAGCTTGTAAAAGATGGAAAAATTAAAGGTATCGCCGACGTTCGTGATGAAGGCAATGAGCGATTAGGTCAACGTCTTGTAATTGTTTTACAAACTAGCGCTATTCCAAAAGTTGTTCTTAATAACTTATATAAACAAACTCAGTTACAAGATACTTTCGGTGCAAACATGTTAGCTCTAGTTGATGGAGTTCCACGAACTTTACGACTAGATGAATTCATTCGTTATTACATCGAACACCAAATCGAAGTTATCGTCCGCCGCACAAAATTCCGTTTAACGGAAAAAGAAAAACGTGCCCACATATTAAAGGGATACTTAAAGGCACTGGATGCACTCGATGCGGTTATTGCTTTAATCCGTGCCTCAACAACCCCAGAAGAAGCACGTACTGGATTGATGAAACTTCTTGATGTTGATGAAATTCAAGCTAACGCGATTTTGGACATGCAGCTACGGCGAATCGCTGCCCTTGAACGCCAAAAGATTAACGATGAATACGATGGATTAATGGCTGATATTGTCGAATTAAATGCGATATTAGTAAGCCCAGAGAAACAGCGCGACATCGTTAAAACAGAGCTCTCAGATTTAGTTACCAAGTATGGTGACGATCGTCGCACACAAATTGTTGCAAGCGAAGGTGACTTCAGTGCTGAAGATTTAATTCCAGACCAAGACGTAGTCGTAACGATTACTCGTGGCGGTTATTCAAAGCGCACAATGGCCGATCTTTATAGATCACAACGTCGTGGTGGCCGTGGAGTTAAAGGCGCAGCATTAAAAGAAGATGATGTTGTAGATCATTTCTTTGTTGCATCAACGCACGACTGGTTATTATTTTTCACAAACCAAGGACGTGTGTATCGCGCCAAAGTGCACGAACTTCCTGATGCTGGACGCGATGCACGTGGTCAACACGTTGCTAACTTAATGGCATTTAGACCTGATGAAAAAATCGCAGAAATATTGTCATTAAAAGATTATGCAATTTCGCCATTCTTAGTGTTGGCAACGAAAAAAGGTTTAGTAAAGAAATCACCTTTAATTGAATTTGATTCACCAAGAACCGGTGGATTAATTGCAATCGCACTTAAACCAGGTGATGAAGTAGTGGGAGCATCTTTAGTAAATGCTGATGATGAACTACTTCTAGTTTCTGTCAAAGGAATGTCACTGCGATTTAGTGCAGATGATGAATCACTTCGACCAATGGGTAGATCAACAAGTGGTGTAATTGGAATGAAATTCAAAGCAGATGATTCATTGCTGACAATGGCGCGAGTTAACTCAGAATTGGCGGCAAACTCATTTGTCTTTACTGCAACCAATGCCGGTTACGGAAAGAAAACCCCATTAGTTGAATATCGATCACAAGGTCGAGGTGGAATCGGCATTAAAGCTGCAAAGATCGACGAGAACTCCAGAGGCTCATTGGTTAGCGCGCTAGTGCTCCAAGACGAGGATGAAGTCCTTGCAATCACCTCTGCGGGCACTGTGATGCGCACTCCAGCGGCCGAAGTACGCCAAACTGGCCGAGATTCAATGGGTGTACGCCTAGTAAACCTAGAAGAAGGCGTAAACCTTGTCTCTGTGACCAAAAATAGTGAAGATGAGATTTCGCCGAAAAGTTAGTATGGTTCGGCTCTGAGTTCAGCCTAATTCTCATTTTGGGAGTTAGCGAAGTTCAAGGTAACCTTGCGCTTCTGCAATCGAGAGTCATCTTAATTGCGGGCCTATAGCTCAGCCTGGTTAGAGCGCTTCCCTGATAAGGAAGAGGTCGATGGTTCGAGTCCATCTAGGCCCACCCCGCTCTCAAACGGGGACCTAGCTCAATTGGTAGAGCA
>CAINRW010000080.1 GCA_903852815.1 uncultured Actinomycetes bacterium
CTGCCACTCTCGCGGCATCCAAAACCTTTATTTATTGCTGATTGGACTGCGTGGGTTAATTCATGTGGAGCTAAGACGGGATCAAATACAGCAGTAGTTGCAACTTTTGTTTCACAAGGTGCTTCATAAAAAATCAATCGCTTGCCACCAAAAGTCACCGCACGCATAGGCATACATTCAAAATTGGCTGGATCAACGGCGCCATTCTTAAAGTAGGACGTAACTGTTTTTTGGTAGTAATCACTCAAAGTGCTTGCTAATTCTTTTCCTCCGGCAATGGTTTTATAGACAATAATTTCAAGTGGGTCAGAGCTGTAAGACAATTCGGGGTCGAAGTATTTAACAAAATTAGAAACATTTTCCTTAATGAGCTTCTCATTTGCAGCGGGAACCCCGGGCTCAATCCTGTAATTAACTTTAATTTGGTTATTAGACAATGGCGCACCTGCTAGAACTTGAGCACGTGCTAATCCGGCAACATAAGGGTAATCGGACTCTGCGATAGCCGGAATTATTTCGACTGCTGAAGCAGAATATTGAATTGGAGTCAGAGTTGCAAAGATCAGTCCAATTATCGCCATGCACTTAATTTTCATTCAGGTAGATTACACGCTCGGATTCACCTGCAAGAGTGTTTTGCGAGGAACCTTAATTCCCGACCCCAAATTCAGAGGTACGTAAATTTTCAACCGAGGCGAACTTACTTCCCTGTGTTCGAATAGTGTTGTGCCAATCTGGGCCCAAGATTTGTCATTCTTGCGACCATACAATTTTCAGAAAAAGTACGATATGCCTTGAAAATTCGACATAGCGCTATCTAGACTTACTTCCTACCTAACTAGAGGAGTTGCCCTGTGACCAAAATTCGATTAAAAATTGTTTCGGTAGTGACCACAGTATTAATTACGGCAACAGTTCCACCTGTAAATGCGGCGTACACAGTGAAACCAAAAGTTGGACAATGCTTCATGCTCACAACGGCAGATGTGTCTGCTTCGTATGCAACAAAGAATCCAATTGCTTGCAGTAAAACTCACAATGCCGAAACTTATTTAGTTGCGAAATGGCCTCTTGCGCTCCCTCCTGAACAATTGCCAGAGGGTGAAGGGTTGGAAGTAGCGAAATCCCTATGTTACGCATGGGAGCAAGATGGAGCGCTTGTGGGATATGACTTTACATTTTGGGCTTGGTATACACCTGGCCCAAAGGCTTGGGCTCGCGGTGAGAGATGGCTACGTTGCGATGCAATGAAAGTTGTTGAAAATAGCGACCCACGAAAGTACCAAAATTGGAAAGGGTTAAAATTTAGAGGGAAAAAATAATTTCCAACCCTCGATGACATGATGAATAAGATAATAGAGATACCCAGAAAATCTCTCATCATCGCATTTATCTTTCTCATAAACTCTTTATCAGTGAGCCAAATATGGGGGATTCAAGATAGACCCGTTAGCCTTCTTTATATAGCTGCCGATCCTGGATGTTATTCGGCTACCTTTGTAAGTTCAAGAACTATCTCGATGGTCGCCCCAAAGAGGCTATTTCCAGTTAAGTGCGAAGTTTTTCATCATTTTGAAGTTTATTGGAGTGGGAC
>CAINRW010000081.1 GCA_903852815.1 uncultured Actinomycetes bacterium
ATGGTTCGAGTCCATCTAGGCCCACCCCGCTCTCAAACGGGGACCTAGCTCAATTGGTAGAGCACCGCCTTTGCAAGGCGGGGGTTAGGGGTTCGATTCCCCTGGTCTCCACGTTATGACAACTACAGCGACGCTACATACATCACTCGGTGACATTGTCATCGAGCTATTTCCTAACCACGCACCAAAGACTGTTGCAAATTTTGTTGAGTTAGCAACAGGTGCAAAAGAGTGGACTGATCCACGCAATGGAAATAAAACAACAGCAAATCTTTATGAAGGAACAATTTTCCATCGCGTCATCGACGGTTTCATGATTCAAGGTGGAGATCCACTTGGTCAAGGTACTGGCGGACCTGGTTATCGATTCGCAGATGAATTTCACGGAGAGTTAGTTTTTGATCGCCCATACATTTTGGCGATGGCGAACTCAGGTCCAGGAACAAATGGTTCACAGTTCTTTATTACTGTTGCTCCAACAACTTGGTTAAATCGCAAACACTCAATCTTTGGTGAAGTCAAGGATTCTGCTAGCCAGGCTGTAGTTGACGCGATTGCAAAAGCAAAGACTGGTGCACAAGACAAACCAGTAACACCAATAACAATCAACAGCATTACCGGTGCTTAAACGTTCTGCCACATACTCTCTAATCGCAATTATTTGCGGTGCATATTTGCTGCAGCTATTAATCCCATCAATTGAAATTCGATTAGCTCTTCCCAACCTTGAATACCTAAAAGCTTCTAACGAGTGGTACAGATTATTTACTGTTGCTTTAGTGCATGCGGGATTAATGCACCTAGGTTTTAATATGTACGCACTTATGGTTCTTGGTAATCCACTCGAAGAAGCTTTCGGAAAAAATAAAGTTCTTATTATTTTCTTTGTCTCACTTTTAACCGGTTCATTAACATCGGCATATTTGGCATCATCAATGAGTTACTCAGTTGGTGCATCTGGTGCGATCTTCGGATTATTTGGTGCCATGGCTATCGTCGGAAATCGAATCGGAGCAGATACAAAATCTATTTATGTGATTATTGGAATCAACTTTGCACTCGGTTTTGTTTTAGGTGGCATTGATTGGCATGCACACCTAGGTGGGTTGGTCGGCGGATTAATTACCGCTCAACTCCTGCTTAATAAAAGATAAAAGTTATCCACAGGTGTTACCCACAGTGTGGAGAGAATTACAAGGGTGTAATTAAGAAATCAGCGCCAACGTGTTGCAAGGGTGAAGCCAACACCGATGAAACCAAACCCAATAACCATGTTCCAAGTACCAATACCTGGGACGGGATATTTAGTTTGAGTCACATAGAAAGTCACAATCCAAAAAAGGCCGATCAAGAAGCCAGCCACCATTGTTGGAGCAAGCCATCTAGGGCTCTCGAGGGGCTCATGTGGCGTATGAACTACGACATCCTGGGTATGAGCGCGCTTTTCGACAACTTTCTTACGGAGCTTGGATTTAGGCATACACGAAAGATACACCATGGGTAAGAATGCTCCTATGGCCACCCAAATTCTTGTAGTCGATAACTACGACTCGTTTGTATTTAACTTGGTGCAATACCTGCAGCAACTTGGTGCCGAGTGCACCGTTGTCCGAAATGATGCAGTAGCTGCAGAAGATGCCACTAAATATGACGGGGTCCTTATATCTCCAGGCCCTGGCACTCCAGAGCGCGCGGGCGTAAGTATCGCAATGATTAAATTTTGTGCGGAAAAGAAAATTCCACTCTTTGGCGTTTGTCTAGGTCACCAAGCGATCGGTGTAGCTTTTGGCGCAACGGTTTCGCGCGCACCGGAACTTCTTCATGGAAAAACTTCATTAGTACATCACCAACAGCAAGGTGTTTTAGAGTCATTACCGTCGCCATTTACTGCAACGCGATATCACTCTCTATGCGTCGAGCGCGACACAGTAGGAAAAGATTTAGAAATTACTGGAACCACAGAGTCCGGAATTGTTATGTCTATGCGCCACAGAGAATTACCAATTGAAGGTGTGCAGTTTCATCCCGAATCAGTACTAACTGAACACGGTCATCTCATGTTGGCTAACTGGTTGACGCAATGCGGTGACAAAAATGCGCTCGCAAAATCTGTTGGACTTTCCCCAGTTGTTGGAGTTAAAGCTTAGGGCGCTTTGTTAACAGTAATTGTTACTGATTTACCAATTGTTTGTGTTGTTCCAGCATCAGGTGCTTGACGAATAACAATTCCTTCAGGCTGATTTGCATCATAATCATCTAAAACATTTACTAAGAAACCTGCCTGCACAAGAATTGTTTTCGCTTGAATAGCATCGGTTCCAATGAGCAAAGGAACTTCAATTTCTCCGCTAGCAATCTGCAACACAACACCACTTCCAGCCGTAATAGTTGAACCTGGGTCTGGCGTTACTTTTAAGACAGTACCTAGTGGTTGATCTGAAGAGATTGCTTCAGTTCGAGAAACCACCAAACCAACTGCTGAGAGTGCTGCACGGGCATCTATTAATGGCATTCCAATCAAATCTGCCGGAACAATCGCATCACCCGGTCCATCAGAAATAGTAATCACCACACCAGATCCTTTTTGTGCTCGAGTAGTGGCAAGTGGTATCTGACTAGCTACACGATTAATCGGAATAACCGCATCATGAGAATGTTGAATCGTGACTACGTAATCTTTCAACATCGCTTGCGCATCACTTTGAGTTAGACCTACAACATTTGGAATTTGTGGGAAACCTGAAGGGCTGACTGAAGGACGAGTCAAGAAAAGCCCAAGTGAAATAAGTAGAACCGATGTCAAAGCACTTATTCCACCAATTAATAACTTACGACGTGAAAATTTCGCTTTGGGCATCGTTGTTGTTAACACTTGACCGGCACCGATTTTGTAAAGATCATCAAGCATTAAACCCGCGGACTGATACCTATCCTCAGGTTTCTTAGCCAAAGCAACTGCCAGAATTACATCGATACCTTCAGGCAAATCAGGCTGTATAGAACTTGGTGCATTTAAAACCCCAGATACATGTTGGTATGCAATAGAAACAGGAGTCTCTCCGGTGAATGGGGGTTTTCCTGTAAGAACTTCGTACAACAAACATCCAGTTGAATAAATATCACTTCGTAAATCTGCTACTTCTCCCAAAGCTTGCTCAGGTGATAAGTACTGCGCAGTCCCGACGATATTCCATGTATTAGTTAACGTTGCGCCAAGGTCTGCAAGTGCACGAGCAATTCCAAAATCCATCACCTTCACATCACCTTGATCAGTGATCATTATGTTTGCTGGTTTGATATCTCGATGCACGATTCCACGCTGATGTGAATATTCGAGCGCGGCCAAAATTCCTTCACCAATTTCAAGTGCACGTTTTAACGGGACACGTTCACCTTTATGGATTAATTCGCGCAATGTGTGTCCAGAAATCAACTCCATAACAATATAAGGAGCAGGTTCTTCACCAGAGTCATAAACAGCGACTATGCCAGGATGATTAAGGCCAGCAGCAGCCAAAGCTTCTTTCCTAAATCGCGCTACAAAAGATTGATCTCGCGCCAAGTCACTACGTAAAACCTTAATGGCAACTTTTCGGGCCAAACGAGTGTCCTGTGCGATGTAAACATCAGCCATTCCACCAGTGCCAATCATTTCACCAAGTTGATAGCGCCCACCCAAAACCTCATTAATCATTGCGCAGCACCTAATAATTCATTGACTGAAATTATTTCGGTACTTATATCGGCAACTATTACAGTCACATTGTCAGGTGCGCCATTGACATAAGTTGCTTCAACTAAAGTTTTTACTGCAGAAGCGCCATCAGTTTTCTTAAGAAGGATTTTGATTTCCTTCTCAGTCAACACACCCGATAAACCATCACTGCAGATTAGAAATCTATCTTTTTGCTTTACATCGTAGAGTTGTAAAACCGGAACTACATTTCCATGGCCCATCAAGGCTTGTGTTAGAACCGAACGCTGTGGATGATCAATAACTTCTGATTGGGTTATTGCACCTTGATCAAGTAGCTCTTGAATAACAGTGTGGTCGTTACTTAATTGTTCAAGATTGTTACCTCTTAGGCGATAGCAACGCGAATCACCTACATGAAGCAAGGCAGCTTTGTCTTTAACTAATAAAAGTGCAGTCAAAGTTGTTCCCATTCCGCGAACTTCCGGCGCCTCTTCGACATAATCATTAATTTGATTATCAATTGTGTGCAAAGAATTTAACAATAAATCTTCGATGGAATCGGAATCAATGTCATGGTTAGTGAGAACTGGTGCAAGTTGTTGCATAGTTTGTATTGCAATTCGTGAAGCAACTTCACCGCCTGCATGTCCACCCATTCCATCGGCAACAGCAATTAATTGCCCAGAAATAAAAGCTGAGTCTTCATTTCCACTGCGCTGCAAACCATCAGCAGAGCGTGCAGTGCTCTGAAAATAAAACGCAGTCATAGGCATAAGCCTAACCCCTGTTAATCTTTAATCATGAAAATTTATGCCCACCGCGGGGCATCCATTGATTTCCCAGAAATGACGATGGATGCGTACAAAGCCGCAGTCGATCAAGGCGCAGATGGCATGGAATGTGACGTGCGCTTAACAAAAGACAACCAAATGCTTTTATGGCACGACGCGGATATGAAAAGAACCGCTGGTTTTTCAGGACGTATCGCGGAAATGACGTACCCCGAGATTAAAAGGCACTATCCAGCTGCGATATTGCTTGAAGATTTGTTAGAACTGGCGCGCGAGAACAAGAAAGAACTAGCAATTGAAACTAAGCACCCAGTGCCCCAGGGAAGTGAAGTTGAAAAGAAAGTAATGGAACTTCTAGCGCAAGAGAAACTAACAACGGATATTGTCTTAATGTCATTTTCCTGGCTAGCGATTGAAAACATTCGAAAAATAAATCCAGAGCAAAAAACTGTTGCACTCCTTGAAGATAATTTCAATTATTTAATGCGCAGATTTACATCGGCAGCAATTCTTGGACCAAGTGTTAGATTTTTACGCTCAAACCCACAATTGAGCCAACAGACCAAGCCACTTTATGTGTGGACTGTTGATGATGCAGACGATATGCGTTTTTGCTCCGATAATGGAGTTGAAGTCCTAATTACAAATAACCCGTCATATGCACGCAAGGTGCTCGGGTATCATTAGGCAGTGAGCACATATGCGTATTTGGGTCCCAAAGGAACATTCACCGAAGCTGCTCTTAAAAAGATCACTTCATCCAACGATTCACTAATTCCATATGCAAATGTCACTGCAGCTCTAGATGCTGTTCGCGTTGGTAAAGCACATTTTGCGTTAGTCCCAATTGAAAATTCAGTTGAAGGAGTTGTTGCGCGCACATTAGATGAATTAGCAACCGGAACACCACTTTCAATCGTGGGTGAAGTTACTTTGCCTGTTTCTTTTGCTTTAATGACAAAACGAGACACTACTGACATTCGTCGCATTGCAACCCACCCTCATGCAGAGGCGCAATGTCGGGCCTACATTGCCAAGAACTATCCAGATGCCGAATTAATCGCTACCGCTTCAACGGCTGCCGCAGCCGAAGCAATTGGCCGTGGTGAGTTCGATGCCGCGATCGCCGCCCCAGTTGCTGCCGCACACTATGGACTAACTGTTATTGCTGACAACATCGGCGACATTATTGGTGCGGTCACTCGCTTTGTTTTGGTTTCTAAACCGACCACTTCGCCTAAAGCCACTGGTTTTGACCGCACTTCTTTGGCCGTATTTATCGCCATAGATCACGCCGGCGCACTTCTTGATATTTTGACGGAGTTTGCAAAGAGAGACGTGAACTTAACTTTCATCCAGTCACGTCCAACAGGTTTAGAACTTGGCCATTACCATTTCATTATTGATGCCGAAGGCCACGTAAATGATGCTCCTGTAAAGGAGACAATCGAAGCTTTGCGAGCTATCTGCCAAGATATCCGCTTCCTTGGTTCATACCCACGAGAAAAGGCTAGTAAATGATTGACCTAAAATTCATACGCGAAAATCCCGAACTTGTTAAAGCATCACAAAAAGGTCGCGGTGAAGATGAATCCATCGTGGATAAAGTTATTGCGGCCGACGAACTTCGTCGTGAAACTCTTGAAAAATTCGAAAAACTACGCGCCGAACAAAATGTACTTTCAAAATCTGTTGCTACCGCAAAAGGTGATGAAAAGAATGCACTCTTAGAAAATGCAAAAGAACTAGCTTCAAAAGTAAAAGAAGCTGATGCAAAACGCGCAGAGTGTGAAGAATCAACTAAGAATTTAGCAATGCAACTTTCAAATGTTCTAGATCCACAGGCACCAATTGGCGGAGAAGCTGATTTTGTTGTTTTGGAACACGTTGGAACACCGCGAACATTTGATTTTGAAGCCAAGGATCACGTAGAACTCGGAAAATTACTGGGTGCTATTGATACTGAACGAGGAGCAAAAGTCGCTGGCTCTCGTTCTTATTATTTAACTGGTTCTGGTGCGCTACTTGAATTTGCATTAGTTAACTACGCAATCTCTTCTGCACTCAAATCTGGTTTTACTCCAGTAATTCCACCCGTATTAGTAAATCCTGCAGCAATGGAAGGCACCGGCTTTCTTGGTCAAGCGGCTGAAAACGTTTATCGAATTGAAAAAGATGATGTCTATTTGGTGGGAACGTCAGAAGTTCCACTTGCGGCAATGCACATGGACGAAGTTTTACCAGCTGAAAAACTTCCAATGCGTTATGCGGGATATTCATCATGTTTTCGTCGTGAAGCGGGAACCTATGGAAAAGATACGCGTGGAATTATTCGCGTTCACCAATTCGATAAAGTTGAAATGTTTTCATTTTGCCACCCAGATCAAGCAAAAGAAGAACATGCGCGTTTATTGCAATGGGAAAAAGATTTCCTCAATGCGATGGAGATCCCTTACCGAGTAATTGATGTTGCCTCAGGTGATTTGGGCTCTAGCGCCAATCGTAAATTTGATATTGAAGCTTGGATTCCAACCCAAAAGGCTTATAGAGAAGTAACAAGCACTTCAAACTGCACTGAATTCCAAGCCCGCCGCTTAAATATTCGTTACAAAGATGCTGATGGTACAAAATCAGTAGCAACACTAAATGGAACATTAGTTGCCATTCCACGCATGATTGTGGCGATTTTAGAAAATCATCAAAATGCAGATGGAACTGTGAATATTCCAAAGGCCCTTCAACCATTTCTTGGCAGAGAACGATTTGAGTTGGTGTGAATAAGCGCCCCAAACTTATTGCAACAGATTTAGATGGCACGATAGTTCACCACGACGGAACAATCACCCAAAGAACAATTGATGCTTTTACGAGAGCAAATAATCTGGGTGTACATATTTATTTTGTAACTGGGCGCCCACCACGTTGGATGAATGAAATTCGTGAAGCTTTTGGTTTTGGTGGAGCGATATGTGGCAATGGTGCAATGCTCTATGACTTGCAGTCTCGAGAAGTTACCGAAGAGTGGTTGATCTCCAAAGAGGATCAAATTGAAGTAGCAAAAAGAATGCGTGCGGCAATGCCACCAATTTCATTTGCAATCGAAACTCACGATTACTATCACCGCGAAAAGTCTTACATCCCCCGTTGGGATATTGGTTTAGATAATGTCGGAGTTGAACGAATTGAAGATGCAGCAAAAGGACCTATTTTTAAAATGTTGGCTCGTTGCAGTGGCGGTGAATTTACATCCGATGAAATGCTCGAAGTGGCACTTGTTGAACTAAAAGATTTAGTGACTGTTACACACTCAAATCCTTACGAATCCCTTCTTGAAATATCCGCACTTGGAATATCAAAAGGCACAACTTTGGCAAAAGTGGCAGGCAGATTGGGAATTGAGAGCTCGGATTGTGTTTCATTTGGTGACAACCCAAATGATTTCCCAATGTTGCAATGGTGTGGCCGGTCATATGCGATGGCCGATGGTCACCCCGATGGAAGTAAATATGCAAAAGATGTGGCTCCATCACATGATGTCGATGGTGTGGCATCGATAATTGAAAAGTTATTAGATCTCCCCGCTTAAAAATCTGCCGATTTTCGACTAAGGCCAACTTCAGGTAATCTCTCCCACGGAGGGCTCGCATAGCGGCCGAGTGCACCGGTCTTGAAAACCGGCAAACGAAAGTTTCGTGGGTTCAAATCCCACGCCCTCCGCCATTTTTTGCTTACGGTCTGTGGTTGAGTTCATATCCCTTACGCAGGCCTTCTCCTAGCCGAAACCTGACTCCGGGAGGACACTTACGCCTGAGTGTTTTCATTTTCTCTACACACAAGGGGTGTACGTATGTCAGGTGTATTTTCACCAACAAGAGCAAAAATTAAAGAGCGCACCCTGCGCACGGATAAATGGTGGTTACAACCTCTCCTAACTTTTGGAGTGCTTTTCTCATTCATTATCTACGCAACATTTCGAGCTTTCGAAAATGATAATTACTTTACCGAACCACTTATCTCACCTTTTTATTCACCATGTTTATCTGAAGCATGCGTACCCGGCTCAACTCTTTTTGGTTGGACACCGGTAAGCGCACAGATTTTTAATTTTGCACTTTCACCAGCGTTAATTATTTTGATCTTCCCACTTGGTTTCCGAATGACTTGTTACTACTACCGCAAGGCTTACTACCGTGCTTTTTGGTTATCTCCACCAGCATGTGCAGTAGCAGAACCTCATGAAACATATAGTGGTGAAACTAAAGCGCCACTCATTTTGCAAAACGCACACCGTTGGTTTTTTTATGCCGGCTTGGTTTTCAATGTTTTCTTAACATATGACGCAATTATTTCCTTCAAGAGTGAAGATGGCCAATGGGGACACATGAGTGTCGGTTCATTGGTTCTCTTAATTAGTTCATCGCTTTTATGGTTTTACTCTTTGTCATGTCACACATGTCGTCACACAGTTGGTGGTCGTTTGAAGCACTTCTCAAAGCATCCAATTCGTTACAAGTTATGGACATGGGTTTCAATTCTTAATCACAAGCACCAACAGTTTGCTTGGTACTCACTTGCAGCTGTGGCATTTGCCGACATTTATGTTCGCCAAGTTGCATCTGGCGCCTGGACTAACTTCTACTTCTTCTAAAGGAAATCGACTATGACACTAGAACGCCATAACTACGACGTCCTCGTTATTGGAGCAGGTGGTGCGGGATTACGTGCTGCAGTTGAAGCTCGCGAAGCAGGATTGCGCGTTGCAATCATCTGTAAATCATTATTTGGTAAAGCCCACACAGTTATGGCCGAAGGTGGCGCAGCTGCATCAATGGGAAACGTTAATGACAACGACAATTGGATGGTTCACTTTCGCGACACTATGCGCGGTGGAAAATTCCTTAACCACTATCGAATGGCAGAACTACATGCCAAAGAGGCACCAGATCGCATCTGGGAGCTAGAAGTATGGGGTGCGCTTTTTGATCGCACCAAAGAAGGAAAGATTTCGCAACGTAACTTTGGTGGACATGAATATCCTCGCCTGGCACACGTTGGTGATCGCACGGGTCTTGAATTAATTCGTACGATGCAACAACGCATAGTCGCGTTGCAACAACAAGATGGTCGCGATTTTGGTGACATGGAAAGTCACATCAAAGTTTTTGCTGAATTAACAATTACAGATATTTTGAAAGAAAATGGAAAAGTATCTGGCGCATATGGATATTGGCGCGAAAGTGGTTCTGAAGTTTTGTTTGAAGCACCTGCAGTAATTATTGCAACAGGTGGAGTTGGAAAAACTTTTAAAATTACTTCCAACTCTTGGGAAGGTACTGGCGATGGCCACGCCCTAGCCTTGAAAGCTGGAGCAAACCTTGTTGATATGGAGTTCTTGCAGTTCCACCCAACTGGAATGGTTTGGCCACCTTCTGTACGTGGAATCTTGGTAACTGAATCAGTGCGTGGTGAAGGTGGAGTTCTTACCAACATCAACGGCGAACGTTTTATGTTTAATTACATTCCAGAAGTATTTAAGAAGATGTATGCCGATAATCCCGAAGAAGCTGACCGTTGGTACACCGATCAAGACAACAACCGCCGTCCGCCAGAGTTATTGCCTCGCGATGAAGTTGCTCGCGCAATTAACAGCGAAGTAAAAGCAGGGCGAGGAACTGAACATGGCGGAGTTTTCCTCGATGTTTCCAAACGTCTATCTGCAGAAGTTATTAAAAAGCGTCTGCCATCAATGTGGCATCAGTTCTATGAATTAGCTGGCGTTGACATCACCAAAGAGCCAATGGAAGTTGGTCCAACATGTCACTACGTAATGGGTGGTGTTGAAGTAGAACCAGATACAGCTGCAGCAATTGGAGTGCCAGGGTTATTCGCCGCTGGTGAAGTTGCCGGTGGTATGCACGGATCAAATCGCCTCGGTGGAAACTCTTTGACGGATCTCTTGGTATTTGGTCGCCGCGCAGGTGCGGGAGCCGCAGAATACGTAAAGAGCAGTGGCAAGAATCCTGTTAGCGAAGGCGCAATTAATGCAGCGGCAGCGAAAATTCAGGCTCCTTTTGATCGCCAAGGCGGAGAGAATTCATACTCACTCCATGCCGAACTTCAAGAAATTACGCACAATTTGGTTGGAATTATTCGTACCGGTGCGGAGTTGGATGAAGCGATTAAAAAGATTGCCGAAATCCGAAAGCGCAGTGCAAATGTTTCAGTAAGTGGTGGCCGAGTATTTAATCCAGGTTTCCATTTAGCTTTTGATTTAGACAACATGCTGTTAGTCGCAGAAAGCACAGCAAAATCAGCAATTAAACGCGAAGAGTCCCGCGGTGGTCATACACGTGATGATTTCCCAGGAATGAATAATAAATGGCGCCAAATAAATCACATCTCTACTTTTGATGGCACACAAGTTATTGTTCGCGAACAAGCGCTGCCTCCTCTACCCAAGGAACTTTTCGACCTCTTTGATGTTCACGAGTTGGAGAAATACATGACACCGGAAGAAATTGCGAAAGGCGGTTCCAACTAATGGCACGCAAACTTAATCTTCGTATCTGGCGTGGAGACTCAACTTCTGGTGCACTGCAAGATGTGCAAGTAGATGTAAATGAGGGTGAAGTTGTTCTCGACGTAATTCACCGTGTGCAAGCAACACAGATGGGCGACCTAGCTGTTCGTTGGAATTGCAAAGCAGGCAAATGTGGTTCATGTTCAATGGAAATTAATGGAAAGCCTCGTTTGGCGTGCATGACGCAAGTAGCCGCTTATCCTGAAGGTGAAACAATTACCGTCACGCCTCTTCGCACTTTTCCAGTAATTAAAGATCTAGTCACTGATGTGTCATTTAATTACAAAAAAGCTATGGAAATTCCAGCGTATGCACCTCCAGCAGATTTAGCGCCAGGAGAAGCGCGGATGCAGCAAGTAGATGTAGAGCGAAGCCAAGAGTTCCGTAAATGCATTGAATGTTTCTTGTGCCAAAACGTATGTCACGTAATTCGCGATCATGAAGAAAACAAGAAATCTTTTGCCGGACCTCGTTTCTTTATCCGTATTGCAGAGTTAGATATGCATCCATTAGATATCTTGAAGAACCGTAAGAAAACAGCTCAAGAGGAGCACGGTCTTGGAATGTGCAACATCACCAAGTGTTGTACCGAAGTTTGTCCAGAGCACATTCGCATCACAGATAACGCGATTATTCCAATGAAGGAACGTGTTGTGGATGTGAAATATGACCCTGCTCGCTGGTTAGGTTCAAAGATTCGACGCCGAGAGGGTATTTAATAGAGACATGAAACTTTTAATACGTTGGGCAGCTTTAGCACTTTCATTTTGGGTAGCAACCGCCCTAATTCCAGGAATCGATGTCAAA
Organism: uncultured Actinomycetes bacterium; assembly: GCA_903852815.1. Taxonomy (GTDB): domain Bacteria; phylum Actinomycetota; class Actinomycetes; order Nanopelagicales; family Nanopelagicaceae; genus Planktophila. The sequence goes on from CAINRW010000081.1 coordinate 11,876, forward strand.
GGTGGGTTCACTACCTATCTTTGGGTAGCCCTTCTATTTGGTCTACTCAATGCAACTCTTGGAAGTTTCTTGAAAATTATGACATTACCCGCAGTCATCCTGACCCTTGGCTTATTTCTAGTTGTTGTTAACGCAGCTATTTTGGAACTTCTTGCACGTTGGAGCGACAAGTTAGATGTAACCAGTTTTTGGTCTGCGGTTCTTGCCGCATTAGTGATTAGTGTTGTTACTCGTTTTGTTTCTGGTGTAACTAAGAAAGCTTTGCCACTCTGAAATCGCTACTCCTAGTTTCTCTAGGTGGAGTCTGCGGATCCCTAGTTCGCTATTGGCTAGGGATTGAACTACAGGATGGTCGAAATGCAACGCTCACCGCAAACTTAATTGGCGTGGCACTCGCAACAATTTTTATAGTCTTGATGGAAAGAAGAGGCAATCAAGATCTACGCCACTTCCTACTTCCCGGATTTTGTGGAGGCTTAACTACTTTCTCTGCAGTTGCGGGCTTAACGTTGACACCAAAAGAAGGTGGCGATCTTTTCTTATTCCATAACGTTCTTTTTTCAATTCTCGTAATTCTTGTAGTGTTACCGATCGCCAGAAAATTAATTCCGGTGCGCTCATGAAAACCATCTTTGTAATTCTTGGTGCAGCCCTCGGTGCGCCTTCTCGTTTTGCCATTGATCAGTACATAAGAAAATTTTCTAGCAAACCGTATGGAATCTTTCTTGTAAATATTTTAGGTTCATTCGTTTTCGGTCTAACTTTGCACACTTCAGTCAATGCACACGCTTTCTTTGTTGTGGGTTTTGCAGGATCATTCACAACATGGTCAACATTTATGCTTGATTTCTTTTTGGCATACGAATTAAAGAACTACAAATCAGCTGCCATAAATTTAAGCGCATCACTAGCCTTCGGATTAACTGCGGCTTGGATTGGAATTAATTTAGCGAAGTGACGCCATCCAGGCTTCAATCTCATCTGGGTGATGAGGGATATTCTCACTTAAATTTATACAACCATCTTCTGTAACAAGAACATCATCTTCGATTCGAATACCTATCCCACGATATTCCGCTGGAAATAATTCATCATCGGATTGAATATAGAGACCTGGTTCAACAGTCAGAATCATTCCCGCTTCTAAAACACCGTCACGGTATTGATCGGCGCGGGCTTGAGCACAATCATGAACATCCAAGCCCAGCATGTGGCTCACCCCGTGAATAGTCCAGCGCTTATACAAACCAACTTCAGGATCCATAACTTCTTCAAGACTCATATTGATGATTCCCATATCGATTAAACCTTGTGCCAGAACTGCATGGCTAGCACGATTTATATCCAAGAAAGGAACCCCAGCTTTTATCGCTGCAATTCCAGCTTTTTGTGATTCGTACACCAACATATATAGGGCACGCTGAGTTGGTGTGAATTTTCCACTTATAGGCAAAGTGC
>CAINRW010000082.1 GCA_903852815.1 uncultured Actinomycetes bacterium
GGCGATTGAAATACCGACCGTGACTGAGGAAAAGAAAAGAATTGGAAGATTTCCCACCATTCGCAGGAAAATTGCAACACTCAAGACACTGAGAGTTAACGCAATTACTTTATTGGTTCCACCAATCTTGCCAACTAGTGGCATCAAAAAAGCACTCGCTGCAAAACAGAGAACTGAGAGGGACGTTAGGAAAGATAGTTGAAAGGAAGTTAAGTTGTACTGCTCTTTTAGAATTGGGTAGAGCGGACTCATAATAGTTAAACCAGCTCGCATATTAATCGCGGTGATAAAGATTGGTAAACCTTTGGCGATAGCCTCTCGATTAGTCATTTCACTTTTAATCACGAATTAATCCTCAATTGCTTTGGCAAATTGACTGGCATAGAGATCAAAGTAAAAGCCTTTATTTTCCATGAGCTCTTCGTGTTTTCCATGTTCGATAATTTTTCCCTTATCCATAACAAGAATCGTGTCAGCATCTCTGATTGTTGAAAGGCGATGTGCAATAACAAAACTTGTGCGACCTTTTCGAAGTTTGGCCATAGCGTGTTGCACCATAACTTCAGTTCTTGTATCTACTGAAGATGTGGCTTCATCTAAAATCAAGATCGCAGGATCGGCCATAAAAGCTCGGGCGATTGTAATAAGTTGGCGCTCACCATTAGATACCGTTGAATTGTCATCAGATACCTGTGAGTCGTAACCATTGGCCAACGAGCGCATGAAGTGATCTATATTTGCTGCAGTTGCTGCCTCAATAACTTTTTCATCACTTGGATTCTGGCTACCAAAAGCAATGTTTTCGCGCATCGAGCCGGCAAATAACCACGTATCCTGCAGGACCATTCCAAATTGTTTGCGCAAGTCATCTCTAGTCAGCGAGCGAATGTCATCCCCATCCAACGTAATTCGCCCCGAATTAACTTCATAAAATCGCATTATTAAGTTAACAAGGGTTGTCTTACCAGCACCCGTTGGGCCGACAATTGCAACGGTTTCCCCGGGAAGAACCTTTAAATTCAAATTTTCTATGAGCGGTTGGTCTTCTGTGTAATGGAACTCCACATTTTCAAAGCACACTTCACCGCGGGCACGATCGATGCTTTTCGGATTACTGGTCTCTGCTTCCTGCTCTTTTGCATCTAGTAATTCAAATAAACGCTCTGCCGAGGCGACTCCTGATTGAACGCTATTCATTAAACCTGCGATTTGCGCCAAAGGCATTCCAAATTGACGTGAATACTGAATAAATGCCTGGACATCACCAAGAGTCATGGATCCTGTGGCAACTCGATATCCACCTAACACTGCAATACCTACATATATTAAATTGGATACAAGTGCGGTCGTTGGTTGAATGATGCTAGAGATAAATTGAGCTTTAAAACTCGATTCTTTTAATTCATTATTTAAAGTTGAAAAATCCTTGATTGCACTTTCGCGGCGCCCAAAGACTTTAACTAATGAATGGCCTGTATGCATTTCCTCAACATGGCCATTGAGTTTTCCGGTCCAGTCCCATTGCGCCACAAACTCGCGTTGCGAACGCTTAGCGATTCGCACCGATAAAAAGATGCTTATGGGAATGGCAATTAAAGAAATGAGGGCAAGTTCCCAGCTAATCCAGACCATCATGATTAGTACTGAAATTATTGTCAGCAATGAGTTAAGAATCTGGGACAAACCTTGTTGAAGCGAGTTCGAGATATTGTCGATGTCATTAGTCACTCGACTCAATAAATCCCCGCGGGATTGACTATCAAAATAACTTAATGGTAAGCGTCCAATTTTCTCTTCAGCTAAGCGCCGTAATCTAAAGACTGAGCGTTGAGTAACTCCGGCCATCAAATAAGCTTGAATCCACATCAGAAATGAAGCGACTACAAATATTCCAATCGCCAGCATTAATGTTTTACTTACAGCACCAAAATCTATTCCGACTCCAGGAATTACTGAACTTTTATTCAACATATCTGCAAGTCGGTCTTGTCCTTGTGCACGAAGATTTGTAACTGCCTGAACTTTTGAAACTCCGGAAGGCAGTTGATGCCCGAGGAAGCCGTAAAAAATATAGTTTGTTGCATGACCAAGAATCTTTGGTCCAAAAGAACCAATGACTACGCTGACGGTTATAAGGGAAAGCACCAATGAAAGAGTTTTTCTTTCAGGTCCTAACTCTTTAAGAAGTCGCTTAAGAGAGGCTTTGAAATCTTTAGTTTTAGCAGGAGGCGCAGCAAACATCCCCGCCATTGGACCACCACGTGGCGCAGCACCGCCTGGACGATTCGCGCTCATGCGGCCTCCTCGGGACTGAGTTGAGACAAGACTATTTCTTTATATATTTCGCAACTGTCCATTAATTCTTGATGTTTTCCCTTGCCAACCAATGTGCCCTGATCAAGAACAATTATTTGATCGGCATTCAAGATTGTGCTTACACGTTGTGCCACAACAATTAACGTTGAATCTTTTGCTGACTCCTCAAGGGCGGCCCGCAGTTTGGCATCAGTTGTGAAATCAAGTGCTGAAAAACTATCGTCAAGAATATAAATTTTCGGGTTTTTGATTACTGCTCGCGCGATTGCTAAGCGCTGACGTTGTCCACCTGAGTAATTCGTTCCGCCTTGGGCAACGCTTGATTGAAGTTTTTCCTCTTTATCTTCAACAAACTCCTTGGCTTGAGCTATCTCTAAAGCCCTCCACATTTGCGCATCCGTTGCCTGTGCATCCCCATAGCGAAGGTTAGTTTCGATTGTTCCGCCAAAAAGAAATGCGCGTTGAGGAACTAGACCAATACCTTTCCATACCTCTTCGAGCGCTTGATCTCGAACGTCAACACCATCGATAGTTATTGAACCGCTTGTTGCATCTATAAAGCGTGGAATCAGATTAGCTAAAGTTGTTTTTCCACTTCCAGTGCTGCCAACAATTGCCGTGAATTGTCCCGGAAGTGCAGTAAATGAAATACCTGAGAGGACCGGGTGCTCTGCGCCTGGATATCTAAATTCAACATCTTTGAACTCAACTTTTCCAACATTTGCGACGGGTTTAATGGGTGCCAGTGTTTCTACAACTGAAGATGGAGTCATTAATACTTCTTGAATTCTCTCAGCACTAGCGGCGGCCCGTGGAATCATCAATGACATCATTACCGCCATCATTACACTGGAAAGAATTTGCATAATGTAAGCCAGGAATGCAGTTAAATTTCCGATAGGCATATCGCCAGTATCGACAAGTTTGCCGCCAAACCAAATCACTGCGACGCTGGTTAAGTTCAAAATCAACATCAAAGATGGGAACATAACAGCAAAAGTTCGAGTAACGCTGAGAGTCGTATCCATCAAAGCCTGGCTTGCTTCGGCAAATCTCTTCTCTTCGTAATCGGTTTTTA
>CAINRW010000083.1 GCA_903852815.1 uncultured Actinomycetes bacterium
TACAAATCGCAAGGAGCGCAGTCAAATTCTCATCTACGCGCATGTGCTCTGCCATAATCACACCAAACTTGTTGGCATCGTATTTGTTTGGGATTTAGAGCGTGAAATATGCAAGGGGGAACAATGACGCAAAACACAGCAAAAAAAGCGGCACGTGAAAGATACCGTCGTGAACGTGTGCAGAGATTTATTCCTTCAAATTTCAATGTGATTCTTAAGTGCCCCGAAATATTAAATGCATCAACAATCTGTTCATATGTTTCATATGCCCAAGAACCAAGCACCATCGAAATTAACCAAGCATTCTTAAAAGATGGCAAAAAATTACTTTTGCCGCGTGTAAATGGCGCGCAAATTGAATGGGTGCAGTGGAATGGCGATGAAAGCCAGCTCAAAGTCACCAAGAAATTAACTGAGCCTATTGGCCCTGCCGAAATAGATGTACGAGACGTTGGTGCAGTTATTACCCCCGCACTTCGAATTGATCAAGATGGATTTCGAATGGGACAAGGTGGTGGTTTTTATGATCGCGCTTTGCCTGGACTGCCTGGTTGGAAGATTGGGTTGGTACATGCAGGCGAACTAACTAGTGAAATTCTTCCGCGCGAAGCACACGACATTCCACTTGATGCAGCAGCTACACCTTCACTTATTGTGCGATTTAACCGTTAGGTAAATTACGCGCCATCACAATTCGTTGAATTTGATTTGTACCTTCATAAATCTGAGTTAGCTTTGCATCACGCATCATTCGCTCAACTGGATAATCTGAAACATAACCATATCCACCCAAAATCTGGACTGCATCGGTTGTAACTTTCATTGCTGTGTCGCTTGCAAAACATTTACTGGCTGCTGAAAAGAATCGTAAATCTTTCTCGCCATGCTCACTTTTAGCAGCCGCAGCATAAGTAAGTTGGCGCGCAGCTTCAATGTTCATTGCCATGTCAGCCAACATAAATTGCACACCTTGGAAATCAAAAATTTCTTTTCCAAACTGCTTGCGCTCATGTGCATACTTAGTAGCAACATCTAAAGCACCTTGTGCAAGACCTAACGCCTGCGCTGCAATTGTGATTCGAGTGTGATCTAACGTATCCATGGCAAGTGAAAAACCTGCACCGACTTCACTAATGCGGCGATCATCAGAGAGTTCGACGTTATCAAAATAAACTTCGCGCGTTGGTGAGCCCCTGAAACCCATTTTCTTTTCTGGAGCTCCAAATGAAACGCCGGCGTCAGATTTCTCAACAATAAATGCAGTTATTCCTTTTGAACCAAGGCTTGGATCACCTTGAGCAATAACTGTATAAAACTCTGAAACACCGGCATTAGAAATCCATTTTTTACTTCCGTTAAGTAGCCAACCGCTTTCAGTGCGCGCAACTTTTGTACGAAGCGCTGATGCATCCGAACCTGCTTCGGATTCAGATAGACAGTAGGAGAAACCTTTTCCTTTAGCTAACTGTGATAACCAACGTTGTTTTTGTTCGGTATTTCCACCAAGAATTAATGGGAGTGAGCCAAGTTTATTTACTGCAGGAATTAAAGAAGATGAACCACACACTCGTGCAACTTCTTCAATAATTATCACTACCGCAAGCGCATCAGCACCATCGCCACCAAATTCGGTAGGGACATGGGCTGCGGCCAAACCCGACTTTTGAAGTGCATCGGCCGCTTCTTGTGGGAATCGATGATTTTCATCGACATCGTGTGCAAAAGGTGCAATTTCTTTTTCAGCTAGCGCACGAACGCTGGCACGTAGTTCTTTATATTCACTTGGGAGTTCGAATAAATTATCCATCAGGTTTCATTCCTATCGCGAGCGGCTAGATCTTGTAAATACTTGTTATATGTCGCTAACTCATCGGGCTGACCCATCGCAGCAGCGCGGGCGGTGTTCTTATCAATCCGCGTTGTTTCACGTGAGTCATCACGAACCCAACTGATAAAAGTTGCAACAAGTGCCAGCAGAATTGGCACTTCACCCATTGCCCAACCAATAGATCCACCCATTCGCTGATCTGCTAATAAATCGGTGAGCCATGGCGACTGCAGAGAAGCAAAATATCCGCCATCGATGAGCGTTGAAGTAGACATTAAAGCCACCGAGAAAAATGCATGGATACTCATGGCCGCAAAGAGAATGACGATTCGAACTAAGTGCGGAACCCGGCGGGGATTGGGATCAATCCCGATAATTACGTGGAAGAAGAGGATTCCAGCTAATAAGAAATGTATATTCATAAAAAGATGTCCAACGTGGCTCTGCATTAAGGAACCAAAGAGGTGCGTGAAATACAGAGCAAAAAGCGAGCCGTCAAAAAATGCCAACGCAACTAATGGATTAGTGTAAAAAACCGCCAACTTTGAGTGAAGTGCGGCTAATAAGGAGCCACGTACGCCACGCTCTTGCGAGTTTCTGCCCTGCGGAAGAGTTCGAAGCGCCAAAGTAATTGGTGCACCTAAAACAATTCCAATTGGTGCAATCATTCCTAAAATCATGTGCGCAACCATGTGATAAGAAAAAGCAAAATGAGCATACAAGCCAAGTCCGCCACTTGTTGCAAAATCAATTGCCGCGATGGCACAGGCAAATGAAATTGTGCGACCAATCGGCCATTTATCGCCGCGTCGCGTCAGAACAACAACACCTTTTATATACAGGGCAACCGCGGTGATTAAAATTCCAATCATCAAAGCGTCGGGTTCATAACTCCAGAAAATCCGTGACCACGTTGGTGCCGGCGGCGAAGAAATTCCAGCAACGGATAGTGCGGGGTCAAATTTTTCTCTGCCCGGTCGGATTGGTGCTTGATTTGAAGATAACCACGCACCCATAGCAACTGCAACAATCATGACAACACTTTCGGCAACGATTAATTTGCCGAATGATTTCCAATCAATTGAATTTTGTAAGGCAAGATTCTTTCGATGAAGGTACCCAAAAAAGATAAGGACAAGCGTGAGTATGACTTTTGCAATCACAACAAATGCGTAGGCAGTTTTCCAGGCCAGCGCAAAATCTAATCGCGCCCACGCATTTACAGTTCCGCTAATAACTACAGCAATTACTGACCATAGAGCTAAGGGACTAAAGCGCTTCACTGCCAGCGGGCGATCTTCTGCATCTAAAACTGCAAGCGCCAGGACTCCCCCGACCCATAGTGAGAGCGCTACGACATGGATTACGAGCGAGCCAATTGCTAAACCATGAGAGCCACTTGACGCTGCATGACTTTGAAAAATCGGTGCGACAAGACCAATGATTGAAAGAATCAAGAGAAAAATTGTGCTCAACACCCGTTGCAAACGCATTGCTGCGATTGCAACCACAATTGCGACAATCGCTTCAAAAAGTAGGTACTGACCTAAAGTTATTTGCGTTACAAAAGATCGCAACATTGTTTGATCGAGAGCAACAGAAATTGATTGATCCAAAATTGTGGCCAACGTAGTAATGATTGTTCCTAGTGCGCCAACTGCCCAAATTAAACTGGTGACGCAAAGAATACTTCGTACCTTGATTGCCGATGTTGAAAGCTTTCCTTCAACATCTAGCAAAAGAAAAGCCATTGCTAACAGTGTTCCAATTGAAGCAAAGCTTCCCAATAACGACAGATATTTAAAAATCGTGCTTAAAGCGATCATCGTTCTCTAAAAAGTTTTCTGGCATAAAACACAAGACCAACAAATATCGCGGCTGAAACAATTAGTAGAAAAACAATAAAAATATTTGTTCCCCAACTACTGCTGGCCGGTTGACTAGATTTGGTTGGTGTAGGGGAAGGATCAACTGGTGTTATCTCACTTGGCGCAGAGAAGTTAAAAGTAAATGATCCCTGCAGCGGTGCTTCGCCTTCTGTATATAAAACATATGACACTCGATAAATTCCAGAAGTATCGAGAGTTTTTACACCAACGGTTGCTGCGACATCATTAATTGTTATGGTGCCATCATCGACTCGAATACCTGCAGGATCGGTGACTGTAAGTTCGTTTCCATCTGGAAGCAAAGCTATTTGCGTAGTGAGGGTTACCGAAGTTGGAGCGGTGGTTAAAGTTGAACCATCTATTGGCATAGTTGTTATCAAAGAGTTGGCAGAGGCTTGCGTAATCCCCATCAGATAAAAAAGCCCAATCAGACAACTCAGCTTCTTCACATGTGCGATTTTCACGATATGCCCTCCAGTAATTACCCTTGAATTCGCGCCAATCGTCTCACTTCTTTAGACTTAACCTCTACCCCTGGCTACCCGTGATTTAAGCCATCCTGCGAAATGGAGTGACAGTGCCTACATATCAATATGCATGTAACGCCTGTGCCCACGAGTTTGAGGTTTTCCAATCTTTTAGTGATGCCTCATTAACTGTGTGTCCAGAGTGCAAAGGCGATCTTCGCAAGATCTATAGTGCAGTTGGGGTGGTTTTCAAGGGTTCAGGTTTTTATAAGACAGATTCAGCTAAAACTACGTCATCGTCTGAACCAGCTAAGCCCGCACCTGCGCCAGCTCCAGCGGCTAAAACGGATTAATCCTCGTGGTGCGGTGGCTTATCTGACTTCATTTCCTCTTCACGACGCAAAGCTTCAGCCGCAGCATCAGGATCAATTTCATCCGATGTAACGTTTGGAAAAAGTTCGCTCATAGATCTAACTCTACAACCAAGGAGACTCAAAGGTGTTTGAAAAGCTAGGAAAGTTCATCGTTAAGCGCAGCAAGATTGTTTTGCTGGTATTTGTTCTAGCAACACTTGCTGCAGGCGCAGTTGGTTCTCAAGCTTTTGGTCGACTAGATAGCGGTGGATACTCTGACAAGAATAGCGAATCTTCAAAAGCTGCCGACTATGTAATTAATAAATTTCAAGTACAAGAACCGATTGTTACTTTAGTTCTTGATTCAACAACTTCTGTTGACGATCCAGCTGTTGCTGCCAAAGGTGTGGCTCTTGAAAAGCAAGTACAAGCAGTTGCCGGAGTCGCAAAGACTTACTCATATTGGTCTACTGGCGGTGCACCAACAATGAAATCTATTGATGGAAAAGCTGCATTTATTTTGATTTACGGAAATTTAAAATCCGATGACTTTGATGGCCTTGGCAAACTGGGCGCAGCTATTCAAGAAAAATTTGATGGAACTTTTCAGGGACTAGATGTGTATGCATCAGGACCTGGAGTAGTAACACATGCAATCAACCATAGAATAGAGAAAGATTTAGCCCTTGCAGAAGCAATTGCTATTCCGTTGACTTTCATTCTTCTACTCTTTGTTTTCGGTGCCCTTGTTGCCTCGGCTATGCCACTTTTTGTTGGCGTAACCGCGATTCTTGGCTCTTTCTTCCTTATTTATTTGTTCACACACTTCACAAGCGTCAGCATTTTCGCGCTCAATCTCATCACCGGTCTTGGTCTTGGCCTGGGTATTGATTACGCCTTGCTCATGGTCAATCGTTTCCGTGAAGAGCTCCACCACGGCAAAAGCGTGGGCGAATCTGTAGAGATTACGGTGGCAACTGCCGGAAAGACTGTTTTCTATTCTGGCTTAACTGTTTTCGTAACTATGGCTTCACTTTTATTCTTCCCACTTAACTTCTTAAAATCTTTCGGTCTTGCTGGAGTTGCCGTAATTTCCCTTGCCGTTTCAGGAGCGATTTTTGCACTACCTGCGTTGCTTGCAACTTTGGGACATAAGGTCGACAAGGGCGTAATTCGTCGAAGCGCGATTACACCGAAAGAAGATGGCCGTTGGGCCCGCACTGCACGTAATGTAATGCAGCGACCAATACCAGTTGTCATTGCGTGTTTAGTTGTTCTCGGAATTCTGGCGACTCCTGTTGTAAACATTGCCTTCGCGCAAGTTGATGCTCGAGTGTTGCCTGCATCTGATCGTGCCGCTGTTTCTACTCAAGTTATTGATACACGTTTCGACGGTTTGATTGGTAGCCCTATCGAAGTTGTAGTACCAAATGGCGTCGGTCGTGAAAGTGAAATAAATACTTTCCTAGAAGAAGTTAAAAAAGTTAAGGGAATTGTTCGTATCGGGGCTTTAGAAACTTACGGGAAAGATATTCGCGTCCAAGTTATTTCATCTAAGGGTTCTCGTACAACCGCATCCGAAGTTGTTATTCACGACATTCGCAACCTCACTATGCCATCTGGAACTTTGATTGGCGGCTCAGCAGCTGACTTCACTGACTCTCAAGATGGAATCGCCAAGACTCTGCCACTATCACTTGGCTGGATTGCCCTAACCGTTCTTATTCTTATTTTTATATTTACTGGATCAATAATCTTGCCGATAAAAGCGGTACTACTCAATGCGATGTCGCTAATCGCCACTTTGGGCGCAATTACGTGGATCTTTATCGATGGCCATCTGAAGTGGCTAGTAGGTGATTTTACCGTGACTGGCACGCTTGATACAGGTTCCGTAATTCTGGTTGCGGTTGTGGTCTTCGGACTTTCAATGGACTACGAACTCTTCTTACTTTCCCGCATTCGCGAAGAGCATTTAAGCGGTAAATCCAATGTCGAATCAGTCGCAGTCGGCTTACAACGTTCTGCTCGCATCATTACAGCTGCAGCTATGTTGTTAGCCGTTGTTTTCGCTACTTTCATGACTAGTGGTGTTACTTCAATCAAGATGCTCGGCTTTGGAGTATCACTTGCAGTAATTTTGGATGCAACTTTGGTTCGTGCATTACTTGTTCCGGCACTGATGCGTTTATTTGGTGAACGCAACTGGTGGGCACCAAAATGGATGCAACGTTTCACTTTAAAGCACTAGTACTTAATGCTGCCCCCCTGTTGATTCTTAAGTTACTAATTATCAACTAGTTTATGAGCGCAAATTTTGTTCTGTGATTTTACTTGCAGCAAACTTTTGCTTTATCGAATTGTCATTGTGTTACTGTCAAAAAGATTAGTTACGACCGGTTAGCAATTGGTGCATACAGGGCGGTTCGAGAAATGGGATTACGTATTCCTGAGGACATTTCAATCGTTTCATTCGACCATGATGATTTTGGTGAATTACTTAGACCTACGTTAACGACAGTTGGATTACCGTATGAAAAAATGGGCGAAAAGGCCATCTTCCTTGCTAATAGTTCGGAAGAAGAAGCTGAGGTTCTAGTTCCGATGCCATTGTTTATTGGTGGTTCTGTACGTTGAAGATCCAAGCAATGTGGAAGTCTACCCAACGCACCGCAATCAGCTTAAACAAAAATCCCCGCCAGTTACCCGGCGGGGATTTCTATTTGCTACTTATATTACTGAGTTACTTACGAATCACCTCAACGATGATCTCTGCGTAACGACTAGCTGGGACGTTCGATGTGGCAAGACCCTTGCCGGAAATCGAATACGTACCCATAACGCCAGCTGCATTTAATGCCTTTGCAACTGCTGCTGCGCGAGCCTTTGAAAGTGCAACGTGACTCTTTGAGTTCTTTGTTGGCTGAGCCCAACCAACAATAGTGATGAAGACATTACCCTTTGCAGCTTTTGCCTTCTTTGCAATAGAAGCGATGAGTGTCTTTGCCTTTGCATCAAGAGCTGATAATGCGTAAGCGAAGTACACCTTGCCACTTGCAACCTTTTTCTTTGGCTGAACTACGACACCAACTGAAGCTGAACGAACTTCACCCTTAGGTGAAAGACCGTTAAGTTGAATTGTGTGTCCACCTGTTTCTAGGTCAGGAACAATCAAAGAACTTGAGAAGTTACCGTTCTTATCTGTGCGAATAACACCCATGAACTTAGGGTTAGAGAACGCATAGACAAACACGTCAGAGTTAGGCATGAAGCCAGTTCCTGTGAAGGTAGCTGCTAGGCCTGGATCAACGATGATGCGATCTTGATCATCAAGTGCCAATGGCAGACCGTTTTCACCCTTAGCCTGTAGCTTCAAGTTCCAATCAGATGCCGTCAATTGAATTGCATTTGCATCACCATTTGGTGCAACGTTGATTTGGTATGGAATACCGTCAACTGTTACATACGTAGTTCCTGGTGTGAGACCGGCATTTGCAGGTAGAGGTCCAAGTTGGACTGTTCCATCAGCATATGTATACGCCGCTGTAGCTGTTGCAGACGTTCCTGCATCAGCTAGGACCACATCTACTGTTCCTGCAACATGTGCTGTAGTGATGCAAGTGATCTTTGTTGAAGAAACAACTGTTACCGGAGCACAAGCAGCTCCGCCAAGTACCACTGTGGTTCCAGATGTGAATCCAGTTCCTGTGATGTTGACGGTAGTTCCACCTGAAACAGGGCCAGCCTTAGGTGCGATTGCACCAATTGAAAGTACAACAACTACTGGAGTATTTGTAGGAGGTACAACTGGAGCTGCATCAATTACAACAGTAACTGTGTAACTCTTTGTTGTTCCATCTGGTGCTACAACAATGTAGGTGACTGGTGTCGTGAAATTATTCAAGGTAACACCTGAAACCTGCTGAGTCGTGCCGACAACCATGATGTTTGGCGCCACAACTGAGAAATTAAATGGAAGTGCTGTGACATTTGTTCCGAATGGAACGTGAATGACCACATCAATTACTCCAATTACTCCAACGCCCTGTGCAGGATTAGCCGCTGGGTTAACAGTTACACCGGATGGAAGTGTGATTCCAGCAGTGATGATGTTCTTGTTGTAGTCGAAACTTGGAACAATAGGAGCGATGTAGGTATAGATACCTGTGCCAGTTACTGAACCAGTATCTGGATTAGTAACAACGACATTGACTGCTCCTGCTGCATGTGGGGCTGTTGTGCACGTGATCTGAGTTGATGAGACAACCACGATCGATGTGCAGGCAAGACCGCCGATAGTAACAGTTGGTGTTGCAACAAATCCTGTTCCATTAATCGTCACCGCAGTTGAGCCAGCTGTTGAGCCACTCACAGGTGAGATAGATCCGATTGTTGGAGAGGAGATAGGAGGAGCGCTCGCGCA
>CAINRW010000084.1 GCA_903852815.1 uncultured Actinomycetes bacterium
ATAAGCGCGCGTAGCTCAACGGATAGAGCATCTGACTACGGATCAGAAGGTTAGGGGTTCGAATCCCTTCGCGCGCACAAGTTAAGCTCTCGGTGCCTTTCACACCGGGGGCTTTTCTTCTTTTATGGGAGTTTTAGAAACTCAATCGCCTTATCAATGATTTCCCTTGATTTGTTATACATAAGAGAAATATGACCTTCTCCAATTTCCAAATAGAAATGCGCGTTTGCAAGATGATCGGCCAGAAAGTGCCCATGAGCAGGAGTGCACATTCGATCTTCATCACCTTGAAAGATTGCAACCGGCTGACTCACTTGAGCGAGGTCAATTCCCCATGGCGCCGCATCACTTTCAAAATCATCCAAGGCTCCGAAATCTCCAGGTGCCATTCCACGGTGGATCGCAAAAGTTAACTCCTCGCTGGCTCCACTTCTACAAACTTCAACATCGCCTTTTGAAAGGGCAGCACCAAAAAGATCAACAATCTCTTCCGACGAACACTTTCTAAAATCATCAAATGATGGCCATTCGAAAGATGAAGCGTCACCATTAATTGAAGGATATTTTTCGATATAGGTTTGCCAATCTGAACTAACACGTGGTGCATCACCAGAAATTGTGACAGCGCCTTTACAACGACTGTCTTGCGTGTCTGAAATTGCTGCAGGTGATCCGCTTGACCATCCCAAGGAAACAAAGCTCTCAACGTGAAAGTGATCTATAGCAGCTCGAGTTTCCAGGAAATAATCACTTGTCCGGCGGCCTTCACGACGAGTACTGCCTGAATAACCAGGCCGAGTTATGCCTATTGCAAAAATGCCTCGCGCCTCGGCTTCATGGAAAAGAGGTGCCATGTTTTCAGAGGAACCGAGTGCACCATGATGAAACACCAATGCAGTCGAATGTGGCTCGCCAACAGTCACTACCTCGAGGAGTTGTTGATTAGGCAAATTGAGTAAATGAGTCTTCATGCGATTAATAGTACCGACGCCTATTGTAAATAACAGAGATTAAACTAAAATTTCTAAATCAGATTCCATAAAGAAAAGGGTAAATAATGTCTCCAATCGAAGTCATGAATGAAATGGCGAAAGCATTTAACAATCAAGATATTGATGCCATGATGAACCTAATTTCAGACAACTGTATTATGCAAAAAGATCGTGGCGAAGTCATGCTTGCCGGTAAGCCATCATTCCGCGAGTTTTATTCCTCTGGCATGAAGCTGCACCCAAATATGAAACTAGAACTGCGAGAGAATTTCTCAGTTGGTTCAGTACTTTTCGTGCATGAAATTAACCCAGGCTATGTAGTGGATGGTAAAGAAACTACTTTAGATACCACATGGGCATACCAAGTCGTTAATGGCAAAATAGCCCTAATGCACTACTTTTCAATTGACTACAAAAATGTAGGTGATGTTTTTTAATAGCACTAATAAACCGAGCAACCAGAATTCCTACTAAGTTTGCTTAAACCACGTACGCCAAATTGAGAGCACCCCAATATAAGCAGGGAAGCCAATCAAGATAACAATCTCGAAGACATTGGGGTTGCTTCCAAGTTGATCTGAATACCCCCATGATAAGCGGGTCAAATCAATCAAATAAACAACAGTGAGTGGCAACGTAATCTTGCGCATCCAACTTACTCGAACCAAGTGTGGAATTTTGATAGTAGTTAATTGCAGAGCACATAATAAAATCGAAACAATCATGACAGTTCTTGGTGAAGTATTGAGAATCAGAAATGTTGGGACTACAAGATTCCAAACCGCCGGAAACCCATTAAACCAATTATCTTCAGTCTCTTGATCTGTTCGCGCAAACCAAAGAGCTGATGTGATAAAAATTGAACCCGCAATCCATACTTCAAAGTGAATTGGAAGAAGTTGTAAACGCGCTAGTAATGCAACGGGAACCACCACGCATGTCACATAATCAACTACGAGATCAAGAATGTGGCCATCAATTCGCGATGCATGAATCGTTACATCAAGTTTGCGAGCCATAGGTCCGTCGAGGCCATCTAGCACCTGACAAAAGATTAACCAGAGAAGGGCTTCACGCCACTTTCCATCAAAGATTGCTTGAAGCGCGACAAGTCCAGCGGCCGCACCACTAGCTGTCAGCACATGAAGAACGTAACCCGCTCTGCGAGATGTTTGATCAGAATATGGCGTACTCATCTGCGCGACTTTAGTCCAAATATTGTTAAAGACATATCCTTGCTCCCTATGAATGCATCGGATCGACTCTCGTTCTTACGCGATAAGCGCGCGCACCGAACATGGTTGGTACTAGTCCTATGTTGGGCTTTTTTTCGTGCGTTTGCAATCAATAAATTCTTTGGCCAACATGATGTAAATGCGTGGGGATATTTATTCGTGGACATTACATCTTCGGTTCCCTACGCAATCTATTCAGCAAAATCATTGGTGAATTTTCTAGATGCTCAATGGCCCTCCTTTAGAAAGAACATTCTGTTGACTACGGTGTATTTCTATATTCCAGATATCTATGTGTTGATCTTTGCTCGAACTGTGCCAACTTCTTTGTACGTCGGATTCGGACTCTCAATGACTGTACTTACACTGGTGGCAATATTGAGTTTCAAAAGAGATATTAAAAGAGGTTCAAAATGAGAAAAATACTAGTCACAGGTTTTGAATCTTTTTCACCGTCGACTTTAAATCCTTCCGGAGAGATTATTAAAGCTCTACAGGCTCCCGATCTAGTTACTGAGAATTTGCCAGTCGTTTTTGGAAAGGCAACACAACGAGTGGTGGAATTGATAGAACTACACGAACCGTATGCAGTACTTTGCCTTGGACAAGCGGCAGGACGGTATGAGGTAACTCCAGAACGGGTTGCACTGAATTTCAAAGACGCACCAATAGCCGATAACGAAGGTAATGTGCCAAGAGCACAGAGAATTATTGAAGGCGCTCCAGATGGCTATTTTTCGACTTTGCCTATCGAACTAATGGTGGAAGAAATGAAGAAACAAGGGATTCCAGCATCAATTTCATTGAGCGCTGGAACTTTTGTCTGTAACGATCTTTTTTATGCAATACAGCACTTTCTAAAAGAAAGTGAAGTGCGTAGTGGCTTCATGCATGTTCCCTTGATGGATGAACAAAGACATGAATTTCCAAATGCTCCAACAATGCCTTTAAAACAGTTGATTGCAAGTGTTGAAGCTGTACTAAACGTATTACGGATATAAACCACGAAGTTTGTGGGCTTGCGCAACTCGAGCGACACCAATCATATGAGCAGCCTCACGCCAAGAAACCTTTTTGTCTGTCGCCATATGTTCAACTTCTCTAAATGACTTCATCATAATCTCATTAAGGTTTTGTTTAACCTCATCAGCACTCCAGAAATAATTCTGTTTATCTTGAACCCACTCAAAATAGGAAACAATTACACCACCAGAGTTGGCCAAAATATCTGGAACAACAAGCACACGTTTCTCGTTAAGAATCTGATCCCCGCCCGGAGTAGTCGGAGCATTTGCACCTTCTACGATTATCTTCGCTTGAATTCCAGTAGCGGTCTTTTCAGTAATCGAATCGGCAAGAGCTGCAGGAATTAGAACATCAACATCTAGGTGTAGCAGTTCTTCTTGCGTTAATTTGTCTGTGCCTGGCATATTTAAATCACCATTTGCCAAAAAGTAATTCCACAAATCAGTAACGGTTGAGAACCCTTTAACTCCGCCATTAACATCACTAACTGCAACAACTTTTAATCCAAGATTTTCAAGGGCAACTGCTGCCCAATAACCAACTTTTCCAAAACCCTGAATTGCAACAGTCGCACCGTTTGGGTTAATTCCTTTTACCCGCAGAGCTTCGATAGTAGAAATCGCGACCCCATCTCCAGTTGCAGAAGTTCTACCTAAGGATCCACCTAAAACAATAGGCTTTCCAGTTACAACTCCTGGCACTGAGAAACCTGCGTTGACGGAATACGTATCCATCATCCACGCCATGTTTCTTTCATCTGTTCCAACGTCAGGAGCAGGAATATCTCGCTCCGGTCCAATAATTGGCAAAATCTCTGATGTATAGCGACGCGTTAGGCGTTCATTTTCTGCTAGCGATAAAGATTGCGCATTGACGGCGATTCCACCCTTGGCTCCACCATAGGGCAAATTAGTTAATGCACACTTCCATGTCATCAACATTGCTAATGCAACAGTTTCATCCATGTCGATATCAGGATGAAAGCGAACTCCGCCTTTTGATGGGCCACGAGTAGTTGAGTATTGAACCCGGAAGCCTTTGTACATTTCAACGTTGCCGTTGTCACGGCGAAGCGGAACGGCTACCTCAAGTATGCGTCGCGGCGTTGAAAGTGTTTGCCAATCATTTTCGGTAAGTTCAAGTAGTTCGACTGCTCGGCGCAATTGTGCCCGAGCGGTTTGAAGAGCTGACTCCGTTGTCATTTTCTTCTTCCCTGTTAGTTAAGCACGTAAAGCTTTAGCAAAGGATTCGAAATCCTCTACCAAAATATCAACTTCCTTTTGTCCGTGAGCCAAAGAGATAAGCCATTGCTCATCCAAGCCAGGAGGAGTAATTATCCCGCGGTTTAATGAGTAAAGCCATGAAAGTTCGGCAATTGCAAAATCAGTAGCTTTGTAATCACGATAGTTGCGAACCGGTGTCGTAGACCAAGTGATACAGCCCTTAACACCGAAACCAACTGTGTGTGCAGGCAACTGATACTGCTCAATGATTGCATTGATGCGATCTAATGCCTGCTGATTAAAGCCTTCAGCTTTTGCGAGAGATTCTTCAGTGAAAATAATGTCGGCAGCACGCACACCGGCCATGGCTAATGGATTACCGTTGAAAGTTCCAAAGTGTGCCATTTTTCCATTTGTAACAAAATCCATGTACTTCTTCTTGCCACCAAATGCCGCCAGAGTAAGTCCGCCACCAATTGATTTTGCGAGAGTGATGAGGTCTGGAGTAACACCTAGACGTTGTGCTGCACCTTGATGTCCAGCTGTTAGTCCAGTTTTAACTTCATCGAAAATCAGAACGACATTGTATTGATCGCATAGTTCGCGAACTCGCTCCAGGTAACCTTCATCAGGAAGAACAATTCCGAGGTTCTCTAAAACAGGTTCAAGAATAAAACATGCGATGGAATCGCCATGTGCTTTAAAAGTTCGCTCTAGCGAATCAGCATCGTTGTAAGAGACAACATAAATCTCTCCAGGAACAATTCCATCTGGAACGTGAGCGATTGGATCACTTGCATCACCAATCTTGTCAATTGGCGGCTTGCTCGAAACAACAAATGGATCGTAGCTTCCGTGATATCCGCCTTCAATTTTAACAATTGCATTTTTATCGGTTGCTGCACGTGCCGTACGAACGGCATACATTGTTGATTCAGTTCCGCTATTAGTGAAGCGGACTTGATCAATTCCAAAACGTCGGCAAATGCGCTCAGCAGCATCGGTTGAAATTGGCGATGGCGTCACAAAAAGAGTTCCAAACTCCAAAGCCTTTTTAACTTCATCAACAATCACTGGATTGAGGTGACCAGCCAGCATTGCGCCAAATCCCATAGATAAATCGAGCAGTTGGCGACCATCAACATCGGTCATCCAAGCACCCTTGGCGCTGACAATCGAGATTGGATAAGGGTCCCAGTGCTGGAAACTTGAAGTTACGCCTAATGGCAGAGTTTTAAATGAACGCTTACTCTCTTCGGCGCTCTTGCCAGTTTGCTTGGTAAATAACTCCCACTCTTGTTGTAAGAGCTGGGCTACTCGCTCAGGTGAAACTGGAGTAGATGTTGATGGAACAGATCTGAATGTTTCTCTGTGGTTAGTTTGTGTAAGCATTTGTAAAACATGTACGGCAAAGGTTTCAGCTTTTGAAACTCGTTTGAGAAGTACTCTCCCGGTTCGGTTTTTAGTTCGTTTGAACTAAGGCTTAAGTATCTCATGCCGTTTTTTAAAAGCAACCCCTAAAAAAGGGGGTGTGTCATGCGTAGAACTGCTGTCTATTTCATAAAAAGTGCGTTTAAGCGTTTAGTTGTAAAAATTAGTCCAATAATAATCATTACAACAAAATAAAACGCGTGGCCGAGCAGTGCAAAATCTATGTGACCTAGGCATAACCCACGAACTAAATGGATCGCATGAGAAAGTGGGAATAGATTTATTATGAATTGCAGCCATTGTGGGAAAACCGAAAGCGGGTAAAAAGAACCAGAAAAAAGGAACATGGGCAGCAGAAAAATATTAACCAATTCAAGTTGTTGAAAAGATTTCATGTATGACGTGACTGCCATCCCACATGAAGCAAAACCAAATGCAATCAAGACGGCAGCTGGAATAGCCAATAAACCCCAAGGGCTAATAATCAAGCCGAGTGGTGCCATGACCGCCATAAATGCACATGCGTAGGCAAAGCCTCGAATTAATGCCCAACCAATTTCACCGAGTGCAACATCAAGTGGCCCCATTGAAGTTGCCAACATGCCGTGATAAATGCGGTCGTGATTGAGTTTGAAAAATACATTCATGGTGGAGTCATAAATCGCGCCGTTCATTGCACTTGTCGCAAGAAGAGCTGGTGCAATAAATGCAACATATTTAATATTTTCACCATCTACGGAAATTATCGGTAGAAGTTTTCCAATTCCGTAGCCGAACGAGAGCAAGTATAAAACTGGCTCTAGAAAACCGGAAAGCACAATCATGTACGTAGAGGATTTGAAGGCGATAAATCCACGTTCGAGTAATTGTGGAACGCGACCCGAATAAACTCTTTCTCCGCGTTTACCAGCACGCGCGTCGGCAATTGCTACCGCCATAGGAATAAACATTTACTTAGCCAATCGCTTAGTGAAAATACGCGCTGAAAAATACAAACCGCCAACCAACATAACGCTTAGAAAAATGAAGTGGACCCAGATCATGGTTGTAGATAACGGATGTCCATACGTTAGATGTCGCCCTAATTCAGTTGAATGCCAGAGAGGTGAAATCCAACCGATCCATTGCAAGAAGGAGGGCATTGAAGTGAGGGGAAAAAAAGTTCCTGAAAACATAAATAGTGGCATCATGACAAAGCGTCCTAACACCGTAAAGAAAATATTTTCATCTTCAAGTTTTGCAGCCAAAGCCTGCATAAGTGCACCGAAAGAAGCTCCAGCAAAAATAGCGGTAGGAATTGCAAGCCAAGCATGCACGGATTCAAGTGCGCCAAAGGCCCACATAACTCCAAAGTACAAAAGCACGGTGTAAGTGGCCCTAAAGATTGCTGCAAGAAATACACCATAAGAAATTTGTTTTCCTGAAAGCGGTGTTGCATTCATTGAGAAAAAAGTTTTGAACCACTTGAAACCTTCAAGCGTTGGGAAAACAGTCTCATCTATAGTTCCTTGAATCGCTGCTTGTGCAAGAAGTGCGGGGGCAAGAAAAGTTAAATACTTAACGCCATCAACTCCGGCAGGGCCAACACTTTTATCAATTAATCCACCTAAACCAACACCAACTGACACCAAATATAAAACTGGATTAGCAACTGCAATTCCAAGGATGATCCATATCCATTTCATCATCTGACGTATGCGGGACTGAGCGACATAGAGTGCACCACGCGATTGCACCCGCGCGACATTTACAAGGGCCAGAGAACCTTGACGAATATTTGTAAGACTCATTATTCGATCAGAGTTCTTCCAGTTAAGCGCAAGAAAACATCTTCAAGAGATGATCGTCGAACTAGAGAAGTCTTTGGATGAAAATCTGCTGCATAAATCTTTTCAAGCAGCGCCTCCCCATCATCGGTGTACATCAAGAAACGATCTGGCAACTCTTCAGTTCGGTCGCACATCGAGCGAAGGGAATCGGCCATGCTCTGATTTCTATCGGAACCAAAGCGAAGTTCAAGGACTTCCTTAGTTGAATAATCCTTGATCAGCGAAGCGGGACTTCCTTCAGCCATAATGCTTCCTTTGTCCATCACAATAAGACGATCACACAATTGTTCAGCCTCATCCATAAAGTGAGTGGTAATTAAAAGTGTCACACCTTGTTCCTTTAAGCGGAATAAACGATCCCACAAAATATGACGAGCTTGAGGATCAAGTCCAGTTGTGGGTTCATCTAGAATCAAAATCTCTGGTTCGCTTACAAGTGCTCGAGCAATTGTTAAACGGCGTTTCATTCCGCCGCTCAGAGCTTCAACTTTGGTATCTCGCTTTTCTTCTAACTGGGCAAATGTAAGAAGTTCTTCAATTTTGTTTTTGACAAATTTACGTGGAAGGCCGAAGTAGCGTCCATAGATGTATAAGTTTTCAACGACCGATAACTGCATATCCAAATTGTCTTGCTGAGGCACAACGCCTAAATGCGCACGGATTTGCGGTCCATTTATTTCGGGATCTTTGCCCAAGATAGAAACACTGCCTGAGGTTCGTTGAGAAGTAGCCCCAATAATGCGCATTGCAGTTGATTTACCAGCGCCGTTGGGACCAAGGAAGCCAAAAGAGTCACCTTTGAAAACATCGAAATCGATGCCATTTACAGCGGTGAAATCGCCGAATTTCTTGGTCAACCCACGCGCAGAAATTAGCGGATTAGACATACTCAAATTCTACATGAGTATAGTTCTTCTACGTGCGCTTCATAAATAACCCAACTCACGATCTCACCTATGACGATGTCTTTATGGTGCCAAGCTCTTCCGAACTTTCCAGTCGAATGGATGTTGATTTAGCATCAACAGACGGTTCAGGAACAACCATCCCGATTGTTGTCGCAAACATGACTGCAATATCAGGTCGCCGCATGGCCGAAACAATTGCACGAAGAGGTGGAATTGCAGTTATTCCGCAAGATATTCCACACGCAGTGGTTGATAGCGTTATTTCATGGGTGAAAGCTCGACATAGTTTTTTTGATACTCCAATAACATTAAATCCCCACCAAACTGTTGCTGATGCAGTTTCCTTGCTACATAAACGCGCCCACGGTGCCATTGTTGTTGTCGATGGCGGAAAACCGGTGGGAATTGTCACTGAAGAAGATTGCAAAAGCGTAGATCGCTTCACACAACTTCATCAGGTGATGAGCAAAGAACTTGTAACAATGTCAGAAAATCTTGACGCTAGAGCCGCATTTGATTTCTTAAATTCTCGCCGCCACAAACTGGCACCCGTAGTTTCTCAGAGCGGTGAACTCGTTGGAATAGTGACGCGTATTGGTGCATTGCGCGGAACTTTGTATTCACCGGCAATCGATGTAAAAAATAATTTACGAATTGCAGCTGCCGTAGGAATTAACGGCGATGTAGCAAGTAAGGCAGCAGCATTGGTTGAATCTGGTGCAGATGTTCTTGTTGTTGACACCGCTCACGGGCACCAGAAAAAAATGATTGAAGCGCTTCGAGCAATTAAGTCACTTGGTGTAAACGTCCCGATTGTTGCCGGCAACGTTGTAACTGCCGATGGAGTTCGCGATTTAGTAGAAGCTGGAGCAACTATTATCAAAGTTGGCGTCGGCCCGGGCGCGATGTGCACAACGCGAATGCAAACTGGAGTAGGACGACCACAATTTTCAGCCGTACTCGAATGTGCCAGCGAAGCCAAAAAACTTGGAGCACATGTATGGGCAGATGGCGGCGTACGTCATCCCCGCGATGTTGCACTAGCCCTTGCGGCTGGAGCTTCCCAAGTGATGATCGGTTCATGGTTTGCCGGAACATATGAATCACCTGGAGATTTACAGAGCGATGTAAACGGTAAATTATTTAAAGAGTCATTTGGAATGGCATCTGCACGCGCAGTCGCAGCGCGAACTTCAGGTGAGGATGCATTTGACCGCGCACGAAAAGCTTTATTTGAAGAGGGTATTTCAACATCACGTATGTATTTAAATCCTGCTCGCCCGGGTGTTGAGGACTTGCTTGATGAAATTATCGCGGGCTTACGTTCTTCATGTACGTATGCAGGGGCAAAAAATTTAGAAGAGTTTGCCGAACGTGCAGTGATCGGAATTCAATCTTCAGCCGGATATGCCGAAGGTCGACCACTTCACTCTTCGTGGGGAAATTAACCCTCTAACATCTTTTCAACTTTTTTCTTCACGAGAAGAACGAGAGTTATAACAACAATCAAAAAGGCGATTGCCCAATACTTTAAATACTTTTCAAGCGTTGTTAAAGAGTTGGCAAATTCATAACCCAAGACAATTACTGTTGTACTAAAAACGATTCCACCAGCAGCGTTCCATTTGAGAAATGTCCTATAAGGAACTTGGTTCATACCAGCAAGGGCTGGAACTAAGGCGCGGAGTAAGGCTTGAGCTCGCCCGAAAAAGATTGCCCCACCATGGTATTTAGCAAAAATGTGCTCTGCTAGGCGCCATCTTTTTTCACCTACAAATTTTCCAAACTGTGTGGTTTTAATTTTAGGTCCAAAATGTTTTCCAACTTCGTAACCAACTGAGTCTCCAGCAATTGCGCCAACTATTGCGCAGATAATAAATAACCAAAGCGGCCAGACTTTATGGCTAGCTAAAACACCACCAACGAGTAATGAAGTTTCACCTGGCAAAACGAAACCAACAAAGGCAGCGGCTTCAGCAAATGCAAAGAGGATTAATAAGATAAAAAGTGGCGTCTGTAAGTTGTGTGCAACTAACCAATCCGCTGACTGATGAATCCATCCCGACATGCGAGAACTCTAGTGCGCGCTTAGACTCCCGCAATGAATAAAGCGCAGACTGCAGTAGAAATTCATGAAGTGTTAGCCAATCGTTTCAGCCCGCGATCTCTGGATGCAACGGCAAAGTTGCCTAGCCGAGACTTGCTTGCAATATTAGAAGCAGCGCGTTGGGCTCCTTCGGCAAATAATGGACAACCTTGGCGCTTTTTCATTGGAAATCGCGGTGATGATACTTTTACTCAAATCCTCGATTCATTAGCCTCGTTTAATCAAGGCTGGGCGCATCGCTCGTCAGCTTTAGTACTTGTTGCAGGCGTTCATACTCGACCTGATGGAACACCTAATAAAAATTTTCTTTATGACTGCGGCTTAGCTGTTTCTCAAATGGTTTTTGAAACGCATCATCGAGGTTTTGTTGCCCATCAAATGACAGGTTTTGATGCCGAAAAAGCAGCTGAAAATTTAGGAATTGAGAACTCTCTTGTTGCAGTAGTTGTTGTCTCAATAGGAACTCAGGCGCCATCTGAACAGTTACAAGGTGCGATGCTTGAACGTGAAATCGCGCCACGTGAACGCAAAGCGCTTTCCGAAATCGTTCTTAAAGGGTTACCAAATTAAAAGCGTGAGCGGATGTCCCATAAGTCTTTAAATACAGGATTGAATAACGTGCTCGTCAAATAACCTGCTCCACTTGATCCACCTGTACCAATTTTGTGACCAATTGTTCGTTCAACCATTTTCACGTGACGATAACGCCATTCCTGTATACCTTCATCGATATCGACTAATCGCTCGCAAACAAGAGAACTCTCTGGATCAGCGCGATGAATTTCAAGTAAAGAATCTTGTACTCGCAAATTTGCTTCATACGGCAATAGGCGATCGCGATTGAGAACATCGGAAGGCATTGAATGTCCACGCTTAACTAAATAAGCAAGTGCTGAATCCCAAACAGAGTTCTCGGAAGTAATCAATGCAATCTCCGCTTGAATCGCTGGAGGTAGATGACCAGCCATCTTTGTATCGCGGCGACCCAAAATCGCTTCTACTTTTCTAAATTGTGCAGATTGAAATCCACTCGATGAAGATAAATAAGAACGGAAGGCATTGAACTGCAAAGGAGTCATAGTTTCTAAAATATCAATCTGTGTGACACAGACTTTCAGAATTGTTCTAATGCGACCAAGAATTGCCAAGGAATAGTGTGTGTCCCCAGCTTCCATCGCACGTTGCGCCTGTGCAAATTCATGTAGTAACTGTTTAAACCATAATTCATACGTTTGATGAATGATGATGAAAAGCATTTCATCATGTTCAGGACCTTGAGAAAGTGGACGTTGAAGCGTTAGAAGTTCATCAACTGCCAAATAAGACGTGTAAGTCAATGCTGGATCAAAGTTTTCGCTCATGTGACTCGTGAACCACCTTCTTTAATAGTTTTGTATTCGCCCGAAGCCACCAAATCACGCATGCGCGCGAAACCATCCCAAACTTCAACATATGAAGTAGGAAGAGGTGAGATTGCTAGTCGAATTGAATTTGGTGTTCGGTAATCTGGAATTACATTTGAAATCTGTCTGAGTGCTACACAAATTTGTGCTGCGTCTGGGTGCACGAGTGAGATATGTCCGCCGCGCTCTTTTGGATTGCGGGAGGTATTTAACTCGATGCCAAGCGGAGCTAGCCAGGCATCGTAAAGATCGATCATCATTGCAGTTCCGATTGCAGATTTATTTGCGATGGCGCTAATCCCAGCTTCTTGAATCATTGAGAAGGCAGTTTGCACACATCGAATCCCCATAAGTGATGGTGATGCAATTTGAAAACCACGAATGTTTTGTGCGCGTTCAAAAACTGGACCCATTTCAAATTGAGCATCTTGGGCAAACCACCCCTGAATTGGAACTTGAAGTTCACTTTGTATGCCTTTGCTGACATATAACCAAGCTGGAGATCCGGGACCAGAGTTTCCATATTTATAAGTACAACCCACACAAAGATCTGCGCCGTTAGCATCCAAATCAAGTTCAATTGCACCAACCGCGTGGCTGGCATCCCAAACAACTAGTCCACCAACTGCGCGCACTTGTTCAGTAATTGCTTTTATATCAGTGCGCGCACCGGATCGATATTGAATTACTTCTAGAGTCACAAGGGCTACGTCTTGATTGAGGTATGGAGCAAGAATTTCGGTAGTAATACGTTCATGTTCTGCAATTGCAGGATCTTCATTATTAATAATGATTAGATTCAAACCAAATTGCTTTGCAATTCCATCAAGAATGTATCTATCGGTTGGAAAATTTGCTGCATCGGTAATTATTGTTTTTCTTCCTGGTCGAGCATGAATCGCAGCCAGGCATAATTGATAAAAATTTACGGAAGTTGTGTCACAAACAAGAACTTGACCAGCCGCCGCACCCAATGCCGCCGCACCCAAAAGATCACCAGTTGGCTGGGCTTCATCAACCCAATGGCTCCAGCCCGTAACTACTTCAGGGCCCCACTCATTGACCATAAAATCATTAATCGCCGTAATCGTCGCTTTAGGTATACGACCCAATGAATTTCCATCCAAATAACACATCTGTGGGTCTGTTACTACGAATTGCGATTTGAAATGTGCGAGTGGATCGGTTCTATCTAACTCCAAAGCGTATTCGCGGTCAGTTACATGCATAGAGGAAAGGTACGCTCTCCCATCATGGCGCGCAATGTTGTAAATATCGAAGAGGTCTCAAAAGCCTTTGATATTAAAGAGCTCTTAATTGGAGTCTCGCTGGGCATTTCAGAGGGCGATCGAATTGGAATCGTTGGGCGAAATGGCTCAGGAAAATCAACACTCATGAAAGTTATTGCAGGAATTGAGAGCCCAGATTCTGGGCGCGTAACAAAATCCAACGCCGCTCGAATCGGAATATTGTCGCAAGTAGATTTAGCTAATCCAGAGAGCACAGTTGGTGAAGTTGTTCTTGGTGATACAGCAAAACATGAATGGGCTAGCGAACCCAACATCAGAGAAGTTTTTACCGGTTTATTTGGAAGCTTTGATGATCACATATTTGATCGTAAGTTTGGTCAATTATCTGGTGGAGAGCGCCGAAGAGTTGGATTAGCCAAACTACTTATTAATGAACTTGATTTAATTTTATTGGACGAACCTACTAACCATTTAGATGTTGAAGGTGTTGCGTGGTTGGCGACCTATTTAAACAACCGTAAAGGTTTAGCCGTGGCTGTTGTAACACACGATCGATGGTTTCTGGATGCGGTAACTGATCGAACATGGGAAGTCGTCGATGGAAAAGTAGAAGAGTACGAGGGTGGATACAGTGCATTTGTTCTAGCGAAAGCAGAACGCGCTCGCCAATCCTCTGTAATGGATCAACGTCGAAATATGTTGATTAAAAAAGAACTTGCGTGGTTGCGCCGCGGTGCACCGGCGCGAACAACTAAACCAAAATTTCGTGTAGACGCAGCAAATGTTTTAATTGCAAATGAACCAGCACCACGTGACCAAAGCGAACTTTTGAAATTTGCTCTCAATCGCTTAGGAAAAACTGTCTATGAAGCACACCATCTTCAAGTAAAACTCGGAGATAACGAATTGATTGAAGATTTATATTGGAATATCGGACCTGGCGATCGAATCGGTATCGTTGGTGTGAACGGTGCAGGTAAAACCACATTGATGAAAACTTTAGTTGGCCAGATTCAACCAACAGCTGGAAAACTGGTAACCGGAGTCACTGTTAAGGCCGCTTTCCTGACACAACACTTAGATGAACTTGATCCAACGTGGAGAGTTCTTGAAGCGGTAGAAAAAATCGCTAATCGTGTTGAGATCGGCGGTGGCCGTGAACTATCAGCGTCGCAACTGTGCGAACGTTTGGGTTTTGATCGCGAATCACAGTGGACGCCTGTCGGTGACCTTTCTGGCGGAGAAAAGCGGCGATTACAACTAACCCGGCTCTTAATGGACAGCCCTAACGTTTTACTTCTAGATGAACCAACAAATGATTTTGATATCGAAACCCTCACAGAACTTGAAGATTTACTGGATAGTTATGGCGGAACGCTAATCGTCATTTCACATGATAGATATTTTCTTGAACGCGTTTGTGATCGCTTTGTAGGTTTGCTTGGGGACAAGAAAGTGCGCGATTTACCTCGAGCGGTAGATGAATATCTAGAACTAAGACACGATTCATTGCAACCTTCGCAAAGCACGACTAAAGAGAAAAAGAGTTCTAACGCCGCCGAAGAGCGTCAGTTGAAGAAGGATAAAGTTCGGCTCGAAAGACAGATGGAAAAAGCTGACTCGCGAATTCTTGAACTAGAAGCCGAACAAGAAACTGCCGCCTTTGATGCTGATCGACTACAGGAAATTGTCGAAGAACTACTTCTAGCCCGTTCGGAAAAAGAAAAATTAGAAGAAGAATGGCTGCAGGTCACGCTTTCTCTAGAGGGTTAAGTTAAAGTAAGCGTCATGAATCAACTGTCACACGCCATAGAAGTAATTCTCTTCCGCTCCAGATTTCTTCTAGCACCTTTATATCTTGGTTTAGTCGGAGCACTAATTTTACTTGGATACAGATTCCTCGTTGAGTTCTATCACTTAGCTATCAAAATAGGTGATGCGACTCCACAGAGTTTTACGCTAGATCTATTGGCACTTCTAGATCTGACTTTGCTAGCGAACTTAATTCTCATGGTAATTTTTGCAGGTTACGAAAACTTCGTTTCACGTATAGATGTTGCGACAGAATCTAAAGATCGTCCGCACTGGATGGGAACAATCGATTTCAGCGGATTGAAAATTAAACTCATCGGTTCGCTTGTAGCTATTTCAGTAATTGAACTACTAAAAGATTTCATTGAATTATCAGGAGAAGAGCATGTTGGCGCGGGAACTAAATGGAGAATCGTCATCCATTTAACATTTGTAGCTTCTGGTGTACTTTTTGCATTGATGGACTGGATTGCAGATAAGCGTGAGTTCAGCGGCACACATCAATAAATGCGTTTAGACATACTCGCTGCTCTTTCAGGGGTGATGATCGCGCTTCAGGCACGGGCTAACGGAGAACTCTCACATCGATTAAACAATGGTTTAGAAGCCGCGCTCGTGTCCTTTGGTTCCGGACTCATTATTATCGCGGCAATCGCAATCGTTAACCCAGCAATAAAAGAAGGCATCAAAAACCTGCGAAGTTCTCTAGCTAATAAAGAAATTGCACGGTGGAAATTATTTGCAGGAGCTCTTGGTGGAAGTTTTGTTGCTATTCAAACCAATGTAGTTCCTTTGATTGGTGTTGCAATATATTCAGTTGCATCAATCGCTGGCCAAACCGCTGTATCACTTGCCGTAGATCGAATCGGATTGACTGGCGGTGGCAAAAAACTTATCTCAAAACGAAGAGTGGCTGCGGCGGTTTTAACTGTATTAGCAGTCTTTGTCTCAGTTCTCGATCGAATTGATGCTAAGAATCTTTCTTTAATAGCAGTTATTTTGGGCACTGCGGCTGGAGCTGTCGTGGGAGTACAAAGAGCACTTAATGGTCAGATTAACGAACACTCACATCAAAGTTTCACAACATCACTACTTAATTTTATTACCGGTACTTCATTTCTAGTTGTGCTAATAATTGTTGGAATTGCAATTGGAAAGATTAACCTTGTTCCACTTCCACATGGACCATGGTGGATTTATACAGGCGGCGTAATCGGTGTTATCTATATTGCTTTCACTTCAACCATTGTTCAACATTTAGGCGTACTTACGTTCACGCTCTTTAGTGTGGGTGGTCAATTAGTCGGTTCTCTCATAATTGATCTGGTCTCGCCAACTGACGGTGTGCACGTGAGCGTTTATCTCGTTAGTGGAATTGTGATGACATACTTAGGAGTTATTGCCGGCGGCGTAAGTAGTTCACGAGTGAAGAAACCAGTGAGGCACAAATAAAGAAGGTCGCAATTGCATATGACCATGTTTTAACCCAAGGCATAGTGGCGGCGTAGTAACCAGCAAGAGTAATCCCGGCGCCCCACAACAAAGCACCTAAAGCGTTTGCTGACAAAAACTTGTAGTAATTCATCCGTGAAACACCGGCAATGGGTGGAACAAATGTACGTATCCACGGAAAAAACCTTGCAGCAACCACTGCCCACCAACCAGTTTGCTTATAGAAGCGTTCAGAGTTTGCGACCATTCGCTGTATGCGAGCCGAACTATGTTTTTCTAAATAAGGCCGTCCAATAACCCTGCCGAAAACGAAACCCACTTGATCGCCAAGAAAGGCACCTAAGAAAATGACTGAAACCAAAACAACTATATTCACATTCTTGGTGGACGCTGCAACAAGTCCGGCGCTAAATAACAGTGAATCACCGGGCAAGAAAAACCCAAGCAACACACCTGTTTCAAGGAAAATTAAACCACCCGCAATTAAGTAAATAAGAAATGGCGCAAGTGGTGCCAATTGGGAATCAAAAGATGCCGCTAATTCAATCACACTGATTTTTTCACCGCCGCAGCTACCGCTTTGGTGACATTTGCATCAAAAACACTAGGGACAATAAATGAGGCATTCAATTGCTGTGGAGAAACACAATCTGCAATTGCCTCTGCTGCCGCGACAAGTAATTTGTCAGTGATTTTGTGAGCATTTGCATCCAGTAACCCGCGAAATATTCCCGGGAAAGCTAGAACATTATTTATTTGATTAGGTTGATCACTACGTCCAGTTGCAACAACGGTTGCATACTTTCTAGCAATTACTGGATCAACTTCAGGATCAGGATTAGCAAGTGCAAAAATAATTGATCCTTGTGCCATGTGTGAAATATCTTCTTCTTTGAGAATATTTGGGGCACTTACTCCAATGAATACATCCGCCCCAATCAAAGCTTCAGGCATGCTTCCTTTGAAATCATCTGGATTGCTATTATCAATAAACCATTGCTGCATTGCATCGTCGGAGGTCATTCCCCCATGAATAACACCATGATAATTAAATCCAATAATATTTTTTGCACCGTTAAGTGTTAACAAACGGGCAATCGCATTTCCCGCAGCTCCTACACCACTTAAAACAATCTTTACATCACCTAAATCTTTCTTTACAAATTTAAGGGCGTTACGAAGGGCAGCAAGTACAACGATTGCGGTTCCATGTTGATCATCATGGAAAACTGGAATATCAAGAAGTTCGCGCAAGCGACGTTCAACTTCAAAACAACGAGGTGCTGAAATATCTTCCAGATTTATTCCGCCATACACTGGTGCAATAAGTTGCACGGTACGAACTATTTCATCGACATCTTGAGTATCTAAACAAACTGGCCAAGCATCAACATCGGCAAAGCGTTTAAATAGTGCGGCTTTACCCTCCATAACTGGCAAGGCCGCAGCAGGACCGATATTTCCAAGACCAAGAACCGCCGATCCATCAGTTACAACGGCAACAGTATTTCGCTTAATTGTAAGGCGACGAGCGTCGGCAGGATCAGCAACGATTGCTTGGCAAATGCGCGCAACACCAGGGGTATATGCGCGAGATAAATCATCTCGAGTTTTTAACGGAACTTTAGATTGAATTTCAATTTTTCCACCAAGGTGCAATAGAAAAGTACGGTCACTGACTTTGCGAACTGTTAAGTCAGGATTTTTGGCAAGCGCAACAGTAATTTGATCCGCATGTGCAGAATCGATTGTGTCGCAGGTAATGTCGATAACTACTTTTTCTAGCAAAGATTCAACGACATCGAGTGCAGTTATTGTTGCACCCGCTTCAGTTATTACTGTTGTCGCAAGAGCTACAGGTTGTGAAGAAGGTGGTCCCTCGACGCGGATTGTGATTCCATAGCCGGGAGAAGTGGTTGCCATTTAGACAACACCATATAAACGATCGCCAGCATCACCCAAACCGGGAACGATGTACCCATTTTCATTGAGCTTTTCATCAAGGGCGCCAGTAACGATATTGATAGGTACTTTGCTTCCACTGAATTCATCTTCTACTGCTTTGATACCTTCAGGGGCAGACAAAATACAGATAGCAGTTATTTCTGTGGCACCAAGATCTAATAAATAATGAAAAGCAGCGATCAAAGTTCCACCAGTTGCCAACATTGGATCGAGCACAAAAACATGGCGATCAGAAAGATCCTCCGGCAGCCGATTTGCATACGTACTTGCCTTTAACGTTGTTTCATCTCTGACCATTCCAAGGAAACCAACTTCGGCGTTAGGCATTAACTTGCTCATACCTTCAAGCATTCCTAGACCAGCGCGCAAAATTGGAACTACGACTGGTCGCGGCTCAGCCATTTTTAGACCTTTAGTCTTTGTCACTGGAGTCGTGATCTCAACAGTGTGCGTGCGAATTTCCCGTGTAGCTTCATATGCAAGAAGTGTTACAAGCTCTTCAACGAGTCGACGAAAAGTTGGAGAATCTGTGCGCTCGTCCCGCAAGACAGTCAGTTTGTGAGCAATTAGTGGGTGATTTGCAACATGAACTTTCATGGGTATTACCTTACAGGGCTTTCAATCTTTTCTAATGAGTGAGAGTATCCGCGTATGCCAGGTTTCGAAGATGACCTTCCAGAAGATATTGACGCATTCGATATCTCGGAGGAGGAGCACTCAAAATTAACCGGTCCGATAAGTGAACTAGATATCGCCGTTGCAGCTTGGCACGAAGATGGACGCTGGACATTAGGTTTATTGCCAAATCCAAATGATATTGGGCAGATAATTTCTAGACTTAAGTCACAACAAACAAACGGCGGTGCAATCGCACTCATTTCAATTGATGAAGAATTTTTCATTCTCATCAGAGTCCTGGGTTCCCACATTTCATTTTTCTTAAGTGATGCAACTGCTGCCCTAGATTATGAAGTTGCCGAAGATCTTTTAGAAATTGCCGATATTCCGATTCCTGAAGATGACGAAGAACCGCAACCAATTGGACAAGTTGAAATTCTTGCTGACTTAGGTCTTAGCGGAATGGAAATTTCTGCATTATGTGATGACGAAGAACTTTTCCCTGACGAACAGTTAGAAGCGATTGCTAATCGACTTGGATTTGGCGATCAATTTGCCGAACTTTTAGAACTGTGAACGATAAGGAGTTAATGCGACTTGCTCTTGAAGAAGCAGAAAAAGCTTTAGCAAGTGGAGACGTACCAGTAGGCGCAGTCATCTTTAACGAACAAGGTCAGGTCGTTGCAACCGGTCACAATGAGCGTGAACTTCATCAAGATCCAACTGCACATGCAGAAATAGTTGCCATTCGTCGTGCCGCAAATGTAATTGGTCAATGGCGATTAGAAAATTGCACGATGGCAGTAACCCTTGAACCATGCCCGATGTGCGCTGGTGCAATTGCACAGTCTCGCATTTCAACGTTAGTGATTGGTGCTTGGGATCAAAAAGCGGGAGCAGTTGGATCGATGTGGGACTTATTACGAGATCCAAGAACTCTTAATAAAGTAGAAGTACGTGGAGGAGTTCTCGAAGATGAGTGCGCAACACTACTTAAGGAATTTATACAAGAAGTTCGTAAGAAGGATTAAGAATCACCATTGATCCACCTTCTTCGCCAACCATTCCTTCAGCACGCATTTGAGAACCAACTTCAAGACCAGCTATTTCGCGGCGCCCTAAGAACTGTAAGGAAACTCCGCCAGTTTCATCCCAAATCTCAACTTGAAGCGCAGGAGCAGAACCGCGTGGCGCAGTTTTAATTGAAGTTACGCGTCCCTGAACTTTCGCCCGTTTACGCCATTCAATTGCACCAATGCTTGTGACATTTTCAGCGTAGTGACTAATTGGTTCAACGTTAATCGGTGCTGTTTTCTTTGGTTGAGGTGCTGAGATTTTAGATTCAGCCGGCACTCTCATTTCATGAGGATGGTGCACATCAAGTTTTTCCCCAGAAGTTATACGGGAAACATCGAAAGGTACAATTGTTGCAACGACGCGAGGAAGTTGTGAAATTGGTGCAGCAATCTCTTCGGCAGTTTGATCATGAAGTAAACGGCCCAGAAAACGTGAATAAGAACGACGTGGCAACAAAAGTGTTAACTCGACATCCTCTTTCTCTGTCATTCGAATTGCATAATCAAGAGCAGAGTTAGCTAAACGGCGGTCGGGACAATCAATTAGTTCTAGCGTCACATCATCTAGCGCATCAGATGCTGCCCAAGCATTCTTTATCTCTTCGGCGTGACGATCATCGATAACAAAGTGAACGGCCGACAAAATACGAGGCTTAAGGCTTCGGGCATATCTGATTGCACCAACAGTTGCGATATCAACATTATCAATCAAAACCGTTACATCATGTCGGGTAATCGAAGTCGCCCGCTCCTGATGACCCTTTACTGCAAGGGCTTCTTGTTCACGGTCATATTGGCGACGTAAGCGCAGGAAAGTGATAACTAATATTGGTGCAGTTACAACAACCAACCAAGCACCTTCTGTAAATTTCACAACAGCGAAAATTATTACGACAAGCACCGAGATAGAACCAGATAAGCCGTTGATGAAAACTTTAGCTTTCCACTGACCTTCTTTATGGCGGAATGCATGCCGCACCATTCCAAAGCCTGCCAAAGTAAAACCGGTAAATACTCCAAGTGCATAGAACGCAACTAAGTGTTCGACAGATCCAGCAGTAAATAACACCAGAAAAATTCCGCCACCAGAGAGCAACAGAATTCCATTTGAGAAAGCCAATCGGTGGCCGCGTTTTGTCAGTTGTCGAGGTAAATATCCATCTGTTGCAACGAAGTTACAAAGAAGAGGAAATGCGCTGTAGGTTGTATTAGCTCCAGCAAAAAGAATTAACATCGTTGCAGCTTGGACAAGCACGAACATTGTTTGTCCGAAAACGCCTTCACCAACGATTGTTTTAGCTATCTGTGAAATCACTGTTGGGGTACCTGATTCATACGGCATTGCATGAATTTTGTGTGCAAACCATGAAACACCCAAAACAAGTGATCCCAGAAGCCCACTCATAACAAACAAAGTTCTGCGAGCATTAACGTGTTCTGGTTGATTAAACAGTGCAACACCATCTGAAATGGCTTCAAGGCCAGTAAGGGACGAACCACCGTTTGCAAAAGCTCTGAGCAAAATAAATATTGCAGCAAAGGTGAGCAAACCATGACTTTCACCAAGTGGAACAGCGCCAGGATTATTGGTTGCAAGAGTTTCGAGCGAACCATTAATTACTCTGTAGATACCCATTCCGAAAACAATAAACATGCAGCCAATAAAGAAGTAAGTTGGAAGCGCAAAGGCTTTACCAGCTTCCTTCACACCTCGAAGATTTCCATACGTCAAAATTACAATGACCAACAAAATCATTGGGATTTTCCAAGAATGCATTGCAGGAAAAGTTGAAATAATCGCAGCAACACCCGCTGCTGATTGAATTGCAACAGTCACAATGTAATCAAGCATTAAAGCAACAGCTGCAATCTGTGCGACAACTGGACCAAAATTATCGCGCGAAACTATGTACGCCCCACCAGTTTTTGTGTAAACGTTAATGACGTTTCGGTATGACAAAGTTATGATTGTTAGAATCACAAGAATAATTGCGGTCATTGGCATAAGAATTGAAAACGCCGCCAGACCAAATGCTGGTAACAGCGCAATAAGAATTTGTTCTGAACCATATGCCGAAGAAGAAATACAGTCACTCGACAAAATTCCAAGGGCGTACCGCTTACTCAAGCGCTGATGCCCTAATGAATGTCGGTTAAGGGGATTACCAAGTAAGCGCCGCTTTAATGTATAAAAAAAGGAATCTTTTAGGTGTGCATGATCTTGCAAAACAACCGGTGTCGGCGCATCATCGGTCCACGACTTAGGCACTTGTAGCTCCTTTTTTATTGCGTTTAACGCAACATTATTTCAAGGTCTCTATCGTAGAGCGCATCGGCTTCAACTTCTTGCAGGCTGAGCGTATGCTTGCCAGCATGCAAACACAGTTATATATCGATGGCCAATGGATTGATGGTGCAAGCAAGGTTGCCGTTCATGATCCAAGTGATAACTCTGTTATTGCCGAAGTTTCTCTGGCCTCCGATGCGCAATGTGAAGCCGCAATCGCCGCCGCAGACGCAGCATCTGTAGCTTGGGCAAAGACTGCTCCGCGATTTAGATCTGAGATTCTGCGCAAAGCCTTCGAAATTATGTCGAGTGAAATTGAGCAAGTAGCAACTTTAATTTCACGTGAAAATGGAAAAGCGATGCCAGATGCTCGCGGAGAAGCGGCATATGCTGCTGAATTTTTCCGATGGTTTGCTGAAGAAACTGTTCGTACACCAGGTGATTTTCGTAAATCGCCATCAGGAGACAAGCGAATACTGGTAACCCACCAACCAATTGGTCTCTCAATTCTAATTACACCGTGGAACTTCCCAGCGGGAATGGCCACTCGCAAAATTGGCCCAGCTGTTGCTGCAGGCTGCACAATGATTCTAAAACCTGCGACCGAAACACCACTTACCGCGATGTACATCGTCGATGTTATGGAACGCGCAGGTTTGCCTAAGGGCGTACTCAATTTAGTTCTGCCTGAAAAAACCGGTCCAGCGATTTCAAAGATGCTCCATGACTCTCGCGTCAAAAACCTTTCATTTACTGGATCTACCGAAGTCGGTCGAGTGCTTCTAAAAGAGGCAGCAGACAAAGTAATTCGTTGTTCCATGGAGCTTGGCGGAAATGCACAAGTGATTGTTCATGAAGATGCCGATCTTGCGGTAACGATCCCGCAGTTACTTCTTGCCAAGATGCGCAACGGTGGTGCAGCTTGCACATCTGCGAATCGTATTTACGTACAACGTCCAATAGCCGAGAAATTCATCGCAGAACTAACTAAATCAATGGCCGCTTTTGTTATGGGACGTGGAACTGATGCAACGACAACACTCGGTGCATCAGTATCAATGAAAGAGCGCAACAAGATTGCTGAAATCGTTGATGAATCTGTGGCTGCAGGTGCCACGGTGCATGTTGGTGCAAAGACGCCAACTGGCGAGGGTGCCTTTTATCCTGCAACTGTGTTAACCGTTGATAAAGATAATCCAATTCTCAATCATGAAATCTTCGGACCAGTTGCACCAGTTGTTATTTTCGATACTGATGAAGAAGGTATTGCGCTCGCCAATGACACTGAATTTGGGCTAATTAGTTATGTATTTTCCGCCAACCTTGGCCGCGCACTTCGCACCGCTGAAGCGATGGAATCAGGAATGGTTGCAATCAATAAAGGTGTTATTTCAGATCCTGCCGCACCATTTGGTGGAGTGAAACAATCAGGTTTAGGCCGTGAAGGTGGCTTCGATGGTATTCACGAGTTCTTACAAACGAAATATATTGGTGTAGAGATTTAGCTAATAATTCAATATTCGGTTCTATCTATCTGCACATCTGCTTCAGACGTAGCGAAGAAATTAGGCAAAGCTCTCATTTTTGACGCTTTTCGCCAACCCATCCGTGTCCATGAATTGCGTTTCATTCTGCTGTCATCATTTCCGACAAAAAATCGACACCCAGTTAGGCTCAATTTATATTTGATACGAACGCCGTCAAAGGATATTTCAAGTTCTTTTTGCTTTAACAACTTCAAAGTCTGAGATTCATAGCGAGAACTGTGTGTCTCTCCAAGTTCAAGAATCAAACCGAAATAACGTGCATCCCACACGTCATCACGGAGAGAGTTCTTATCTGCGTTGGGGCTCATGAAACAAATATATGTCAATTACCACATTTGAGGGCGATAGTTTTTTCAGTAATTACGTGGAAAGTTTTAACAATCTGGCCATCCAGGAAAGCAGTTGCGTAAGCAATTCCGTAGTACCTGCTTTGCTTTGAGTTATCACACTTAGCGTAGGTTTCTTGATTCTTAACTATTCGATTGGCATATACGATCCCGTCGAAAGTCACTGCTTTTTTACCAACCTTATAATCCATGAAGAACCCAATTTTGTAGATTTCGACGGTTAGGACTAAGTCGCGCATCGGTTTATTACATTTGGAGCGCGCATTAACTTTGACAGCCAAAATTCCTCGCGTGCGAAATAGATTCTCAGAAATATGCGGATCATCAACCCTAATATTGCATTTTGTAAAAGGCGGGGTAGCTATAGCGCTGGCATTTGTAGCTAAAGAAAACGCATTAGTAAAGATGAAAGTCATTGACAGACTTATTATTTGGAAGCTCTTTATTATTCTCATTCATAGACAATGACGAGTATCTTGTAAGGCCGTTTTTGTTATCCACAGCCTCAACGTCTAAAGTGAATAAAATGGGCGGAGGATGAGGGATTTGAACCCTCGATAGGTTGCCCTATACACGCTTTCCAAGCGTGCGCACTCGGCCGCTATGCGAATCCTCCCGAGGGGAGCACTCTATCGGTGGCTTTAACTATGAT
>CAINRW010000085.1 GCA_903852815.1 uncultured Actinomycetes bacterium
GAAAATGGAGGTCGGAACGGGATTTGAACCCGTGTAGAGGGATTTGCAGTCCCTTGCCTCGCCTCTCGGCCATCCGACCAAAACTAACGCCGTTCATTTTTACGTGAACGGCGAAAGGTAGAGAGCGGACGACCGGGTTCGAACCGGCGACCTGAACCTTGGCAAGGTTCCGCGCTACCAACTGCGCTACGTCCGCGAAGAGGCAAAATCTATCGCACGTTGGCCCAATGCGCCAAAGTGGCGAAAGGGTCACTACCTTTGCACTGTGAGTTCACTGCCGAACGGGCCAATTTTCTGGATGAATGGTCGCCTTGCCACTGGTCTGACCCAGGTTTCGCGCGATCCAGCCGTGCTCGATGATGGCGGATTCTGGGCAGTTTCAACAACTTTTGAAGGTGAGTTTCTAGCTGCGCAATTTGAGCACGTTGAATCAGCTGATTTTCCAAAAAGTGAATGGAAGAAGGCATCCGGGCATTGGATTAGTTCGCAAAGTCACGATGACTATCAGTCTTATGTGCGACGCATTCAAGATTTGATTGCACAAGGTTGGGTTTATCAAGTTAATGCATGCAGAGAGTTATCAATTGAAACCGACTCTGAAAATTTACGTGGGTTGTTCAGTGAAATAATCGCGAACAATCCTGCTCCGTGGGCAAGTTATTTAGAGTTACCAGAAATTCAAATCGCATCAGCTTCACCTGAACTTTTCTTAAAGCGCTCTGGTGGTCAAGTGCGAACTTCACCTATTAAAGGAACCGCACCACTAGATACTTCGGACTTTGGAGTTAAAGATCAAGCGGAAAACGTAATGATTGTTGATTTGATGCGAAATGATTTAGGTCAAATTTGCAAAAGTGGCACTGTTTCAGTTCCGCGCCTTCTTGCCACTGAAATTCATCCCGGATTACTACATTTAGTTTCAGATATCGAAGGTGAATTGAAAGAAGATTTATCATGGAGTGAAATTATTTCTGCGCTTTCACCACCTGGTTCGATTAGTGGAGCACCTAAATCTTCGGCAGTAAAAGTTATTAAAGAAAATGAAGAACGACGCGGGGCGTATTGCGGGGCACTGGGTTGGGTGCAAGGAGACCAATGTGAACTCTCGGTAGCAATTCGTATATTTATAAAAGATGACAAATTACGTTTTGGCACAGGTGCGGGAATTACTTGGGGGAGTGACCCTGAAAAAGAGTGGGAAGAAACCCAACTCAAAGCAAGGCGTTTGATTTCTATTGCTGGGGGTCAATTATGAAAGTGATTTTGAATTCAGATCTGGTGTCTAGTGATGGCCGCGGACTACTTGAATCTGGTTGGCTAACCGGTGATGGAGTTTTTGAGACGATAAAGACTGTTAATAAGTTGCCGTATTCACTGGCAAGACATTTAGACCGAGCTCGCTTGGCGGCGCATGCGCTAGAGATACCTATGCCTGAGCGAGAAGAAATCGAAGTTGCTGTCGATGCGATTCTGAGTAATCAAGGATTCCCTACTGGGATGCTGCGAATTAGTTTTGGGCGCGATGGTCAATGGTTGGTCGCGCATATGTCGTATGAAGAAATCACAACTGCAGCAAAAGTTCGTTTGCACCCAGAACTAATAGATGGACACCAATGCAAAATATTTCCGTACTCAGAGCGTTTAGATATTTTGCACCAAGCTCGGGCGGCCGGTTTTGATGATGCATTGGTTTGCAATAAACGCGAATTAATAAGTGAGGGATCAGTTACAAATTTCATTGCACAAATTAATGGTCAATGGATTACGCCGCCGATCTCTGATGGTGCACTTCCTGGAATTATGCGCGGAATCCTCCTAGAGAATAATCTCGTAGTCGAAAAATCCATTTCTCGCAATGACATCATGACTATCTCATCGGCCTTTTTGCTCAGCAGTTTGAGAATTGCCCAACCCGTAGAATCCATCGAAGGGCGTTCGTTGGATCTTTCACTTGACCTCGGAGCGCAAATTCATGCGTTAGCAGTTAAGTATTCGGTAGGCTGAGGCCATGATTCAGGTAACCGTTGATGGCGTTTCTCGTACGATCGAAGCCGATCAACGCCCAACCCATCTTTTTGCTGACGTTAAAGAGATTGTCGTTTGTCGAATAAACGGAGTTTTGAAAGACCTGTGGAGTGATTTAGCCGAAGGCGACATTGTTGAATCAGTTTCAATTAATTCACCCGATGGCTTGTTCGTTCTTCGTCACTCAACGGCTCACGTCATGGCACAAGCGGTACAAGAAGTTTTCGCTGACACTAAACTTGGAATCGGCCCTCCAATTAAAGATGGCTTTTATTATGACTTTGACCCCCAGACACCTTTTAATCCAGATGATTTGGTGAAGATCGAAAGTGTCATGCGCAAGATTGTTAAAGATGGCCAACGTTTTCGCCGTCGAGTAATTTCAGAGGCCGATGCTTTAGCTGAACTTGCTCACGAGCCTTACAAGTGTGAACTCATTGGAATCAAAGGGCCAGCAGGTGAAGAGGCAAGCGTCGAAGTTGGCGGAAGTGAATTAACTATTTATGACAACTTAGGCAGAGATGGAAATCCTGTGTGGTCTGATTTGTGCAGAGGCCCACACCTTCCTTCGACTAAACATATTCCAGCCTTTAAGTTGATGCGAAGCGCGGCTGCATACTGGCGAGGTTCTGAAAAGAATCCAATGCTTCAACGCATTTATGGAACTGCGTGGCCATCTCAAGATGAGCTCAATGCTCATTTGGAACTTCTTGCAGAGGCCGAAAAGCGCGATCACCGACGTTTAGGTACCGAACTCGATCTATTTTCGTTTCCCGAAGAAATTGGTTCGGGTCTTGCAGTGTTTCATCCAAAGGGCGGAATCATTCGCCGAGCAATGGAGGATTACTCACGCAAGCGCCACGAAGATGAGGATTATGAATTTGTATATTCACCGCACATAACCAAAGCGGCTTTATTTGAAAAATCTGGACACCTTGATTGGTATTCAGAAGGAATGTATCCACCAATGATTATGGATGAAGAACTCCATGCTGATGGAACGATTAAAAAGCCTGGACAGCAGTACTACATGAAACCAATGAACTGTCCGTTCCATAATTTAATTTTCCAGTCTCGCCAACGTTCTTATCGCGAATTACCTTTGAGACTGTTCGAATTTGGAACGGTTTATCGCTACGAAAAATCTGGCGTGCTTCATGGCATAACTCGTGCCCGTGGTTTTACGCAAGATGATGCCCACATCTATTGCACCAAAGATCAGATGGCTGGCGAACTTGATTCATTATTAACTTTCGTTTTGAACTTGCTGCGCGATTACGGTTTAAATGATTTTTACTTGGAACTTTCAACTAAGAATCCTGAAAAATTCGTTGGGGACGATGCTGATTGGATAGAGGCTACTGAGACTTTGCGAAAAGCTGCAGTGGCACAAAATCTTGAACTTGTTCTCGATGAAGGTGGGGCTGCTTTTTACGGACCTAAAATCTCCGTACAAGCGAAAGATGCAATCGGAAGAACGTGGCAGATGTCCACGATTCAAGTTGATTTCCAATTGCCACAGCGTTTTGAACTTGAATACTCTGCCGCTGATGGATCACGTCAACGTCCGGTAATGATTCACCGTGCATTGTTTGGTTCAATCGAACGTTTCTTTGGGGTTCTCACCGAGCATTACTCTGGTGCATTCCCACCATGGCTTGCTCCAGTTCAAGCAATTGGAATTCCAGTTGCCGATGCGTTTTCAGATTATTTAGCGCAAGTAATTAAAGATATGAAACGCGCAGGTATTCGAGCCGAATTAGATGCATCCGATGATCGCATGCAGAAGAAAGTTCGCAATGCCCAAATGCAAAAGATTCCATTCATGGTTATCGCAGGTGAGGAAGATATGGCTGCAGGTGCCGTTTCATTCCGTTATCGCAATGGTGAACAGAAAAATGGAATTCCAATTGCAGATGCAATCGAAGAGATTAAGAAGTGCATCATCGAACGGACACAGGTTTAATCCATGTCTATAGATGGCGCAGGTATTCCTGACGGCTGGCAGCGCTTATGGGCACCACATCGCCTTGAATACCTGCGCGGTGAAAATAGGCCTTTAGCTGATAACGAAGTTCCCTGTCCTTTTTGCAGAATCCCAACGTTGGAAGATGCAGAGGGTTTAATCGTTCACCGAGGCAAAAGCGCATTCGTTGTAATGAATCTCTATCCATACAACCCAGGGCATTTACTGGTGTGCGCATATCGACATGTACCTGATTTAACGGATCTAACAAGTGACGAGCGGGATGAGATTTTTGAACTCACAGCTCATGCCATGAAAACTGTTCGCAAAGTTTCCAGTCCAGAGGGTTTTAACTTGGGCATGAACCAGGGGGCGGTTTCTGGAGCTGGAGTCGCTGAACATATTCACCAGCATGTAGTCCCACGTTGGTCCGGGGATGTAAACTTTATGCCGATTATTGGTAAGACTAAAGTTTTGCCACAACTTTTAAATTTAACTCGTGATGAGATCGCCGCAGCCTGGTAATTAGTTGCTTAGCTGATCTAAATATTCATTAACTTCTTTAATGCCAATACCTTTTTCGATCCACAACGGTATTGCGGGAAATAGAACTCCTGCGGCGAAGGCACCTTCGCCAAAAGATGTTGCTAACTCAATGTATTCGGCGCGAAACTCCTGAACCAAAGTTTCATGTTCAGCTTCGCACGCACGCCTAACTTCTGGTTTGGTCGAATAATCAATAATTGTCATATCTATGAGCGAAATTAATGCGCAGGGCAATCCATCTTCTGCATGTAAAACTAAATATGGTGTTACAACTTGGTCCAAAGTTCGAGTTGCTAACATCACTGCATCATCGAAATCGCCTAAACCGGATTGCAATTCGGTAACTACAACCATGCGTGGCGTGAGGAAGTCATCCAAAGATTGCCAGGTAGAAATCGTGTCGCTATCAATTCCTGTGTTTGGATTAATCACAAAAATCGCGCACTCGAACTCACTTGAAATTTCGGGTGCAAACTTCGCCCCCAACGCCTCGGCAACTTTCTCGGGCCCAGCGCTTTCGTGCCCATAGATGGCGATATTGCGCGGGGATGTGTAATTCTGCACTGGCTCAGCCTACGATGAGCCCTGATGATTAGCGCTTCTTTGAAACCCGCGGTTACGAGATTAATAACACCCGTAGCCTCTGCCGCTTTGCGCGCAGGAATTACGCCCAATGCAGTCACGTGGGTAGGCGCTTTCGGGGTTGTCTTCTCAGCATTATTTTTCTATCCGCGCGCCGAATTTATTACTGGAACTGCCGTGATTATGGCCTTTGCCTTAAGTGATTTATTTGATGGTGCCATGGCACGAATTTCGAAAAAAGGTGCCAGCAAGTGGGGAAGTTTTCTAGATTCAACTATCGATCGGGTAACTGATTCGGCGATTTTGTTGGGACTTG
This sequence comes from uncultured Actinomycetes bacterium, assembly GCA_903852815.1. GTDB lineage: Bacteria > Actinomycetota > Actinomycetes > Nanopelagicales > Nanopelagicaceae > Planktophila. Next base: position 5,436 of record CAINRW010000085.1, read on the forward strand.
CAGTTTATTTAACCAAAAACAATGACGCACTTGTTTATGTTGTGATGGTCACGATGGTGACTGGAATTCTTGTGCCTTACATCAGGGCTAAAGCTGAAAGTTTCTCGATTCAATGTTCAGGCGGAATCGCCGAAAGAACTGAGCGCCTCATCATCGCACTTTTTGCAATAGGTCTTAATGGTTTTGATGTCCCATATGTACTTGCATTTGGAATGTGGCTACTTGCCATACTTGGTGTGATAACCGTGATTCAAAGAATGCTCATAGTGCGAAAAGCGTTACGAAATGTTTGAGAGTTTAACTGCACAGGGCTACTTTGCCGCTTGGCGAATTTTGAGATGGCTGCCTGAAAAATTTGTTTACTCGAAAGCCAACAAAGTTGCTGATTATCTAGTGAAGAAAAATGGAAAAAGCGTTCGGCGATTGCGCAGTAATTTAGCTAGAACACAACCAGGAATCACAGAATTAGATTTAGAACTTCTTCTCTACAGGGCAATGCGCTCTGCATTGAGATATTGGTGTGACACGTTTAGATTTCCTGACTGGACTAAAGCGCGCATCCTTTCGACAGTAACGTTCAATGATGAAAATATCCTTTTAGATGCGATTGCACGAGGCAATGGTGTAATTGTGACGCTGCCTCACTGCGGAAATTATGATCATGCAGCGGCGTATTTCTGCGCGAAAGGTGCAAAGTTAGTAACTGTTGCCGAGCATCTAAAACCTGAAAAACTCTTTAAGAAATTTATGCAGTATCGAGCCGATTTTGGCATGGAAGCGCTACCTCTTGATGGTCGAGTCATTCCAACTTTGATGCAACGCCTAAAGTCTGGCTGCGTTGTGGCCCTTGCTGCGGATCGAGATTTATCGCGCACTGGAATTGACGTAACTTTTTTCGGGGGACCTGCACGTATGCCGGCTGGTCCAGCTTTGCTGGCTTTGCGAACTAATGCGCCACTCATCAGTGCTTACATCACCTACAACGATGCCGGAATTCACATTGATCTTGCAACGATTGAGATTCCAACCGTAGGAAGTGAAAGTGAAAAAGTTCAAGTGCTCGTTCAACTCTCTGCGGATCATTTTGCTCAAGGCATTTCCCAAAATCCCCAAGATTGGCACATGATGCAGCGAATTTGGATTGATGGCGATTTCAAGGACCGCAATTAATGCTGACCAAGAAATTACGGATTGGAATTGTTTGTCCCTATGGTTGGGATACACCAGGCGGCGTTCAAAACCATATTCGAGATTTAGCTGAGTATCTGATAACTGCTGGTCACGAAGTTTCGGTATTAGCACCTGCAATTGATGAAGAGAAGTTACCTGGCTATGTCGTAAGTGCAGGTAAACCGATTTCAATCCCTTACAACGGCGCAGTTGCCCGTGTACTTTTTGGTCCGATTGCTTATGCGCGGGTTAAATCATGGATCTCTTCTGGCAACTTTGATTTATTGCATTTACATGAGCCAGCTATTCCGTCAATTTCGCTACTAGCCTGCTGGGCAGCAGAGGGTCCAATGGTGGGAACTTTTCATGCGGCGGCAAAACGTCAAAAAGTTATCTTTGCAATTGGTCCAATTCTTGAGCCCGCAATAGAAAAACTGTCGGCCCGCATTGCCGTTTCAGAGGCTGCACGTTTAACGTTAACAGATCACTTAGAAACCGATGCCGTAATAATTCCCAATGGAATTTATGCAAAGCGTTATTCACAAGGCAGCGCGCAAAGTAAGTGGACTGGAAACACAATTGGATTTATTGGACGATTTGATGAGCCCCGAAAAGGTTTACAAGTATTAGTTGACGCACTTCCAATAATTTCTAGATTTGCACCCGATGTCAGAGTTTTAGTTGCAGGTCCAGGCGATATCGAAGAAACTAAGAAAAACATCGATAAGCAGTTATTGAATCGTTTTGAATTCCTTGGTCGAATTAGCGAAGAGGATAAAGCTGACTTCATGTCTTCGGTATCGCTCTATGTTGCACCTAATACTGGCGGCGAATCATTTGGAATTATTTTGGCCGAGGCGTTAGCTGGTGGCGCATGTGTTGTTGCAAGTGATATTCCTGCTTTTGATTCTTTGTTAGGCGCGGGGGAGTTTGGGGCGTTGTTTAAGTCCGAGGATTCAACTGATTTAGCAAAAGTGATTATCGATTTATTGCGCGATCCCGCAAAGCGTGAAGCACTCTCACGCCAGGGCCAAATACATGCGCAAGAATTTGATTGGGATGTTGTCGCGCAGCAGATTTTCTCAGTGTATGAAATGGCAATTGTCGGCGGAAGCGGTGTCTCGGTTGGCTCTGATGCCCGTCCGTGGAATCGTTTTCTTTCAAGAGATGAGGAGAAGCGATGAAAAGTTTTGTCGCAGCAATCTTTTTTCTGTTGCTTATTTTGTGGTACTTATCTTTCTTGGCCTCGCGCTTAGATCGCCTCCATCATCGCGTGGAAACAAGTTGGGCCAATCTCGATGTTCTTCTACAAAAACGGGCAGCAGTGGCTTTAGAAATTGCACATAGTGGTTTAGCAGATCCAGCATCCTCAATGCTTTTAACGGGTGCGGCCTATCAAGCGCGCGACGCCGAAATTCAAAATCGCTCAATGGCTGAAAGTGGATTATCGGGTGCTTTAGGGTTACTGCTCGCTGATAGTCAAGATGCACCAAGTGATTTGGAGCATGCGTTACTGAAGGAGCTTTCGTTGTTAACTGAGAAAATTCGAGTGGCGATTGCCATGCATACCGATGCTGTCTCATCTACTCAGATGGTTCGCAAAAAATTGATTGTGAGAAGTTTTCGTCTTGCTGGTACTGCGCCACTTCCCGTGACATATGAGTTTGAGTCTGATGTTTTATAAAAAGAAGATTCTCGTACTAATCACCGCACTTTCGGTTTTGCTAACTGGCTGCGCTTCAATTTCACAGTCAATTTCAAAAATCACCCCTAAGAAAACTGAAAAGAATGCGTTGAGCGGGCGCGAAGGAACTAACGGGCCAGTTTTAGTTGTAAAGGTTGACGATACAAATTCAGCGCATCCTCAAATTGGTTTAGAAGATGCAGATGTTGTTTACATCGAGCAAGTCGAAGGTGGACTTACACGTTTAGCTGCGGTTTTCTCCTCAATAATTCCAACTCGAATTGGCCCGGTACGAAGTGCACGAATTTCAGATATAGATATCTTGCGACAATATGGTCGCGTAGCTTTTGCCTATAGCGGCGCCCAACGAAAGCTTCTGCCAGTAATCGCCGCGGCATATTTACAAAATTTAGGTGCACAGGCACAGTCGCCAAGGATTTACACAACCGATCCAAATCGCGTACAACCATATGCAATGGTTTTACGTGCCGATTTATTAATGGCAAAGACTGTTGAAAATAACTATCAAATTGATCGTGCTGGTTCTGTCGGATGGAACTTTGGTAGCGCACCCGATGGTGGAAAAGAAGTGTCAATGGTCGCACTTTATTGGCCTGCTGCTGGTTACAAAGCAACATGGTCGCCAGAAGAAAAGCGCTGGCTGCTTATGCATAACTCAAAAATCAATCTTGCCGAATCAGGCAAAGTTCTCGGACCGACAACGTTGGTGATCCAGTTGGTTTCTATAACCCCTTCCGAGTATCACGACAAAGTTGGAGGCATCACTCCTTTTTCTCAGACCGTTGGAGTCGGCCGTGGATATATTTTGCGTGATGGCAAATCTTTTGAGGCCAACTGGTCTCGCCCAACCCCAGAGTCTGGAACTAACTGGACGCTTGCCGATGGAACGGCTGTGAACTTTGCGCCAGGTCAAGTCTGGGTCGCGCTGACTGATAATGAACCGACCTTTACCTACGTGGTAGCTACTCCTTCTGCGAGCGCGAGTCCGGCAAAGTCAAAGTAGGATGGACCTCTTACATCAGCGAAGGCGAGTGAAATTACATGTCAGAAGTTAAAGGCACAGGCAGAGTAAAGCGCGGCATGGCAGAGATGCTCAAAGGCGGCGTGATTATGGACGTAGTCAATGCCGAACAGGCAAAGATTGCTGAAGATGCCGGCGCAGTTGCGGTCATGGCATTAGAGCGAGTCCCTGCAGATATTCGCGCGCAAGGCGGAGTTGCCCGTATGTCAGATCCTGACATGATTGAAAAAATCCAAGCTGCGGTATCAATTCCCGTAATGGCAAAAGCTCGCATCGGACATTTCGTGGAAGCTCAAGTCTTGCAATCCCTTGGCGTTGACTACATCGACGAATCTGAGGTTCTCACACCTGCTGATTATGAAAACCATATTGATAAGTGGGATTTCACTGTTCCCTTCGTTTGTGGAGCTACAAATTTAGGTGAGGCTTTGCGCCGTATTAATGAAGGTGCAGCAATGATTCGCTCAAAGGGTGAAGCAGGAACTGGCGATGTTTCTAATGCCATGCAACATATGCGAAAGATTGGCGGAGAAATCCGTCGCCTTTCTTCAATGCGCGAAGATGAACTCTATGTTGCTGCAAAAGAGTTACAAGCACCGTATGAATTGGTGAAAGAAGTTGCGCAAAGCGGAAAGCTTCCAGTGGTTCTATTTACTGCCGGTGGAATTGCAACTCCAGCCGATGCCGCGCTGATGATGAGCATGGGCGCTGATGGAGTATTTATCGGTTCAGGAATTTTCAAATCCGGAAATCCGGCAGAACGTGCAGCTGCATGTGTTAAGGCGACTACGTTTTGGAATGATGCAAAGGTCATTGCCGATGCCTCCCGTGGCTTAGGTGAAGCAATGGTGGGAATTAACGTTGCAGATCTTCCAGCACCACACCGTCTTGCCGAACGTGGTTGGTAGTTTTTCTATAACCATGAAGGTCGGAGTTCTTGCACTCCAAGGTGATGTTCGAGAACACATCAAGGCGCTCAATGCTTGCAATATAAATCCAATCGAAGTTCGCCGTCCCAGTGAACTTGCAGAAGTTGATGCTTTGGTTTTGCCTGGGGGAGAGTCCACAACTATTGGTCAACTCTCTGAAATCTTTGGTCTCTATGACCTTATCAAAGCGCGCATTTCACAAGGGATGCCGGTCTATGGGTCCTGCGCAGGAATGATTTTGCTGGCCAATGAAGTTCTCGATGCAAAGGTTGGACAAAAGATTTTTGGTGGTTTAGATATAACTGTTCGTAGAAATGCTTTTGGCCGACAAGTTGATTCCTTCGAAAGTGATATCGATTTTGCAGATGGCTCAGCGGCCAAAGTTCGTGCCGTATTTATCCGTGCGCCCTGGGTTGAAAAAACCGGCCCCGATGTTCAAATCCTGGCATCAGTGGAATCACATCCAGTGGCAGTGCGATCTAAGAGTTTGTTTGCCACATCATTTCACCCCGAATTGACTGGGGATCATCGAATACATCGCTATTTCATCGAGGAAGTGGCAAGGCCAGCATTAGAGAAGGTAAAGTAAGTATTTGTTTGCGTAACTAATTGAAGAAATGAAGGTGTAAGCCATGTCGGGCCATTCCAAATGGGCAACAACCAAGCATAAAAAGGCGATTATCGATAGCCGCCGTGCAAAAGTTTTTGCAAAGCAAATTCGTGCGATTGAAGTTGCTGCTCGAAATGGTGGCGCCGATATGGATGGCAACCCAACGCTCTATGACGCAGTCACTAAGGCCAAGAAATCCTCCATGCCGGCTGACAATATTGAACGCGCAATCAAACGTGGCGCAGGCTTAGAAGCTGGAGCTAAAGAGTGGATCACGATCATGTATGAGGGCTACGGACCAAATGGCGTGGCCATCATGATTGAGTGTTTATCCGATAATAGAAATCGCTCGGCCTCTGAAATTAAAGTTGCAGTAACTCGCAATGGCGGTTCCATGGCAGATCTTGGTTCTGTTTCATATCTGTTTAATCGCAAGGGTGTAATCATTGTTAACAAAGTGGGAGCGCTAACTGAAGAAGCAGTTCTTGAAGCAGTTCTTGAAGCTGGCGCAGAAGAAGTAAATGATTTAGGTGAATCATTTGAAATCGTTTGCGAACCAGCTGATCTTGTGGGAGTTCGTACTGCACTACAAAATGCGGGAATTGATTACGAATCCGCTGACTCATCGTTTTTGCCATCAATGTCGATTCCATTGGATGCAGATGGTGCAAAGAAAGTTTTCGAACTCATTGATGCGATTGAAGAGTTAGATGATGTTCAAAATGTGTATAGCAACTTCGATGTTTCAGATGAGGTTATGGCGAGCCTAGAATAACTTCCCACGCATTACGCCTTAGGCTATTAGCCAGCAGCAATTTGAGAAATGGGTGAGCCACATGCGCGTACTAGGTATTGATCCTGGTCTGACGCGTTGTGGCATCGGAATCGTCGAAGGTGTTGCAGGTTTACCGCTTACGATGGTTGCAGTTGGTGTAATCATGACTCCAACAGATTTTGCTTTGGAGTCGCGTTTACTTGAAATCGATAAAGCGCTCAATGAATGGATCACTGTGTGGAAACCCGATGTGATTGCCGTTGAGCGAGTTTTTGCCCAGCACAACGTGCGCACCGTCATGGGTACGGGCCAAGCCGCGGGTGTTGCCTTATTACTCGCAGCTAAATCTGGAATTCCAGTGATGATGCACACGCCAAGTGAAGTGAAAGCGGCGGTTTCTGGATCCGGTCGTGCCAATAAAGCACAAGTTGCACAGATGGTTCAAAAAATTCTCAACCTTGATTCGATGCCAAAACCTGTTGATGCAACCGATGCGCTTGCTTTGGCAATCTGTAACATCTGGCGTGGTGGGTCAACGGCAAGAATTAACGAAGCCGTTGTGGCAGAGAAAAATCGACTGAGAAAATTGCGTGCCTAAATGATTTCAACACTTACTGGAACTATTCGCTCAATATCTGCTGAGCGCATTGTCATCGAAGTTGGGGGAGTCGGATACAGCGCATTTGTACATTCGAAAACAAGTTCGGCTCTCACATTGGGTGCGCAAGCCACAGTTTTCACTTCCCTGGTAGTACGCGAAGATTCTTTAACGCTATTTGCATTTATCTCTGATGAGACTAGAAATCTATTTGAACTCGTACAAACGGTTTCTGGAATCGGACCGAAAGTCGCACTCTCAATAATGGGTGCACTAACAGGTGAAGATTTAGCACGTGCCATTTCCTCCGATGATGTATCAGCACTTGAACGTGTCCCTGGAATTGGGAAAAAAGGTGCACAACGAATGATCTTGGAGTTAAAGGGAAAGATTCATGACTTCTCAGAGAGCGGAAGTTACAAGGGTCATCAACCGCCTTGGCGCGAACAGTTAACCAGCGCTCTTGTTTCACTTGGCTTCTCACCCAAGGAATCCGACAATGCAATTACTGAAGTTGTAAATAGTTTGCGTGAAGATCAGCGAGATCCTGCACAGGTCGAACTGAGCGAACTTCTCAAATTTGCTTTAGCTAGCGGAAAGAGTTCACGTGGCTGATAACGAAGATCGACTAGTTGCATCGCAAATAAAAAATGAAGAGTCCGCACTTGAGCAAGCCCTTAGACCAAAAAATCTTAATGACTTCATCGGTCAACATCGTGTACGCGAACAGATAGATGTGTTGTTAACGGCGGCAAGACATAGAAATAAACCAGCTGACCATATTTTGTTATCGGGCCCACCAGGACTAGGAAAAACTACTTTGGCATTAATTTTGGCTAGCGAAATGCAAGCGCCAATTCGAATCACAAGTGGCCCGGCAATTACGCACGCTGGCGATCTTGCTGCAATTCTTTCATCGCTAGTTGAAGGTGAAATTCTTTTCCTTGATGAAATACATCGACTTCCTAGACCTGCTGAAGAGTTGTTGTATTTAGCGATGGAGGATTTTCGAGTTGACATCGTCGTTGGCAAAGGCCCAGGTGCAACGGCGATACCCCTTCAACTTCCACATTTCACTTTGGTAGGTGCAACCACAAGAGCTGGATTGTTGCCGAGTCCTTTGCGCGATCGTTTTGGATTTACGGCGCATTTGGATTTTTATGATGACTCCGAGTTAGCTCAAGTTATCTCCCGAAGTGCCCATTTACTCGATATCGAAATCAATCACGATGCAATCGTTGAAGTCTCGGGTCGCTCACGTGGAACCCCGCGAATTGCCAACAGATTGTTGCGACGAGTTCGAGATTACGCACAAGTTAAACGCAGCCAGGTGATCACCCTCGAAGATGCGCGTGCAGCACTTGAGATGTATGAAGTAGATGAATTGGGTCTAGACCGCCTCGACCGCGGCGTATTGGTAGCCCTGGTGGAGCGATTTAATGGTGGACCAGTAGGACTTTCAACTCTTGCAATTGCCGTCGGTGAAGAGATTGAGACGGTTGAGTCAGTGGCCGAGCCCTTTCTGGTGCGAAATGGCCTGATGGCTAGAACCCCAAGAGGTCGCGTGGCAACAAGTGCCGGCTTTGCCCACATAGGACGGACACCACCCGCGCAATTTGCCTCGCTTTTCGACACACCAGCAACAGACGCATAGACTGCGCCACTATGTCTACTACTAATAAACCAGTAAAGACGGCTGGACGTCCGCTTCGTTCGTTAGCGATATTGGCTTTGGTGCTCATTGCACTCACTGGTCTCGTTTTCATTCAAGGCGCAACTGCCGTTCGTTTAGGTCTTGATCTTCGTGGCGGAACTTCAGTCACACTTCAACCACGTATCGCTCCTGGCGAGAGTGGAAAAGTAACTAATGAAGCTATCGATCAAGCCGTCTCAATTATTCGCCAGCGCGTTAATTCACTCGGTGTTGCTGAATCTGAAGTTGCTGCGCAGGGAAGTGGAACCAATCGTCAGATTGTTATTTCAGTTCCAGGAGATACGGGTCGTCGTGTTGTTGAATTAGTTGGTCAGACCGCAGAATTGCGATTCCGCCAAGTTCTTGCATCTGCAACCTCAACAGGTAAAGCAGATCCCAATGCAACTCCAGTTGCTGGAGTGAGCGCTGATGTCAATGCAAAGTTTGCAGCTCTTGACTGTACAAAGGCAGAAAACCTTCAAGGCTCTGGAACAGATTCACCTACAGACACAATCGTGGGTTGCGATCGTGCTGGACAAAATAAATATATTTTGGCACCTGCTGAAGTTCTTGGCCGACAGATTTCAAAAGCATCTGCAGGCATTGACACTCAAGGCGGAAGTGCTTGGTATGTAATGCTGACATTTAATGGCGAAGGCACTAAAGCTTTTGGTGCACTGACAGCGCGAGTTACTTCATTAGCAACTCCACTGAATCAAGTAGCAATTGTTCTCGATGGTTTAGTAGTTTCTGCGCCTCGAATTACTGAAGCGATTCCATCAGGTAATGCACAAATTACTGGCAGCTTTACGCAACTTGAAGCACAAGATTTAGCAAATGTTTTGAAATACGGTGCTTTGCCACTTGCCTTCGATCGCGGAGAAGTTCAGCAAGTTTCACCAACGCTTGGCGCTGATCAACTCAATGCCGGATTGCTAGCTGGCGGTATTGGTCTTGGTTTAGTTCTTCTTTACTCACTTCTTTACTATCGTGGTTTAGGACTAGTAACGGTTGGCTCACTGATGATCGCAGGTTCTCTGGTTTATCTACTATTCCTACTGCTTGGAAAGTGGATCGGATTTACTTTGACTCTGGCTGGAATCGCTGGAGCTATCGTTGCAATCGGTGTTACTGCTGACTCGTTCATTGTTTACTTTGAACGCGTTCGAGATGAGATTCGCGAAGGTAGAACTCTGCGAACTGCAGTTGAAACTGGTTGGTCACGCGCACGTAGAACAATTCTCGTAGCCGACTTTGTTTCAATTATCGCCGCAGTTCTTCTCTACTTCTTTGCTGTTGGTGGTGTCCGTGGTTTTGCATTCACCCTCGGTCTAACAACATTGGTTGACTTAATTGTGGTCTTTGTTTTCACAAAGCCACTACTTACTATTTTGGCTCGATTCTCATTCTTCTCATCAGGACATCGCTTCTCTGGTCTTTCTGCAAAGAGCACCGGAACACTGTCCGCTCCAAAGGAGGCATAAATAATGTCGAAACTTTCAGGTTTAGGCGGACGTCTTTATCGCGGTGAGACTTCAATAGATTTTATTGGTCGACGCCGTCGCTGGTATGCCGTCTCGGCTCTATTTATTTTGCTCTCAATCGGAGCTCTTTCAATTCAGGGATTACATCTTGGAATCGAGTTCAAGGGTGGATCTTCATTTACTGTTTCCAAAGCTGGGGCATCGATCGAAGATGCTCGCTCTGCGGTCGCAGCAACTGGGATTCCGGGAGAAATCATTGTTCAAAATATTGGAACAGATAAAGTACGCGTTCAAACTGGCGCACTAACTTCAGTAGAAAACAATGCAGTGCAAGATGCACTCGCCGCTAAATTCTCAGTGGCCGTTGAGTCAATTGACTCTCAAATTATTGGACCTTCATGGGGCAAAGAGATTACTCGCAAGGCGCTCTACGGTTTGATCGGTTTCTTGATCGTCGTAGTTCTCTATTTGGCGATGGCTTTTGAACCAAAGATGGCTATCGCTTCGATTATCGCGGTTGTGCATGACGTATTTATTACTGTTGGGGTGTATGCCCTGATTGGTTTTGATGTCACGCCTGCGACGGTGATTGGTTTCCTAACGATTCTCGGTTATTCACTCTATGACACAGTTGTGGTCTTCGACCGCGTACGTGAAAACACCCGAACAATTACTGCAAATTCTAAGAGCACATACTCACAAGCCGTGAACTTGGCCGTTAACCAATCTCTTGTTCGCTCGTTCAATACTTCCTTCATCGCTTTGTTGCCAGTAGGTTCGATTCTATTTGTTGGCGCAGGTTTACTTGGTGCTGGAACTTTGAAGGATCTCTCACTTGCACTCTTTATTGGTTTAGCGATTGGTACGTATTCTTCAGTCTTTATTGCACCTCCTGTTTTGGCACAACTGCGCGAAAAAGAGCCAGCAATGATTGCTTTAGCTAAGCGTGTTAATGGTCGCGGAACTCCGGCTCCAGCCGCAGTTACTGCAACCGTGCCAACAGGTGAGCGACGCGGTCCACGTAATCAGCCAAAGCGCAAAAACCGTAAATAATTACTAAACGATGAATACTTTGATTGCACCAGTAATAAGTGCGCTCAAAGAAAATCATGCCGGTAGCGATTTCACCGATGTTGAGCGGGCCTTTGTTGTCGCCGAAAAAGCGCACTTAGGCCAACTCCGCAAATCTGGTGAGGCCTACATAACGCACCCAGTTGCCGTTGCCAATATTTTGGCGGAGTTGGGCTTAAACACTGAAACGATCATTGCTGCACTATTACATGACACCGTTGAAGATACTGAATATTCGCTCAAAGAACTCAAACATGACTTCGGCGATGAAATTGCTGGGCTAGTAGATGGTGTTACTAAACTCGATAAATTAACGTATGGCCCAACTGCCGAAGCTGAAACCGTTCGTAAAATGGTTGTTGCAATGTCTAGGGACATTCGAGTTTTAGTTATCAAACTAGCCGATCGTCTGCACAACGCCAGAACGTGGAAGTACGTATCTTCAGAGAGCGCATCAAGAAAAGCGAGAGAGACTTTAGATATCTACGCACCTCTTGCTCATCGTTTGGGAATGAATGCAATCAAGTGGGAATTAGAAGATTTATCTTTTGCTGTACTTGAACCAAAAAAATATGAAGAGATAACACGTTTGGTGGCTGAGCGTTCTCCATCGAGAGATAAATTAACTCACGATGCAATCGCAATCTTGACTGAGGATTTACAAAACGATGGAATTCAAGCAACGGTAACTGGCCGACAGAAACATTTCTTCTCTGTTTATCAAAAGATGGTGGTTCGAGGTCGAGAATTTAACGATATTTACGATCTAGTCGGCATCCGTGTACTAGTAGAAGATGTTCGCGATTGTTATGCGGTTTTGGGTGCGATTCACGCTAGATGGAGTCCGGTCCCTGGTCGGTTCAAGGACTACATCGCGATGCCTAAGTTCAATCTCTATCAATCCCTTCACACAACGGTTATTGGTCCGACGGGAAAAGCGATTGAGATTCAAATTCGTACATATGACATGCATTCGCGCGCCGAGTACGGAATCGCTGCCCATTGGAAATACAAACAGGGCCATGAAAATAATGAAAGTTCGCCTGAGATGCTCTGGCTTCGCCAACTCCATGAATGGCAAAAGGAGACCGAGGACCCATCTGAATTTCTAGAAGCATTGCGCTTTGATTTAGGTACCCCAGAGGTCTTTGTATTCACGCCTAAGGGCAGCGTTGTTGCACTTCCTAGTGGTTCAACGCCAGTCGACTTTGCTTTCTCGGTTCATACGGACGTTGGAATTCGTTGTGCAGGAGCAAAAGTAAATGGTCGACTAGTTCCGCTTGAATCCAGATTAAGTAATGGCGACGTTGTTGAGATTGTTACCAACAAAGGTGAGCATGCAGGTCCAAGTCGTGACTGGTTAAATTTTGTAAAAAGCCCGCGAGCTAGATCAAAGATTAAGGCTTGGTTTAGCAAAGAACGTCGCGAGGAAGCAATTGATGCCGGCAGAGAATCAATTGCTAGGCAGATGCGAAAAGCTGGATTGCCGCTTCAAAAGATTTTTGCCGGCCATTCTTTATTAGAGTTGGCACACGAGCTTCGCTATCTTGATATTGAAGCGTTGTATTGCGCCGTTGGCGATGGACATGTCTCGGCCGCATCAATAATTGATAAATTAATTGTTTCGATGGGTTCAGAGGATTCTCATCCCGAACCTACAATGGAGGCGTTTCAAACTCGCGCACCTACAACTCGACGTTCTAGTAACGCTGTCGATGTCGAAGGCGCTGATGATGTGCTTGTAAAACTAGCACGATGCTGTACCCCAGTTCCGGGGGATTCAATAATGGGCTTTATTACCAAGGGAAGTGGCGTATCGATTCACCGCGCCGACTGCACGAATGCTGCAGATTTACTGCTCAATCAAAAGGATCGAACCGTTAATGTGACGTGGCGATTGGGAGCAGCAAGCATTTTCCTAGTAAATATTCAAGTAGAGGCTTTAGATCGTGCATCACTCTTAGCCGATGTTACAAGGACGCTTTCAGATCAGCACGTAAACATTCTCAGCGCAGCAGTTAATACATCAAAGGATCGCACCGCAATTTCACGATTTACTTTTGAAATGGCGGATGCGACTCACTTAGATGCGGTTCTAGCGGCGGTACGACAGATTGAAGGCGTGTACGACGTTTATCGCACGACTAACAATTAACTAAATTCTGCCAAACTCTTTTCGGCCTCTTCAAGCCATACTCGTCTGGCCGAAGCAGATTCACGTGCCTCTGTAGCTTTCTTAGCATTTCCGGCAGCTTCAGATTTAGCAGCAATCTTTTCGTAGTTTGCAATTGAGTCGTTGAGTTGAGCAACAACTTCTTGTGCTCTTGCCTTCGCCGCTGGATCTGTTTTTCTCCAAACCTCTGCTTCGGCCTCTTTGAAGGCGGTTTCGACGGCGTTAACTCTGGCATCCAAAGCTGCGCGCTTGTCACGGTGGGTCATGCCAACTTTTGCCCACATATTAAGCAGTTCGCGCAACGCCTTCTTTTGATTGTTCAAATCAGTAATTGGCAAAAGCGCTTCAATTTCAACAGCAAGTTCTTCGCGCTTAATGAGATTGGCAGCCATTGTGACATCGCGCTTTTCTAGGTCGGCATTCTTAGCGGTAAAGAACTGATCTTGGGCAGCCTTGAAACGAGCCCACATTTTTGCATCATCACTTGGACGTCCACGTCCGGCAGCCTTCCAAGCGTCCATGAGAGATTTAAAACGCTTTGCGGTCGGAACCCACTCAGTAGAAGTAGCGAGCTTTTCTGCCTCTTCAATGATTGCTTTCTTGGCATCAGTTACAGTTTTTTGTACTGATTCCATTTCGGCAAAGTGTGTACGACGTCGCTTGTCAAATTTATTTCTTGAAGACGAGAAACGCTTCCACAGTTCTGCATCTTCTTTCTTATCAAGACGTGGTGCAGATTTCCATTCATCAAGCAAAGTTTTCAAGCGATCGCCGGTAGTTTTCCAACTCTCAGAGAGTGCAAGGCTTTCTGCCTCAGCAACGATTTTTTCTTTTTCAATAATAATTTGTTCACGGCGAGCGGCCTTAGCTGCAGTTTCAGCAGCCTTCTTTGCTTCATAGGCCTCACGATGTCCTTCGATGAGCGGTTCAATTTGCTCTACTGAAACTGAAAGTGCTTCAAGATCGCCAACACCATTGAGTTCCTTAACCTGTTCGCGCAATTTTTTAACTGCAGCATAGGCATCAGATGGAACGAGTGCTCCGCTTTTAATTCGAGCAGCTAAAAGAGCTACTTCGGAAGCAAGGGCTTCAAATTTTCTAACAAAATAAGACAAAGCCTCTTCTGCTGATTTGCCTGGATAGGAACCAACTGCCTTTTCTCCGGAAGGCGTACGGACATAAACCGTGCCATCTTCTCCGACTCGACCAAAGGCCGATGGATCTCCGATTAATGCAGAGGCTGCACTTGCTTGATGTGTTGGATTGAATTCGCTCATGGTGTGGTTCCCTTTCAGCGCGTTGTTCTGATGTAGAACGTCGCTATCAGTGTGCGTGCTCACCCGAGGCGCACCCCGTATGAGCGTGAATCGTGCGGAGGTAAAAGGTACCCTGTCTACTGCTAGGAGCGTCAATCGAGGCGATATTGAGCGTGAAAACAGGGGGTGGTGACGGTGTTTGTAGATTCATTTGTCGCACCGCTTTTTGCCACGAACTGTTGGGTTATCGCCCCGAAAGCCGGCAGCGAATGCGTAGTAATTGACCCAGGCATGCCCGATATCTGCCTCGCTTTGGAAGATCTACTCAAAAAGCACTCTTTGAAACCTGTTGCAGTTATCGCAACACATGGGCATCTTGATCACACATTTTCAATTCAACCAATAGCCGATGGCTATTCAATTCCGGCATATATTCATTCACTCGATCGAGAAGCCCTTGCCGCTCCGGCGAAAATTCATGGGAGTGAATTTATCGAGACATATTGTGCTGGAGATTTTGTTGAACCCGCGGACGTACGTGAGTTACGCAATGGGGAAGTCATTGATTTAGTAGGCATGAAGTTCAAAGCAATTCATGCCCCAGGGCATACAGCGGGTTCCCTCATGTTTGAAGTTGATAATGAGTTATTAGTCAGCGGCGATGTTCTATTTTCTGGTTCGATTGGGCGAACAGATTTACCATCAGGTTCGGCATCAGATATGGAGCAAACTTTGCGAAAGAAAGTTTTGACCTTACCTGATCATTTACGAGTGCTTCCAGGTCACTATGAGGAAACAACAATAGGAATTGAAAAAGCAAACAATCCATATTTGAAAGCTTTGAAGGGTCGTTACTAAATGGCTAAAGCAAAATTGCAGGCACCTAAAGGCGTAAGTGAGTACGTCCCGCCGCGTTCTAGAGCTTTTGAATTTGTGCGTGACTGTCTGATTAATCCAGCGCGCAAAGCGGGTTATCAACTCATTGAACTTCCCGTGTTCGAGGACACTGAATTATTTACTCGAGGTGTTGGTGAATCCACCGATGTTGTTTCAAAAGAGATGTACACATTTGAAGATCGTGGCGGACGATCAATTACGCTTCGCCCAGAAGGTACCGCTGGAGTTATGCGCGCAGTTATTGAACATGGTTTAGATCGCGGACAGTTGCCAGCAAAACTCTGGTACTCAGGTGCGTTCTTTAGAGCAGAACGGCCACAGGCTGGGCGTTATCGACAGTTTTACCAAGTTGGAATTGAAGCAATTGGGCTAGATGATCCAGCGATTGATGCTGAAGTTATTGCAATTGCCGATGCTGGATTTAAAGCAATCGGGTTAAGTAAATATCGCTTGGACATTACATCCCTGGGTGATGCGCAATCTCGAAGTGCACATCGCGTAGATCTAGTTAAATTCATTGCGACATTAGATTTAGATGAAGCGACTAAGGCACGTGCAGAACTCAATCCATTGCGTTTATTTGATGACAAGCGAAGCGAAATTGCGCAAGCCATGCAAGGCGCGCCACTCCTGATGGATTATTTAAGTGATGCCTCGCGAGCACATTTTGAAAAAGTTAAAGAGTATTTAGATGCATTGGGTATTTCGTGGACTTTGAACCCTCGGATGGTAAGAGGGCTTGACTACTACACCGGCACAACTTTTGAATTTGTGCATGAACTTCTTGGTGCTCAATCTGGAATTGGTGGGGGCGGTCGCTACGACGGTTTAATGGCTGAATTAGGTGGCCAAGAACTTTCGGGAATAGGTTTTGGTTTAGGTGTAGATCGAGCTCTGCTGGCTGCAGAGGCTGAATCATTAATAGAAAGTGACGACTTTGTGTCCGACCTTTTCATAATTCCGCTGGGGGAGTTAGCTAAAAGGACGAGCCTTGAAATTGCCGCCCAACTTAGAAAATTGGGCAAGACCGTTGAGATTGCCTTTGGAGATCGGGCATTAAAAGGTGCCATGAAAGCGGCAGATAAAAGTGGCGCAAAATACGTAATAGTTCTAGGTGATTCTGAGATAACCAGCGGCAGTGTTGAGTTAAAAGAGATGAAATCTGGAATCACATCATCAGTTACGATTGACTCATTAATCACCGCACTTTCGAAATAGGGATGTAGAACTTACTTATGCTTAGAACTCATGATGCAGGCACGCTAAGAAAATCCAATACAGGCCAAACCGTTACTTTGGCAGGCTGGGTTTCGCGCCGTCGAGATCATGGTGGGGTTGCCTTTATCGATCTGCGCGATGCATCAGGTTCAGTTCAAGTAGTCATTAGAGATGAAAATATTGCCGGTGCTTTGCGTGCCGAGTGGTGTTTAAAGATTACGGGTGAAGTTTTAGCCAGACCAGAAGGTAACGAAAACTCAAATATTCCGACTGGGGATATCGAAATAATGGCTGATGACGTAGTCGTACTCAGCGAATCTGCGCCACTACCTTTTCCGGTGGATTCTGGAAATGATTCAGATATCTCCGAAGAAGTACGTTTGAAGTATCGCTACTTAGATTTACGTCGGGAAAAACCATCGGCGAATTTACGTTTGCGTTCAAAGGTTACGTCGACTATCCGTCGCGTTATGGAAGAAGAAGCATTTCTAGAAATCGAAACTCCCTATTTAACTCGCTCAACGCCAGAAGGTGCTCGCGACTTTCTAGTTCCCGTTCGACTCCAACCTGGCAGTTGGTATGCCCTTCCGCAGTCGCCTCAATTATTTAAACAACTTCTCATGGTTGCTGGAATGGAAAAGTATTATCAGATTGCACGTTGCTTTCGCGATGAAGATTTCCGTGCAGACAGACAACCAGAATTTACTCAATTAGATATTGAGATGTCATTTATCGATCAAGAGGACATCTTGGCCGTCGCGGAAAAAATTGTTGCCAGAGTGTGGCAAGAAACTCTTGGCTACACAGTTCAATTACCCCTACCGCGTATGACCTACGCCGATGCGATGTCTCGATTCGGTTCTGATAAACCTGATCTTCGCTTTGGTCTTGAACTTCAAGAGCAGACTGCATATTTTGCGCAGACGACTTTTAGAGTTTTTCAAGCACCATATGTAGGTAGCGTTGTAATGCCAGGAGGTGCTTCTTCTCCTCGCCGCGAACTTGATGCTTGGCAAGATTGGGCTAAAGCGCGAGGCGCAAAAGGTCTGGCTTATATTTTGATTAATGAGGATGGAACTCTCGGCGGACCAGTAGCAAAAAATATTTCAGAGAGCGAAGCTGCAGGTATCGCAGCTGCTGCTGGTGCTAAAGCTGGCGATGCAATTTTCTTTGCTGCCGGCGAGCGAACTGCTTCGCTGAATTTACTTGGAGCAGTCAGACTTGAAATTGGAAAACGTTGCAACCTAATCCCTGAAGATAAGTGGGAGTTCCTCTGGGTTGTCGATGCACCAATGTTTGAGCCAACAGATAATGGGGGATGGACTGCAGTACATCATCCTTTCACTGGGCCAAAACCTGAATTTGCAGCCACGTTTGCAAAAGATCCTGCAAGCGCACTTGCATATGCATACGACATTGTTCTCAACGGTACTGAATTAGGTGGTGGATCAATACGTATCCACGATCGCCAAATTCAGAAAGATGTATTTAGCGTCATTGGTTTAAGCGATGAAGAAGCTGCAAGCAAGTTCGGTTTCTTGCTTGAGGCATTTAACTATGGGCCGCCTCCACATGGTGGAATCGCATTGGGTCTTGACCGCGTTTGTGCACTACTTACAGGTTCAGATTCAATCCGTGAAGTTATTGCATTTCCTAAAACTGCCAGCGGCGGCGACCCACTTACAGGTGCACCGACACCAATTACTCCTGCGCAACGCAAGGAAAGCGGAATCGATGGCCAGCCTAAGCAGAACGCTTAAGGTAGGCTAACAACATGGGTCCAGGTGGAATTGCGACAATAATTGCAAGCTGCGCATTGATGATTATTGCAATTGCAATCGCTTATGTGATTGTTCGTGTTGGTCGTTTGATTGATGAAGCTAAAGCATCACTAAAGTCGCTGACCGAAGAGACCGCGCCGCTCATTGATGAAGTTCACACAACAGTCACGCTCGTTAATGGCCCTTTGCAAAGTTTGAATCGGATAACTAAATCTGCAGAAGATTTAACTGAAAAAGTTAATGAAGCAACAACATCATTTTTAAATAAAAATGGTTCAGCCGTGAAAGTTGCAGGCGCATTGATCTCTGCCGCCTCTGCTAAGCGTTCACGCTCCAAGAAGAAGGCGGAGTAATTTTCACTCGTGGAATCCGCCGAGATCCGTTCACGCTGGCTGCGCTTTTTTGAATCAGGTAACACTCAGGGGCTGACTCATACCGTTGTCCCATCAGCTTCTTTAATTGCTGACGATCCAAATCTGCTTTTGGTTAATGCTGGAATGGTTCCCTTTAAGCCCTATTTCCTAGGTGAAATAACCCCTCCTTATAAGCGTGCAACTTCAGTCCAAAAATGCGTTCGTACTTTGGATATCGATGAAGTTGGAAAGACAACCCGCCACGCTTCGTTTTTTCAGATGTGCGGAAACTTTTCATTCGGTGATTACTTCAAAGAAGGTGCAATTGCACTTGCGTGGGAACTATTAACGCGCCCAGTCAGCGATGGCGGATATGGTTTTCCAGAAGAGCGACTATGGGTCACTGTCTATTTAGATGACGATGAGGCCGCCGATATTTGGCACACAAAAATGGGTGTGCCAAAAGAGAGAATTCAACGTCGTGACATGGCCGATAATTTTTGGTCTATGGGAGTTCCAGGGCCATGTGGACCTTGCTCTGAAATTTATTACGACCGTGGTCCAGAATACGGCGCACCCGGTGGACCAATTGCCGATGAAAATCGTTACATGGAAGTTTGGAATCTTGTTTTCATGCAAAACGAACGCGGCGTTGGCTCCGGAAAAGATGATTTTCCAATCTTAGGTGAACTTCCGGCAAAGAGTATTGATACTGGACTTGGCTTAGAACGTATGGCTGCGTTACTTCAAGGTGTTGAAAATATTTACGAAATCGACACAACGATGCAGATTCTTAATAAAGCCTCTGAACTCACTGGCGTTAAATATGGAAGCAACGAAAAATCGGATGTTTCACTACGAATCATTGCAGACCATGCACGAACTTCAGCGATGCTCATTGGTGATGGCGTTACACCTGGCAATGAAGGTCGTGGATACGTTTTGCGAAGAATGATGCGCAGAACAATTAGAAATATGCGACTTCTGGGATCTCTTGATCCAATTATGTCTGAATTAACCGTTGCGGCGATTGGTGCAATGGGTCCCCAATACCCTGAACTTGTTACTGATACCTCGAGAATTCTCTCAGTTAGCGTCTCTGAAGAAGAGAGTTTCCTGCAAACCCTTAAGAGTGGAACTCAAATTTTTGATGTGGCAAGTGCTCAACTTAAAAAGAATAAGAGCACAGTGCTTCCTGGTGATGAAGCTTTTAAGTTGCACGACACTTACGGTTTTCCTTTTGATCTAACTTTAGAAATGGCGCGCGAAGAAGGCCTCTCAGTTGATGAAGATGGCTTCCGTCGATTAATGAAAGAACAGAAGGATCGCGCAAAAGCTGATTCAAAGGCTAAGAAAAGTGGTCACACAGATCTCTCTGTGTATCGCCAAGTCGCAGATAGTTTTGGAAAAACCGAGTTTGTTGGTTATTCACACATCGAAATCGAATCAACGATTAACGCTTTGCTCGTCGATGGGTCATTAGTTTCTTCAGCAAATGATGGTGACGAAGTTGAGGTAATTCTGGATCGAACTCCCTTCTATGCAGAAGGTGGAGGCCAGTTAGCCGATGGTGGCCTGATTACTTTGCATGATGGATCTACGATTGAAATTGATGATGTACAAAGCCCAGTACCTGGAGTCTTTGTACATAGAGGTCGCGTTACAAAGGGAAGCGTCAACTCCGCAAAGGCAGCCTTAGCTGGAATCGACGTTGAACGTCGTCATGCAATTTCCAGGGCTCACACGGCCACACACATGGTTCATAAAGCTTTCAGAGAAATTCTTGGAGAAACAGCAACACAAGCTGGCTCTGAAAATTCACCAGGAAGATTTAGATTTGATTTCCCAGCAACTGGTGCAGTCCCAGTTTCTGTTCTCAATGATGTCGAGGCGCGCGTCAATCATCTGCTGCTAGATAACTTAGAAGTAACTGCAGAAGTTATGTCGCAAGATGCTGCTAAAAAATTGGGTGCGATGGCACTCTTTGGTGAGAAATATGGCGATCAAGTGCGCGTTGTCAGTGTTGGCGATTGGGCGAGAGAGCTCTGCGGAGGAACACACGTTTCACGCTCTGGACAACTCGGCGTTGTTAAACTTCTCAGTGAATCCTCAATCGGCGCAGGAGTTAGACGCGTTGAAGCTTTAGTTGGAGCAGATGCATATAAGTTTCTGGCACGGGAGCATGTTTTATTGAACTCGCTAACCGAGATAATCAAAGGTGCCAGTGTTGAAGAGTTGCCTGAGCGAATCAATGGCCTTATTAATTCAATGAAAGAGATTGAAAAGGAATTAAATGTGTTGCGATCAGCGCAGGCATTTTCGCAGGTTCCAGACATCGCCAAAACTGCGAAGGAAATTAATGGCATTTCTACAATCGTTTCAGTATTAAATGATGGAGTTAGCGGAGATGACTTACGCAGAATAGCCATCGAATTGCGCAATAAATTCGACAATAGCGTCATCGCTCTCATTAGTTGCAATGACCAAAAACCAGTTCTTGTTGTAGCGGTAAGTGATGCTGCACGGGCGCAAGGTATTAAAGCTGGCGCACTGGTTAAGGTAGGTTCAGTTGTACTTGGTGGCGGCGGTGGCGGCAAAGATGATTTTGCACAAGGTGGTGGAACAGATGCAACAAAAGTTAATGATGCATTGAACGCTATAGCCCAAGCTGTTGCAGGTTGATGTAGCCATGCTAAGAGGTCGCCGTGTCGCCTTTGACTATGGCGATGTGAGAATCGGAGTTGCGGTAAGTGACCCAGATAGCATTTTGGCCACGCCTTTAACAACGCTATTAACAACTGATAAGAAACTCGAAACAAAGATTGTAGAAATTCTCACCGAGATAGAGCCAGTTCAGATTTTTGTTGGAAAACCGTTGCACATGGATGGCACATCAAGTCAATCGAGTGCAAAGGCGGCGGAATTTATTGGGTTATTAAGTTCACTAACATCGATACCAGTTCGATCCATCGACGAACGTTTGAGTACGGTTTCGGCCTCCCGCAATCTTCGAAGTTCGGGCGTTAACTCTAAATCCGCTCGTGGCGTTATAGATCAAGCCGCAGCAGTTGAAATTCTAGAGTTAGCTTTAGAGATCGAGAAGAGAACGTCTTCATGAAAGTACAGCCCGCATTTCGTCGATTAGTCGCAGGTCTATTTTTCACCTTGCTACTCACATTTTTCTTGCATTCAATTCGATCATCAGTTTCTGCAGCTCCAGATTTTCCCACTAGGACTGATGCTAATTCGGCTCAAAGTGTGATTATTGAAATTCCCGAAGGAGCCAGTGGATCTGAAGTAGCCGATGTTTTATTTTCACGAGGGGTAATTAAATCAAGACTTTCCTATTTTCGAGTTGCAGTTGGTGATGCACGTTCAGCCCAAGTTTCCCCAGGGTCTCACACACTCACTCTTAGAATTTCAGCTGCGCAAGCTTTGGATCAACTTCTTGATCCAAAGCGAATTCCAAATTTGATTAAGATTTTTGAAGGTGCGTGGCGAAGTGAGATAGAAGCATCACTTCGCACATATGGTTTCACCTCACGTGAGATTTCCACGGCATTTTCAGCGTTGCAACTTCCAAAAGGCTTCAAGAGCGCCGAGGGATTGTTATTTCCTGCCCAATACAGTTTCCCAAAAGGAACTACGGCAACTAAGGCAGTTCAGTCAATGGTTGATCGATTCCGCAATGAACAATCAGGGAAAGACTTATTGAACTCGCGTGGTAAGTATTCGCCACCTGAACTCTTGATTATGGCCTCGATAGTTCAAGCCGAAGGAGACTCTAAAGATTTTGCGAAAATCGCTGCGGTAATCCAAAATCGTTTAAAGATTTCTATGCCGTTGCAACTAGATTCAACTGTGCATTACATAAAGAAGGTACGAGGGCAAATCTTTTTAAGCACTGATTCCACTTTAATTAATTCCCCTTTCAATACGTATAAGCACTACGGCTTGCCGCCGAGCCCAATTGGTAATCCAGGTGCACAAGCGATTCAGGCTGTCTTGAATCCTGAATCTGACGATTGGCTTTACTTCATAACAGTAGCGCCAGGTGACACGCGATTTACGCGCTCAAGTGATGAATTCTTACAATGGAAACAGCTCTATGAAAAGAATCGACGAGCAGGAGCATTTAAATGATTAGGGGAGCGGTCCTGGGCAAACCCATTTCACACTCCTTGAGTCCGCTTTTGCATACGACGGCGTATCAAGAGTTAGGCGTTGGCGCGACTTATGAAAAAATCGAAGTTTCAAGTGGTGACTTAGTTAGTTTTCTAAACGGCTTAGATGATTCTTGGAATGCTTTTTCTTTGACCATGCCGCTGAAAGAAGAAGTTTTAGAGGTGGCGGACCACTTGAGCGAGTTGGCGCTTCGAATTAAGAGTGCCAATACATTGCATAGGGTCGACCAGGAATGGTTTGCAACGAGCACCGATATAGATGGTTTTCGAAATTCATTGCTCATGCATGAAATTAATTTTTCTTCCCATGTTGTGATTATTGGCGCGGGTGCGACAGCCAGGGCCGCAGCAGCAGCTTGTGATGGAACTGCCGCACACATAACTGTCATCAATCGCTCAACGGCCAGAACTGCGGATATGCAAAAGTCCGTCGTTGAGTCACCAATCAGTTTTGTTGATTGGAGCAATTGTTCAATCATCAACAATGCCGATTTAGTTATTAATACAACTCCTGGACATGCTGCGGATATTCTAATTTCAGATTTATCGGCCAACATATCGACCACCTATTTTGAGTCGCTTTATAATCCTTGGCCTACACAATTGGCCGAGCAATGGAGTGCACGTGGTGGCCAAGTAATCGATGGTTTGGATCTACTAATTCATCAGGCGCTGGTACAAATTGAAATGTTCTCAGGCCAAGAATTCGATAGACAATCTATGTATTCGTTGTTGCGAACCGTGGGAGTAAACGCGCTCAAGTAATCCACAAGCAGGGCTATCATCGCCTGATGTGCACTTACCCTTACTGGTGCTCTTTTTCTCCTTACTTATTCCGGTAACCATTGCAGATCTGTCATCACGCAAAATACCCAATATCTATCTAGCATTTTCAACATACGGCCTTGCTGCTTACTACATCCTTACTGGTCTTCCGTCCCCGGCCATCATCTTGACCATAATTCCTCTCTCACTCTTGTTTGTCTTTGGGTGCGGAATGGGTGATCTCAAATTACTTGCCTTAGGTTTTTTGAGTTTTAAAGTAGTTAATGTCTCTTCACTTCTATCGGTTTTCCAATGGCTCTTCCTGATAGCAGGGGCGCAGATTTGCTTAATTTTTCTGGTTAAGCGAACAATGCCGCGAAGTATTGCCCTTGCTCCAGCGATTTTTATTGCTTTCGCTGCAATATTTGGCAACGAGTAGAGCCTAATTTCTGCAAGAATACGCAGATGCGTTGGTTAACTGCAGGTGAGTCACATGGTCAGGCACTGAGTGCCATTCTCGAAGGAATTCCGGCGAGCGTAGAAATCACCACTGCCGACATTGATTATCATCTTGCGCGCCGCCGCTTAGGTTATGGACGTGGAGCCAGACAGAGCTTCGAAGCCGATAAAGTCACGATTCTTGGTGGAGTGCGCTTGGGTTTGACTCAAGGTGGCCCAATCGCAGTACAGGTCGCAAACTCGGAATGGCCAAAATGGGAAAAAGTAATGTCTGCCGATCCAGTTCCACTAGATGAAATTTCGCATTTGGCACGCAATGCGCCATTAACTCGTCCACGACCTGGTCACGCAGATTTAGTGGGAATGCAAAAATATGATTTAGATGATGCGCGCGCAATTCTTGAACGTGCCAGTGCTAGAGAGACGGCAGCACGCGTAGCACTTGGCGCAGTTGCGAGAAACTTCCTCGCACAAACTGTTGGAATAAATATTCTTTCTCACGTTCTTTCTATCGGAAAAGTCAGAGTTCCCGATGAAACGCCATTGCCTGATTTCAGCGACTTCGATCGCATCGACGAGGATGCAGTTCGCTGTGCTGATGCAGAAACAAGTGCGGCAATGGTCGCCGAAATTGAAAGTGCGCATTCTGACGGAGATACATTGGGCGGCGTTGTAGAAGTTTTAGCTTTCAATATGCCACCAGGGTTAGGTTCACATGTTCATTGGGATCGGCGCTTGGATGCTCGCCTTGCGAGTGCACTTATGGGAATCCAAGCAATCAAGGGCGTTGAAGTAGGCGATGGTTTTCAAACCGCAACACGACGTGGTTCGGTTGCACACGATGAAATTGAAAAAGATTTGCAGGGGAAAATTGTTCGTAGAACAGATCGCGCCGGAGGCACTGAAGGCGGAATGTCCAATGGTGAAATTTTGCGGGTAAGAGCGGCGATGAAACCAATATCTACAGTTCCTAAGGCGCTAGATACTATTGATGTCGCGACTGGTGGGGCGGCTAAAGCAATTAATCAACGCTCAGATGTCTGTGCAGTTCCTGCAGCGGGAGTTGTCGCAGAAGCGATGGTTGCATTAGTTCTTGCCGAAGCTGTACTTGAGAAATTTGGTGGCGATTCAGTCACTGAAACTCGACGCAATTTCCAGAGTTACATGCAGAACTTGAATTTTAAGTAGTTCGTATATGCCTAACTACATTTTAATCGGTCCACCTGGTGCCGGAAAAACTACAGTTGGGAAAGCTTTAGCGAATAAAAATAATTTGAAGTTTATCGATACCGATCATTTGGTCGAAAGTAATTTTGGCCAAAAAATATCGGAGATTTTCGTCGATAAAGGCGAAGAATTTTTTCGAGATTTAGAGTTCGAGGCTTTAAAAAGCGCTCTGGCAAGTGAAACTTCAGTTGTAGCTCTAGGGGGCGGTGCCCCTATTTCATTGCGCGCCCAAGAATTACTTAAAGGCACAGAATCTACAATCATCTTTCTTGATGTTTCACTATCAGTGGCTGCGCCGCGAGTAGGTTTTAATCGCGATAGACCATTGTTGATTTCAAACCCCAGGGCCCAGTGGCAAGCTTTGGCCGATGTTCGAAAGCCGATTTATAGCGCGTTGGCCGATAGGGTGATTACTGTTGACGGGCTTAGCATTGAAGATATTGTCATCAGGATTGAAGGAAACTGAAGTTGAATAAAATCATCGTCAATGCCGAACACCAGTATCCGATTCTTATTGATGTTTTGTGGTTGGAGCAATTACCCCAATTGTTAGAACAGCGCACCCGAGTAGCTGTTATTTATTCTTCAGCGATGCGCGAACAAGTTAAACGACTTCCTTCATTTGATTGCGATATCCATTATTTTGAAGTTCCTGATGGTGAGAGCGCAAAAACCAGTGCCACGCTGCAAACTTTGTGGAACTGGTTAGGTGCTGCAGGATTTACTCGCTCCGATCTTATTATCGGCATAGGCGGAGGAACGATTACTGATTTAGCAGGATTTGCAGCGGCAACGTGGTTACGTGGAATTGATTGGATTGCTATCCCTACAACCTTGGCAGGAATGGTTGATGCCGCAATTGGCGGTAAGACTGGAATTAACAGTGACTACGGGAAGAATTTGATTGGCGCTTTTCATTCTCCACAGGCAGTAGTGATTGATTCGACGTGGCTACATTCATTAAGTGATCGTGATTTCGCGGCGGGAATGGCCGAAGTGATTAAAACTGGCTTTATTGGCGATGGAGAGATTCTAAATCTTCTGCGTGATAAAACCCTTTCTGCAGTTCGAGCGGATTCTCACTTAGTCATAAATTTGATTACAAAGGCGGCAACAGTTAAAGCCAATGTAGTGGGAACGGATTTCAAGGAGAGTTTTGAGCGGGAAATCTTAAATTACGGCCACACTTTAGGTCACGCGATTGAAAAGCACAGCGCGTACAAATTACGCCATGGTGAAGCAGTTGCGATAGGTCTAGTTTTTGCTGCCCAATTAGCAAACGTCAAAGGTGTTTTATCTTCAGAGATTGTGGATTTGCACCGACAAATTCTTGAATCAATGGAATTGCCTATTTCGTACTCACGGCAATATTGGTCCGAGCTTTATCCACTACTTGCC
>CAINRW010000086.1 GCA_903852815.1 uncultured Actinomycetes bacterium
CTTATGCAGCGAGTTCGAAAGCTTGCTGATTAGTGTCAGCAGTTATTTTTTGCACGGATTATTGGTTTACGAGATCATTCCGGCTTCCTCGGCCCGCTTCCCCTGCCTCAACATCCAAAGTCGAGACCGTTCACCCCCAAATTTATATGTACCGCCGATACGTGTATTGGCACGTTTGTTTATGCGTTGGCACGTTTGTTTATGCGTTGGCACAAAAAATGGAGAAAAGAAACGTTAAATTTCATCACTATGTAGTTGTCAAGAAATTTTCAGCTCAGAAGTTAAATCACAAACATTTATGTTGAAGGATCGATATCAAACATAAATCGTAATCAACTACTTCAAAGCCTTATTTTCATCGCCGTCGCAAAATTTACCCAAAATTGGGCTAACGAAGCGGCGGTGCTTTAAGTGTAGAACAAAGCGCTGACAGCGCCTAATCCTCGTAGCGTTTAAAAGAGCTGACAGCGCCTAATCCTCGTAGCGTTTAGATGCACGAGAACTCTTACCTGATGAGCCACGTGAAACAACTCTGGCTACCTCTCGGTCAGCTTCTCTAGATTTAATCGCCTCGCGCTTGTCATGCGCTTTCTTGCCTCGAGCAACTGCAATTTCTACTTTGGCTTTGCCATCTTTGAAATACAGACTTAGCGGTACCAGAGTTGTTCCTGAATCCTTTAATTTTCCAATTAGTTTATTAAGTTCATTCTTATGTACCAATAATTTTCGATCGCGGCGAGGGGAATGGTTGGTCCATGTGCCTTCGGTATATTCAGGAATATGCACTCCGCTCAACCATAATTCACCATCGATAATCATGGCGAAACCGTCGACTAGTGATGCCCGACCAAGCCGTAATGACTTTACTTCGGTTCCCATAAGAACTAATCCGCACTCATATACGTCTTCAATTGAAAAATCGTGGCGGGCTTTCTTGTTTTGGGCGATGAGTTTCTGGCCGACTTCTTTCACCATGACTCCACCACCCTTCTTGCTCGTTTAAGTCATTAGATTACAGGGTATTAGAAAGTCTCAACCCACGTACGGATTCAGTGTTATTCCACGTACGGATTCAGTGTTATTCCACGTACGGATTCAGTGTTATTCCACGTACAGATTCAGTGTTATTCCACGTACGGATTCAGTGTTATTCCACGTACGGATTCAACTTAAGCCAAATTTAGTTTCAGCTTGAGCCCGGTTCCGATCCAAGAATTTATGTGACGATTTAAACTTTCAGATAGCGGCGCAGTGTGACTACTGATGCCGTCGTAGAAACGAGCAAACCTGTCAGCAATAAATACGCAGACGAACTCCACACTTCACCCCAGCCAAAGAATTTTGTGAATGAGAGAAGTGGCGCAACCTTTGAATCGATGACACTTTTTAGAGCGGCAAGTAAACCAGTCGCTAATGCCCAACCGACTATTGCAGAGATAATTCCTTCAAGTAGAAACGGCAACTGAATAGACCATGAAGATGCACCGACAAGTTTCATAACGCCGGTTTCTCTTCGTCTATTAAATGCCGCGATTCTCAGGGTATTGCTAATAAGCAAAGCTGCGGTTAGAACAGATGCAAAACCAACCAGTAATGCACCATTTCGTAGAACACCTAATAACTTAAAGAACTTGTCCAAAATTGTCCGTTGATCTTGCACTACATCAACTCCCGGTCGCCCAGAAAATGCACTAACGATTACGGCAAACTGAGTTGGATCTTTAAGTTTTACGCGGAACGATTCAGGAAGTTGATCTGCGGTCACATTTGCTGCAATCGCGGAATCTTTAAAGCGTTCCTGGAAATGTTTGAAGGCTTGATCTTGGGACTCATAAAAAACAGATTGAACTGCCGGCATAGTTTCTAAATCTTGTTGGATTTGTAACCGCTGTCCGGAACTAATAATTCCGCTAGAACATGATGGAGATTCTGATAAAGAACCGCAGAGGAAGATAGAAACCTCAATCTTGTCGTACCAATAATCTTTCATTGCACCAACTTGAGCATTAGACAGCAATCCGATTCCCAAGAGCGAGAGTGAAATCGCAGTGGTAACAATTACCGCAAAAGTCATGGTCATATTTCTACGAAGTCCAATACCTACTTCGCTTAAGAGAAATCTTGCGCGCATGTTATGCCCCTTTGCTAAAAGTAGTAGCTGAAAGTGATGGGTATGAATTCGTCATAGTAATTACCCGGTGTATCCATATACGCCGCGAATTTGATCGCGAATAACATGGCCTGAATCAAGTTCAATCACGCGTTTGCGCATTTGATCCACAATTCCAGCGTCATGTGTTGCCATCAACACGGTGGTGCCTTCACGATTAATGCGGTCTAACAATTTCATGATTCCAACGGACGTAGCAGGATCTAGATTTCCTGTTGGTTCATCAGCAATTAAAATCGGTGGGCGACTTACATAGGCACGGGCAATTGCAACACGCTGTTGCTCGCCACCAGAAATCTCTGAAGGTAGACGGTCGCCTTTATCTTCAAGACCGACAAGTTCTAATACTTCAGGGACTTCGCGGTTAATTTCTTTTTGTGAGTAACCCAAAACGTGAAGTGCGAACGCTACATTTTCAGTAATGGTCTTATTTGGGAGTAAGCGAAAATCTTGAAAAACTGTTCCAACCTGGCGACGTAGTTCAGGAACTTTATGTGCTGCCAGAGTTCCCAAATCTTTTCCGGCTACATGAATAATTCCAGAGGTTGGTCGTTCTTCGCGCAGGATTAGTCGCAGGAAAGTTGACTTGCCGGAGCCTGAGAGACCGACGAGAAATACAAACTCACCTTTCACAATTTCTAGGCTCACAGAATCAAGGGCTGGACGTTCTTGGCCGGGATAGATTTTTGTGACATTCTCAAAACGAATCATGTAAATCTCCCATGCATCTGCGGTGCGGCTGTAATGGAAACCGCTCTCGTCCTGAAGCATAGTTTATGGAAAACGGGGCAATTATGGGCACCTAACGCGCAAATGAGCCTGAGAAAAACTGTGATTTAAGCGTTTATCGTGAGATTTACGAACTGCGGCGCCATCTGATGCCTGCTTCGATAAATTCATCAATCTCACCATTTAATACCGCTGACGTATTTCCAGTTTCATAATCGGTTCGTAAATCTTTTACCATTTGATACGGGGCCAATACGTAGGAGCGCATTTGGTTGCCCCACGATCCAGAGTTGTCGCCTTTTAGTGCATTGATTTTTGCTTGCTCTTCTTGGCGACGACGTTCAAGTAACTTCGATTGCAAAACGGCCATAGCTGTAGCTTTATTTTGAATCTGTGAGCGTTCATTTTGGCATGAAACAACAATTCCTGTTGGAATATGCGTGAGTCGAACTGCCGAATCTGTTGTATTCACTCCTTGACCACCTGGGCCAGATGAGCGATACACATCTACACGTATCTCTTTCTCATCAATCTCTACGTGATCACTCTGATCTACAACTGGTACAACTTCAACTCCCGCGAATGACGTATGTCTACGACTTTGACTATCGAAAGGTGAAATACGTACAAGACGATGCGTGCCTTGTTCTACAGATAAAGTTCCATAGGCATAGGGCGCACTCACCCGAAAAGTCGTTGATTTAATTCCTGCTTCTTCAGCATATGAAGTTTCTAGAACGTCAACTTTAAAATCGTGTCTTTCGCAATAACGCAAATACATTCGCATAATCATTTCGGCCCAATCGGCAGCTTCAACTCCCCCGGCCTCGGATCGAATTGTTATTAGTGCATCACGATCGTCGTATTCGCCGTTGAGTAAAGTCTGAACCTCTAACTCACCAATAGATTTCTTGACGGCATCAAGTTCCTTTTCTGCATCGTCAATTCCAGAACCATCTGGCTCACTTGCAGCTAATTCAAAAAGGATTGGAAGATCTTCGACTCTTTGGCGTAATCCAGATAATTTGGCAATTTCAGATTGAACGCGAGAAAGTCGGCTCGTTACTTTTTGGGCTTTTTCAGAATCATCCCAAAGATTGGGTACGCCTGCTTCAACTTCGAGTTCCTGGGCTTGCACGCGCAACTTTGGAAGATCAAGCACTTTTTCAATTGAAACCAAGGTCGCATCAATTTCATTTATTTCTAGTTGATACTCACGCGCGGCCATAGTCGAAGGATAGCGGAGTACAAAGGGTGCACATCAACGCCAGTTCGTATGACCACGCGAATCTACTGGCGAGACACCTTGAGTGAATTGGTGTGACTGCGTGTGAATCGGTGTGACTGCGTGTGAATCGGTGTGACTGCGTGTATGAATCGGTGTAACTGTGTGCTTTGGTTTATGCAACTAGATAGCTCTTTCAATGCAAGCGAATTCCAAATAAATAGAAACCCTCTTGAACTTGATTTGTGCTTCCTGCGCTTGCGCTCAAATATGCCGAACTGAGATGTGTAAAGGGAATAGTAAAAGGAAACTTAACTTCGGCAATTGTTGAAATCTCGATAGAAGTTCCATCACACGAAAAATCAACTAAATCTATTCGCTGAAGTTCAGGGCGCTTCATTGACTGATCGGCCGCACTCCAATTGAGTAACTCCAGCACAATATCGGATGGTGCCTGTCCGCAATCGATCGGAATACTTGGGTGTGCGCGATCATTAATTAATGCAAGTGGAGTTGTTAAAATTGTTCCTTTTCCTGTGTAGTAAGAAGCTCTATCGAGAGTATGAACCCCTCGCATTACAGCGGCCTCCGTTGCTTGAGCCAGAGAGCGTTTAGCAACCATCACGGTTGCAACATCGGTCATAACCATCAATGCAGCAACAGTGATCACGAATAAACCAATTATTACAACGCTGAGAGAACCTTCTTCGTTGTGAAGTCGAGTAGTTAATCTATTAAATATTCTCTTGCTTATTTCCATGGACTTATATTTTCTTGTGCAGATGCGCTAATCATTCGGTGCGATTGTTCGTCGACAAAAGAAATTGTTAGGCGTATGCGGCTATTTGCTGATAAGCAGGGAAATCGCGAGCAGTCATAGTTTGCTTCTAGGCTTTGCATTTCACTATTTGTAAGTCCCAATTCTTTTGCTATCACTTGAACAGCTTGCGCCGAAGTGGCTCGACCACTGAAATCGTTATCACTGGCGGCATATGCGCGCACTCCCTCGCGGGCTAACGTTCGAATCACTGATTCATTACCGCTTATGGATGCAAAACTATTGATATAGATAAAAATCGGAATGAAGAGTGGAATTGCAAGAGCGACAAACTCCACAACTGCGCTACCTGATTCTTTCTGTAAATTTCGATAGAAATTATCAAACCCTTTAAGAAACCAATATCTATTTCTCAATTTAGAGTCTCCATCACCGCAGCGCCTCTGACTTCAATTAGTGAATTAGCTCCGAGAAAAGAAAGTAACCCGGGTACAAGTTGCGGCAACAGTCTTTCGCGATGCGAAACTAAAACGCGAATATGCGCAAATGGATCTATCGAATTCAGCTCAATTACTTCATCGGAGGCAATCAGTTGTCCACTAATTGCGCGCTCCGATGCTCCTGACTGCGCGATTGCAACTTCCCCGTTGCGCAAATTTGTTGCCACAATTAGCTCAATACCCACAAGAAAGAGAATGAGTAAGGGTATTAAGACCAATGCGCTCTCGACATTACCTTCTTCTTTGCGAAAGGCGATGCCAAATTTGTGCTTGATTAGCGGATTCCATTCATTGCATCCAATGAATTCTTGAGAATTGCCGTTAGGCGTGGTGCGGCAATCGTCCAAATCGCAGTCACAAGTCCAGTAGTCATAAGCACAACAAGAACCCACCCTGGAACGTCACCGCGCTCATCTCGTAGTTTTGTGTAGAAATTACGATGGGTTCGTTCCAATGTTGCACGCAATGCAAGTTCGGCGTTGATCAATTTCTTGGCTATTTGATTCATTATGTTCTCGATTCATTTATTAGTTAGGTTTACTGGTGAGCGTGCTTGTGAAGACTTTGGTGAGCGTGCTTGTGAAGACTTTGGTGAGCGTGCTTGTGTGGAGAATTCTTCTAAAAACAACGATGTTAATTTCAAGACTGACTGTCATTGTGTATAACAACGAAAAGAGTCAGAGCAAGAGCTCCTCTTTTGGCCAAAGGCAAGCGCATTCGGGGTGCCTTGGAAATTTTCTGATTACGGGTTTGAGCGCATCTAGATAATCAACGAGCAACTGTGTGGCAAAAAGCTCACTCTTGCCAGTATCGATAAACGTTAAAGCGGCATGCGCAGCCAATGCTGCAACTTGGTGTGCAATCACTATTGGAAGTTCGTCACTTGTTCCACTTGGTGCACAGAGATTTGCTACTCCAATTCGATGCGCGTTTAGTGAATTCAAACAGTGAATACATGGCGTATTACCTGGAATAACAAAAGGTCCAATGCTTGCCACATGACCTGGTGTACGCCCAACAAATAGATGATCGTGTCCATCTCGCAATAAGTGATCAATATATTGTGAGTCAAAATCTCCACAAATTATTCTTAGATTTTTTTCAGGTACAGATGGTTGAGCGGCACCTCGTTGTGCCAAAGCGATGCTAGATGCAACCGGGAACAGTGACCACTCTCGAGAAAGTTCCTCCAGCCGATTCTTAAAATTTAGTCCGAGATCCGTAATTCGTAGAGACCCTGAACCTAAATCACTATCTACTACCGTTGGGTGTTTATACGAGGCTGAAAGTGAAATACGAGTATTTGTTACGCCGCTTGCAAGCAATATTGAGTAGAGCAAAGTGGCAGTGCGCGAATTACCAATAATTTCAATGCCGAAATTCTGACGTGCTGTCATCACATTTACTCCGCCGTCGCAAACACCTTCAATCCAAGTTGCCTGACTTAATTCGGGAGCCAACCTTTTCTGAAGTTGGATGTAAGCGGCATCATTACTTTGATCTTCGGTATGTGCTGCCCTAGAAGCAATTGTTGATTGAAAACGATTATTTAGTTTTATTGAATTTTTCTCTGTGTCTATAAAATTGAAATTTCTTAACTCTTTTACGATTTCACAAACTGAGTGGAGAGGAACTTCCAGTTTTATTGCAATCTCTTCAGATGTTAGTAAGCCAGTGAAATGTTCAAGAATGGATCTAGCTTTCTTATGATGAATCTCGATTGCATGAGTTGATGTTGCAACAACCACTGAGACTTCGGAAATTAACTCCGCACTCAACTCCTGAAGCAGATTGCTATTTCTCGTTCTCCTATCAGAATTCTTTGGCACAACTTTCTTAACAACGGTTTTCTTTGCCCCCGTAATTTTCGTTTGCAGAGATACTGAGGAAGGCGCGCCATCCTTACTGCTTATATAGACCCCATTTTTCAATCGTGGGAAAATTTCTGATGCTAATCCGCTTTCACCGCCATAAATTGGCAATTCACTCTCTGAAATACTTTCGGTTTGGGTTCTCATGAGGGAACAGTTGCTTAAGGCGATAGCTCAATTCGGATCACCCACTTTTTCTGTGGGCAGCTTGAGTGAAAACTTACTCTGGGAACTTTTTCGTGACGCGAGCGTGCTTAATGTGTACTTCGCGTCAGAAAAGAAGAAACCCCTGAACTCACCGAAGAGTTCAAGGGTTCCTAATTGACGCTAGTCACTCACGCCTTAGTGAAAGGTGAAGTGAGCGAAATTTAATTACTGTGCTTTGCCAAGAATACGATTGACCTTGGTGCCACACACTGGGCAAATACCCTGTGCCATGCGACGACCAGAGTCAGAGACCTTTACGGTTCCCTCGAAATCACGCTTCTCTTTGCACTTAACGCAGTAAGCGTCACCTTTGTATGTCTCTGCTGTCATTGTCTTGCCTCCTATCGACGCTTGCAATCCCGTGGGAGTTGCTCCCCGTGCGGGGCGAGCGTTCTGTTATGCATGACGATACCCCTCAATACGCTCATTCAGGCGTAATTAAGGGAAGATGTGGAGCGATTTCTTGGCAGAATCGCCGCTTTATGGCGTGATTTGGGGGTTATTGCCCGATTTTAAGTCGACTGCGAGCGCAAGAGCTTCTTTAGTACCTCCGGGGCGGCCAAGGCGGTTTCCGCCGCCTCATAACCATCTAAATAGGCGCTAGCCAGTTCGGCCCTAGGGAATCGAGCGAGCAGTTCTTTAAATTCGCGCCCATGGTCGAAATACTGCAGATGAATTGCTTCATGAAATAAAACGTAATCGAGAGCGTAGTCAGGTGCCCCTTTGAGGCGATCCGAGATACGAATAGAGCGATCCACTCCCGTACATGAACCCCAGCGTTCGCGCATCGCCCGCCATGTGATGGTGGATGGACGTAATTGGATTTCAGGTGCGAGTTCGCGCAAGAGTTCATCCACTCGAGCAGCTAAA
Source organism: uncultured Actinomycetes bacterium (assembly GCA_903852815.1). Classification (GTDB taxonomy): domain Bacteria; phylum Actinomycetota; class Actinomycetes; order Nanopelagicales; family Nanopelagicaceae; genus Planktophila. Next base: position 8,351 of record CAINRW010000086.1, read on the forward strand.
CCTTCCTCACTCATTGTGTTCGCCGCCTCTTGGGCACGTATTTTGGCCACCATCTCCGGAACCATTGCCCGCTCATCAGCCTTACTCATGCGTGCAGGGATTGAGACGACTATCCGTCCACCTTGGCGATATGCGGAAATGTTTTTCTTTCGCCGATTTGATCGCACAACGATTATTTCGCCCTCAGAGATTCCAGGAAGCACGCCTTCAGAATCATCAAATGAATCGAGTGGGTCGCCTTGCGCATTACCCTGGCCAGCTCCGCTTATGCGCATGTTCGATAATTTATATGTCGCATCCTCAATTGCCTAAATCCTCAACCATGTGTTGAGAGATTTCTTGGTGGGCGTCAAAATCTCGCGTTTTCAGCGCACCCATTAACTCGCACTACACGAGAAAAACCGACTCTGTCAAAACGTTTCTCAGTTGATTCTCGGCGCAAATACATTTACGTTACGACTACGAACTCCTCGGAAAACTGTTCTATATCGGCAAGGGGAAGGCTGATACAGAATGAGCGGCCGGGGAGTTCGCTTTTTATCTGGCAACAATTATCGTGCAGCCAAACATCGGTTAAGTAGGAAAGCCAGTTAATGGAAACACTGGCTGAGTAAGAAAGTCAGTTAATAAGAAATCTTGGCTAAGTAAGAAAGCTAGTTAATATAAACACTGGCTCAGTAAGAATACCCTTTGCTTTTAAAGCGAAGTAATTAATTAATTGGTTAAGCCGGACAGATCATCTGGAATTTCAATGCTCGATAAATATTCAGATGGTCGCAATAAATCCTCGGCAGTTGGCAAAATTCCACTCCAGATTCGATCTCGACTTTCAACATCTTTGACTTCGCGGACTGAACTCCAAAACCCATGTGCCTCACGTGCAAGTCTTGGTGAAACTTGCAGACCAAATAAAGTTGAAAACAGTTGTTGTGCTGGTGCAGAAGTTGCTCGCCGACGTCTCAAGGTCTCCTGCAAAGCAACGAGATTTGGAAGTCGATTGCCAGCTGCAAGTGCAACCACATCTTCGCTCCAGCCATCGATGAGCGCTAAAACCGTTTCGAGTTTGGTGAGAGCTTGTTTTTGGGCAGGTGTTTCCTCTGGTTTAAATATTCCCTCATTTAATGCAATGGAGAAACTCTCAGGATTCGTTGGATCAAACTCTTTGCCATTAGCTGAGGCTGCATCAAATACATCTTGGGCTTGGCGTTGAATGGCATCGATATCAATATGGATTCCTTTTCCATATTCCGAAATCGCGGTGCGGATATTGGAAATCAACCATGGATTGTGGGCAAATAAACGTGCGATGGCACTTTCTCTTAGCGCGTGGAAAATACGTATTTCGTCCATCGGGATATCTAAATCATGACCCCACTCATTAATATTTTGTGGCACAAGAGATGGATAGACGGGCTCAACTAATGGCAACCCCACGTCATGTACTCCGGTCACATTGCCCGCTAACCCACCAATCGATTGACCAAGCTGAGTCGCGATCAATGAACCAATGAAGCTGCGCAAAATCGTTGAAATCATCCCGACTGGAATTGGCAGTTCGTTCTGCTCTTGATCTTGGCCATTGAGCTCAGTTGCATTATTCAAAAGTTCTGAGATGGCACTTGCTAAACCTATTGCTAGTGGCTCAACTGCAACTTGCCAGCCAGCCAATGTTGAGTCGACCCAATCAGTTCGCGCCATAGCAGGATTTCCAGTTGCTAACGCTTGTGGGAAGAAAGTTGCATCCTCAAGCCATAATTCTGCAATTGCAAAGGCTTCTTCGATTCGTGCGACATCATTAGCTCCGATTGGCGCAGAACCTTTGGCTGTTACAAATTTTTTTGCGGTATCTCTCACAATATTCTTAGGAAGCGCTTCACTTGATTGCGAAAAGCCTGGAGCGCTCATGCCCATTGCAGAAAACTGTTGTTGAATCTGTTGTTGCATCTGCGCCATCATGGCTGCAAAATCAACGGACCCGTCCCCATTATTGTTTTCAGGGTCATCTGAGTTTCCTGGTGTGAAGCCAAATGGTGTCATGAGTAAATCCTCCCAGTGCTGTAACAAGTAAGCCATCTGATTTCTTCCCTGATTTCTTCCCGCCACAGTATTGAATCGAGTTGCGTGGGCGCACAGCCCCCGCCAGCGATAGGCTTGACCTATGTCCAGCGCCTTTCTAGCTCTTATTTGGTGGGTCGTTCCTGCCATTGGGCTTAGTGGTGCGCTGCTATATGTTTTATGGGTAACGAAATTTCAAGGTAAATACCAGCAAGAGACACAGCGATCTGTTGGTCAATTTAGACGATTCCAAGATTCACTGCGCGTCACGCAGGCTCGAGATGCGGCAGCAGAGATCACTGAACTGCAAGCACAGAGTTCACATGACAATGCTAGAAATTCATAAGTAGAACTATTTTTTCGTGCGCTTCTCAACTCTTCCGCGATTCGCAGTTTTATTACTAGCACTATTTACTTCACTCACACTTTTTGCACCATTGCCTTTTGCAATAATTCTTCCTGGTAGTGCAGAAAATATCTTCGACAAAGTAATTACTATTAAAAATCAAAAGTCGTATCCAGCGAGCGGGCGACTAGATTTAATGTCAATTCGAGTCACCAATCCTGACTCGTGGATTATTGGACCTGAAATTCTCTTCTCGTGGTTAAGGGCCGATGAGTCGGTATATCCACGCTCTGCGATTTATCCAGATGGGACAACGGCTGAATCTGAACAGAAGCAAGCAAAAGCCGATATGAATAATTCACAAAATGATGCGACTATCGCAGCACTCTCCTTTTTGCGTTTGAACCCACAATATGGCGTTCCAGCACATTCGCTTTCAGAGAAGAACATACATTTTGATGTAAAACGCACAGGTGGGCCAAGTGGTGGAACCGTATTTGCACTTGGAGTTATAGAACTCTTAACAAAAGCTGACTTGCTGCGAGGTCGACACGTTGCAGGAACAGGAACAATTTCAACTGATGGAAAAGTAGGCGCTATCGGCGGTATCAATGAAAAAATAACTGCCGCCCATAAAGCGGGAGCCACGATTTTTATTGCCCCAGAGGGAAATCGAGACGAGATTTCCCACGTGCCTGCGGGGATCAAAATTGTGGTTGTGTCTACGCTAAAACAAGCGGTTGCAGCACTTAACTCCAACTAGCCGGGGTGCGAAGTTGCGCTAGCCGGGGTGCGAAACTCCAACTAGCCGAGGTGCGAAGTTGCGCTAGCGTATGTCCATGATGAGTAGCGCTAATCCACAATTTAACTTCAGAGGTCGCAGAAGTCCGCTTGCATTAACTGTCGGAATTCTCGTCGTACTATCAGGAATTCTGCTTTCCTTAAGTGGCTTCTACGCTGATTGGCTGTGGTTTAAATCCGTGGCTTTCACTTCAGTGTGGACAACAGTTTTAGCTACCAAGATTTATCTTTTTGTTGTTGCTGGCGCTCTGACATCAGCAATTATTTTGCTCAATATTGTGATTGCTTATAAGCGTCGCCCACTTTATGTTCCTTTAAGTGTTGAAGCCGACAATCTAGAACGCTACCGCGCACAAATAGAACCAATTCGTAGATGGGTTGTCTTAGCACTCGCTGTTGGGCTTTTCTATTTTGCCGGTACTTCCGGTTCAGCAATGTGGAGTACTTGGTTGCTATTCAAGAATTCCACTTCATTTGGAATTAAAGATCCTCAATTTAATATGGATATCTCATTTTTTGCTTTTAGATTGCCTTTCTGGCAGACAATAATTGCTTGGGCTATTTCAACTCTCGTTCTTGCAATAATTGCTTCAACCGTTGTGCATTATTTGTATGGAGGCATTCGTCTTCAAGTGCAAGAAGATCGCACAACAGTTGCAGCACGAGTTCAGCTCTCTGTGCTTCTTGGCGGCGTAGTTTTGATGAAGGCAGTTGCATATTGGTTTGACCGCTATCACTTAGCACTAAAAGAAAGTAAATTGATTACGGGTCTGACTTACACTGACGTAAATGCAACGCTTCCAGCAAAAGCAATCCTTGCTGCAATTGCAGTTGTTTGTGCACTTCTATTTTTTGCAAATATCGTTCGTCGCTCATGGGTCCTACCAGCTGCAGGAACTGCGCTTCTTGTAATCTCTTCAGTTTTAATTGCCGGAATCTATCCAGGGGCTATTCAACAATTCCAAGTAAAGCCAAGTGAATCTTCCAAAGAAGCACCTTTCATTCAACGAAATATTGATGCAACTCGTGCGGCATATGGTCTAGATGATGTAACCGTCACCGACTATCAGGCAACTCTTGCAACTTCAGCAGGACAGCTCACTAAAGATGCTGGAACTATTTCAAATATCCGCTTGATGGATCCCAATGTGGTTGCTGCAACTTTCCGACAACTGCAACAGATTAAGCCTTATTACACTTTTCCAGACTCTCTAGATATCGATCGATACACAGTAAATGGTGTAAAGCGAGACACGGTTGTTGCCGTGCGCGAACTCAATATCGATGGAAACCCATCAAGAAACTGGATTAACGATCATTTGGTCTACACACATGGTTTCGGATTTGTTGCTGCTTATGGAAATGCAAGAGATGCAGATGGCAAACCTTCTTTCCTAGTTGGCGATCTTCCTCCAACAAAGGGGCTTGGAGTTTTTGAGCCACGAGTTTATTTCGGTGAAAATGTTCCAGATTATTCGATCATTGGTGGAGTTAAAACTGATACCCCCGTTGAATTCGATTATCCAGATGATGCTTCAGCAAATGGACAAAAGAATGTGACGTACTCAGGAACTGGCGGAGTTCCCGTTGGTTCGTTCGTAAATAAAGTTGTTTTTGCACTTAAGTATCAAGAGCAGAGAATTTTGCTTTCTTCACTCATCAATAAAGATTCGAAAATTCTCTTTAATAGAAATCCACGTGACAGAGTTGCCAAGGTTGCCCCATGGTTAACTCTTGATGGCGACCCATATCCAGCGTTAGTTAATGGAAAGATTCTCTGGATTATCGATGGTTACACGACTAGCGCTGGCTACCCTTATTCGAAACAAACTACGCTTTCAAGTGCCACGTCTGATGCTTTGACTTCGAACTCAAACGCGGTTACTGCCCAGGGGAATCAAAATGTTAATTACATTCGAAACTCGGTTAAAGCCACAGTTGATGCATATGACGGAACAGTCACTTTGTATCAGTGGGATGAAAAGGATCCTGTATTGGCAACCTGGAGTAAAGCTTTCCCTGGCACAGTTCAGCCAAAGAGTAAGATTTCAAAAGCCCTACTTGATCACATCCGCTATCCAGAAGATATTTTCCGAGTACAGCGTGAAATTCTCTCGGCCTATCACGTTAAAACTGCTGCAGCTTTCTACGGCGGACAGGATTTCTGGAGAGTTCCACGTGACCCATCAACTTTTGGTGCAAATGCAGGGGCACAGCCTCCGTATTATTTAACGCTTCAGGTTCCTGGCCAAAGCACGCCAGAATTTGCGCTCACTACTCCATTTGTTCCTCGTGGAGGACGTGAAAACTTATCTGCATTCGCGGTTGTGAACTCTGATGCTGGTGAGAATTACGGCAAGATCACAGTACTTCAACTTCCTAGAAGTACAAACGTTGCCGGACCTTCACAAGTTGCATCGAATTTTGAAGCTAAACCTGAAGTTGCAAACTCTTTATCATTGCTTCGCCAAGGTGGTTCGGATGTAGTTCTTGGAAACTTACTCACACTCCCAGTTGGTGGTGGCTTGCTCTACGTGCAACCTGTCTATGTAAAAGCAACTTCCAATACCGCTGCATATCCACTTCTACAAAAAGTATTAGTTTCATTCGGTGATCAAATCGGATACGACGACACACTTAAAGGTGCACTTGATCAAGTGTTTGGTGGAAATTCTGGAACTGCTGCAACGAGTGGAACTTCAACGGGCTCAACAAGTTCAACTAACTCATCACTTTCAAATGCACTAGCAAGTGCTAAGAAAGCATATTCAGATGGATTAGCAGCTCTTGCAAAGGGTGATTTTGCTGCTTATGACAAAGCACAAAAGCGATTGAAATCTGCACTTGATGCTGCAATAAATGCACAAAGCAAGAAGTAAAACTCTTGGATTTGGTCTTTAACTAGAACTAGACATAGGATTGCGCTACCGACGCGGGGTGGAGCAGCTCGGTAGCTCGCTGGGCTCATAACCCAGAGGTCGTAGGTTCAAATCCTGCCCCCGCTACTACGCAAGAAATGAAGTATCACAAGCAGTTGTTGTAAAAAGTAACTCTTTTAGATAAAAAGTAGTCCTTGTAGAATGGTGCGATTATGAAGAAGGTTATCTTCCTGATCGCACCATTACTATTTTTAGCAACTTCCTGCGCCTCCTCCGGTTCTAGTTCATCAACCCAAACGCAGACTCCATCCGAAAGCAGCAGTCCAACTGCCACGGATAAATCAGTAGTTTATAAAACTCCGAAAAATTGCACTTCAACAAAAATTCTTCAAGCTATTTCACCAACAATTACAGGTGCAGCGGTTATAAATACGCCATGGCAACCTTCCCCAGGAACGGAACTTTTCGATTTCCTCAACAATGGTGGCATTGCTTGCAGTTATGGAATTTCCTCAGCTGAAATTGGCACCACCGTTAAATGGGTAAAAGAGGCCAGCGAACTGTTTTCTGGGCGAACGACTCAATGGAAAAATGATGGTTATGAGCTAGTTGATCTAGCTAATCAGGATGAGCAGGCGGCTTATTTTAAATTTATACCGGTAGGCGCCAAGCAAGAGTTCCAAATTTGGTCACTCAATATCTTAATCGGTGGCATGTGGATACAAATTGATGCTACGTATTTGCACGATCTTAAATCTGCAGAGTCATTGATTACCGCAGCAATCGTTTCTGCAGCCGTTAGTGGAAATTAAATAACTACTTAATCCGTAGCGAATTAGTTACAACAAATAACGATGAAAGTGCCATAGCTGCAGCGGCATACATAGGTTGTAAATAACCAAGTGCCGCAATTGGTAAACCTATTACGTTATAAATTAATGCCCAGCCCATGTTCAAACGAATAATTCGTAAGGTTTTCTTCGATAACTTCAGCGCATCGACAACACTGCCCAGACCTGCATTCATCAGCGTAATATCCGCAGAAGATATTGCGGTATCGGTGCCAGTGCCCATAGCCATACTCAAATCAGCTGAAGCTAATGCGGCGGCATCATTAATGCCATCGCCAATCATTAATACGCAACGCCCTTCGCTCTTTAACTTTTCTATCATTGCTAACTTTGTTTCAGGTTTTGCTTCTGACACTACGTATTTATTATAAATTCCAACGCTTGTTCCAACAGTTGCTGCAACTTGTTCACTATCTCCAGTTACTAACCATGGTGTGATTCCAAGCACCCTTAGCGCTTCAACCGTATCAGCGGCATCAGGCTTTAACTCATCACCAACAGCGAACACTGCAAGTGCAACACCATCCCATGCCAACACAGAGACAGTTAAGCCTTGTGCTTGACCAGCAGCTATCGCAAGTTTTATTTCAGGATGGAAAGCAGAACAACTATGAGCAACTGCCGATGGTGAGCCAATTAAGACAACTGGGGACTGGATTGCGAGATCTACTCGACCGGCTGCTCCTGCACCTGGGGTTACCGAAAAATCGCTAACTGTGTGTGTAGTTATTCCCGAAGCTAAGGCATACCTCGAAATTGCTAATGCGATTGGATGTGAATCGAGAACTTCAATTGCATGTGCTGAAGCCAGAATTGTCGAATTATTTAGTACGGGGGCAAATTTTGGACCAAGTACTTTTCCAGCTGCCGTTGAAACTGTCGCTAGCTGTACAACCATTGAACCTTGAGTCAGCGTTCCAGTTTTATCGAAAACAACCGTATCTATCTTTCGAGCAACTTCAAGTACGCGCGGTTCACGAATTACTATTCCGCGTTGAGCTCCACGCCCTGAAGCAACAAGTAATGCGACCGGAGTAGCAAGCCCAAGAGCACAAGGGCAAGCGATTACTAAAACTGTAATTGCCACTGAAATGGATTGCGTCAATGAAAATCCGGTGAGGTACCAGCCCGCAAAAGTACCTATAGAAATTAAAGTAACAATTGGCACAAAGACCGCGCTGATTTTATCGGCCAAACGTTGAATAGGAACTTTGCTTCCCTGCGCACTAATAACCATTGCAGTAATTCGTGCTAATTCCGTATCGCTTCCGATTCGTGTAGCTCGCACAATCAAACGACCATTGTGATTTACAGTTGCACCAATTACTCGGCTTCCTGGTCGCACATCAATGGGTTTAGTTTCACCAGTGAGCATTGAATTATCAACCGCACTTTCGCCATTTACAACGATTCCATCTGTTGCAATTCGATCTCCAGGGCGTACTTCAAATTCATCACCTATTTGAAGTTGCTCGATGGGGACTATTAATGGGAAGCCTCCACGAACAATCGTGACTTCTTTACTTCCAAGAGCAAGTAGGGAGGAAAGCGCTGCTCCTGCTCGAGCTTTTGCACGTGTTTCTAAAAAGCGTCCAAGAATTACAAAAAAGATCACTCCTGCGGCAACTTCTGTATACACATCACCTTCTCCTGTTGAATTTGCATAGATGGACCACGCAAATGCCGACAAGGAGCCAAGAGAAATTAAATTATCCATCGTTGGGTGAAAAAGATTTCGCAGAGCCGCACGATGAATTGGCCAAGCCACTAACAAAACAACTGGAGCACTAAGACCAATTACTAACCAGGCAGTTGCAGAGTACAAAGGGTGAGGAAGAGAAAATGCGTCGAGCTCTTGCAGAATCCATGAATCAATTGCATGATGCCAACTCATGACCATTGAGATTGCAACTGCCGGTGCGGCGAAAATAAATGCAAAGAAAAGTGCTCGTGCGGATTTCTTGTTGTGCAAAGTAACCGCTTGACCATCTTGCAAAACTGAGGCTTTATAGCCTGCCTTTTCAACCACTTTCATTAGCTCTTTAGCTGAGAAATCCGCCGGGGCTAATATGTGAGCAGTTTCTGTCGCGAAGTTAATTGTCGCGCTCACGCCTTCTATCGAGTTAAGTGCTTTTTCCACTGAGTTAACGCAAGAAGAACACGTCATGCCTTCAATCGAAAGCGTTATGGGTTCTAGTAGCAACTTCGCGGCCATGGTGACTTCTTTTCTAGGAATTGAGTGCTCTGATTAATTTTTCGTGAATTGCCTTGTTTGTTGAAACGCCACTTCCGCCAAATGGTCCATGTTCGCCAGAAGTATTTGTGAACACCCCACCGGCTTCTCTCACAATTATGTCCAGTGCTGCCATATCCCATACAGCCAAAGTTGGTTCAATAGCGACATCGACTGCACCTTCGGCAACAAGCATATGAGACCAAAAATCACCCATACCTCGAGTGCGCCAAGCCTCTTGCAGAATGGAATTAAAAGCAGGAAGTCGAGATTCGAATCCTACAAAATCTGAATATCCAACTGAAGCATCATTAATCGATGAAACTTGAGAGACTGAAATCTTTTTTCTTTGATTATTAAAGGTTACAAATGCACCTTCCCCTTTTGATGCATACCAACGGCGAGCTAGTGCAGGAGAACTTGCAACTCCAACAACAACTTCTTGAGTTCCGTCTTCCAAAACCTCAACAAGTGCGATTAACGTTGCCCACGTTGGGACTCCACGCATAAAGTTTTTAGTTCCATCGATGGGATCTATGACCCAATAACGTTGTGCTCCAGAAATATCACTCCCGAACTCTTCACCCAGCAAGCCATCAGCAGGGCGGTGCGTAGCAAGCCCTTGACGAATAGCTGTCTCTACAGCGCGATCTGCATCAGTGACTGGCGTGTTATCGGGCTTGGTGGTTATAACTAGATCTAAAGATTGGTATCTATCGAGTGAAATGGAATCCGCAATATCTGCAAGTAGGTGCGCTAGAGCTAAATCATCCGCATATTTACTTGTACTCATAGTTGATAATCCTAATCCTCTTGTGTTAGAACCGCTTGATCTTTCACTGTTAATAATGAGCGAAGGCTTGCAAGTCGCGCGCTTCGCTCTAAATCTGGAATGCCGTTAGGTGCTGCCCACGCATCAAGTTTGCAAGAATCCTCGGCATGTGAGCAATTCGACAAACACGTTGCAGCTACGAGTGAAAGATCGGTGAAGGCATCAACGATTCGATTTACATCAATGTGCGACAGGCCGAAAGCACGAATACCCGGCGTATCAATAATCCAACCGTCACTTCCAGCTAACGGAAGTGCGATTGCACTTGAAGAAGTATGCCGGCCGCGCCCGGTTGCAGAATTAACATCTCCGGTTAACCTTTGAGCCGCCGGAACTAAGGCATTTATTAGAGTGGATTTTCCTACTCCAGAGTGGCCGACTAGTACAGAAGTTTTTCCAGAAAGCATCGCGTGTAGTGCGTCCAAATCTTTCTCTTGCGAATCACTCTTTATGGCCGTATGTAAAATTTCAACACCTAATTTTGCATACTCCCCTAAGAACGATGGCACTTCCCCAAGATCTGTTTTAGTTATAACTAACTTTGGAGTTATTCCCTCTGTAAATGCCGACACAAGAAAGCGATCAATTAATCCTCGACGAGGTTCTGGATTTACGGCAGCAACCACAATGACTAATTGATCGATATTGGCAACAATCGTGCGCTCAACTTGGGCTGAATCATCAACGGTTCGACTTAAAGAGTTACGTCGCTCATTAACATTCACAATTCGAGCAAGTGTTCCTGGATTACCTGTGACGTCACCTACCAGTGACACTTGATCTCCAACTACAACTGATTTTGGTCCAAGCTCTCGGGCGCGCATTGCAGTGATTACAACATTATCTGCAGTGATACATGTTTGCCGTCCGCGATCAACAGTTGTTACTAATGCGGTAATTGCTGATTTATGTGCGGGCCGATCTTTGCTGCGTGGTCTTGTACTTCGAGATGGACGAACTCGAGCATCGGATTCATCATATTCTCGAGAGCTCATTGTCGTCTCACACAATTACACAAGAAGTGAACTCCATAGTCCGGCAAAGTCTGGCAAGGTTTTACGAGTCGTTGCGATATTTTCAACTTCAATATCTGGAACAACTAAGCCGATAACCGCACCTGCAGTTGCTAGTCGGTGATCTTCATAGGTATGAAAAACTCCTGCATGAAGAGGTGCAGGGGTTATGTGTAATGCACTCTCCTCCTCTACAACTTGGCCACCCAAAGAATTTATTTCACGAGTCAATGCAGCAAGTCGATCAGTTTCGTGTAATCGCAAATGCGCGATGCCTCGTAAATGTGACGGAGAATCTGCCAGGGCAGCAAGGGCTGCAATAGATGGAGTTAATTCACCTACGTCGTGTAGATCAATATCTATTCCGTGAATAACACCTGTACCAGTAAGGGTTAAACCTTTGGCATCAATAGAAACTTTCGCACCCATTTCCTGCAGAATCGCTCGAAGTTGATCACCAGGTTGAGTTGTCTTTAATGGCCAATCTGAAATTCTTACGCTTCCGCCACAAACCATTGCAAGTGATAAAAAGGGAGCTGCATTTGATAAATCTGGTTCGATTACCAAATCATTTCCATGAAGTTTTCCGTTTTTTACTGACCAACTTTGTGCTTCGAAATCAACGCTGACTTGCGCGCCAAAATCTCGTAACATTTCAACAGTCATTTCAATATGTGGCATGGAAGGTAGGGAGCCGCCTTTGTGTGTGGCAACTATCCCGTTATTAAAACTTGGTGCAACAAGAAGTAAAGCGGATAAGAATTGGCTTGATGCACTTGCATCAATTGTTAATTCTCCACCAGCTATCTCTCCCGTTCCATTTAATTTTAATGGAAGACTGTAACGACCCTCGTGCTCAATTGAGATTCCAAGATTTTCAAGAGCTTTAATGACGGGACCTAAAGGTCGTTCATAAGAACGAGGATCACCATCAAATTCCACGGTGCCAGTTGCAAGAGCTGCGAGTGGTGGCAAAAAGCGCATGACAGTTCCGGCATTTCCAACATCTATTTTTACGCCCCCCGACATGTGTGCTGGCGTAATCAGCCATTGAAGTTCTTCAACTCCTTCAATGACCACAGTTTTTTCTTGGATTCCAATTCCTAATGAACGAAGACCTGCCACCATCAATTCGCTATCACGTGAAACTAATGGCCGACGAAGAATGGATGGTGAATCTGCTTGCGCCGCTAAAATGAGTGCGCGATTAGTTACAGATTTAGAGCCTGGAATCACAACCGACACATCCACCGGTTTTTTTCCGCGATAAATTGCGGGCCAGTGGGCGTTGTTAGTCATCATCTGCAAAGTCTACCTTGCGCCGCATTACGCTTTTTTTACGCATATCCTTGCACCCATGTGTGGCAGATATGCGCAGAGTGCAGACATGCGAGAACTCATGGAGCAGTTCGAAGTGACTGGAACTTCCCCGGCGCAATCAATTCCTGTTAATTGGAATATCGCTCCCACTAATCCCATTTATATTGTGCGCGCCGGCGATAGTTTTGCCCAAGCATCAACGAAGGATTTGGCTGTTGTGTCGTGGGGGTTAATTGCACCATGGTCGAGTCAACTCTCGGAGGCAAAGATTTCACAATCTCGAGCTATCAATGCGCGCAGTGAGTCTGTTTTTGAGAAACCAACATTTCGTGATTCATTTAAATCAAGGCGATGTTTAATTCCGGCGGAAGGTTATTACGAGTGGGCAACAGCGTTGGGTCCTTATCGCCCAAAACAGGCTTTCTATATTCACGCAAGGGATTCTCGGCAACTATCGATTGCAGGAATTTGGAATAGTTGGCGAGCTCCGAATGGAGAAGAGATTCAATCCGCCTCTCTCATTACCCAAGAGGCACAGGGAGATTTGGCAACGATTCACAGCCGAATGCCCGTCTTTATGCCCAAAGACAGATGGCAGAGTTGGTTAGATCCAAGTAATAAAGATATTGAGGAGATTAGGCAACTCATGATTGTTCCATCACCGCAAGAAATTGTTGTTGCCCACCCAGTCTCTTCAGCGGTTAATTCCGTGGCAAATAATGGCAAAACTTTGACGCAAGAAATTAATTTGGGCGAGCCAGAGACCCTATTTTAGCGATAATCTTTCGCCCACAATGTCATCAACTGATTTAGTTAAAGAGAGCTCAGCGGATCGTGCACTCCGTTTTGAGCGAGATGCCCTTGCCTTTACAAATCAACTTTACGCGGCAGCCCTTCGTTACACGAAAAATCCAGAAGATGCGAAAGATCTTGTACAGGACACATATCTAAAAGCATTTGCCTCATTTCACCAGTTTGAGGCTGGAACAAATCTAAAAGCGTGGCTCTATCGCGTACTTACTACAACTTTCATAAATACATATCGCAAAGATCAAAGAAGGCCACAACTATCCTCCGGTGAAGTGGAAGATTGGCAACTAGCCCAAGCTGCATCGCACTCGAGTGATCAAGGAAAATCTGCAGAAGTTGAAGCATTAGAAAATTTGCCAGATAGCGATATCAAGAAAGCCCTTCAAGAAATCCCCGAAGAGTTTCGAATCGCTGTGTATTTAGCCGACGTCGAAGGATTTTCCTACAAGGAGATTGCCGAAATTGTTGGGGTGCCAGCAGGAACCGTTATGTCGAGATTGCACCGGGGAAGAAAACAGCTACGTGAGCGGTTAACTGAGTATGCGAAGGAACTTGGATATGGCGTTAAATCCAAGGAAAACTCCGCCTCGATTGAGGAGGAGGAAGCATGAGTTTCAATTTTGTAGTGCCATGTAATGAAATTCTTAACTCGTTTATTTTCTTAATTGAAGGAAATATCGAGCAGCCACAAGTTCAAAAAATTGAAGTCCATGTTGCCCAATGTCCTTCTTGTGAAGCCGAGTTGGCCCATGAGCGTTTAATCCACGAATTGATGCAGCAAGTTCTGCGCCGCACATGCAACGAAGAAGCACCCCAAGATCTGCATGATGCAATTTTTAACCAGATTCACGGGCAGAGTGCTGGAGCATTCACTGAAGTTGTTACCCAATTTAGTATGACTGAAATCTCAATTGAAATTGATGAGTTTGGCCAGATTGAACATCGCGAAGTTACTATCGAACACACTGAAGAAATTCGTTACCTTAATGAAGGTGAAAATCCCACCAACTAAGCATTAAGCAGGTAAGTTATTAATCATGAAACCTGCGCAAGAGATCATCGGAACTGTTGGCTTAACAGTCATGTCCGTACGCGCAGGAGACACTTCTGTTGCAATTGGAATTGGTGATCTTCCGATTGTCTCTCAATCACAACTTATGAATTTAATGGAACATGCAACCATTATTTCGATGTCAGAGCACTTGGATCCTGAAGAAACTACAATTCCAATTAGTTTTGAGATGATTATGTTAAGTCCAGCTTCTATTGGTGCAGAATTGCGGGCACTCTCTCGCTGTATTGAAGTAGAAAATCGTGAACTAACTTTTGAATGTGAAGTTTATGAAGGCGAACGACAAGTTGCTGCGGCTCAAATAAAAAGATCGGCGGTGGAGCGAGTTTCATTCCTCGCCCGCACCGCCGCGCAATCTTTAATTAGTTAAGTTATTTATGCTTTCTTAGTTGCCCAGAAGATTTCTGCAATTTCATCAATCTTTGCAATAAGAGAATCTGCAACAGCAATATCTTGAGTTCCCTTTGTACCTGCAGCACCTGCAAGCTTTGTTGCCTCATTAAATAGTGAGTGCAACTGTGGGTACGCTTCAAAATGTGGAGCCTTGAAATAGTCAGTCCATAGCACCCAAAGATGTTCTTTCACCTGGTGTGAGCGCTCTTCTTTAATTGCAACCGAGCGTGCTCGGAAATCAGCATCTGGATTTGCTGCATATTTCTCCATGCATGCCTTTACTGAAAGAGCCTCAATTTTTGCCTGGGCTGGATCGTAAACGCCACATGGAAGATCGCAGTGTGCGTAGACAGTTGTCTTTGGTGCAAACATGTTTTCTCCCCCATTAAGCACATCTTCGTTTTAGTGCTTTCGGGTGCGAGACTACCGCCCGTGAGCAAATTTGGCACAGTCAAAGTGGCGGGAAGTTCGATGCTTCCCGCATATCGAGATGGAGATTGGCTCCTTGTTATGTGGCTCCGGACTCAGCCTAGTGAGGAAGTTTTTGCACAATCTCTGCTTGGAAAAATAGTTGTTATTGAACGCGAGGAGCGCCCTGGAATTTTCCTCATTAAGCGCGTCCGGAAAATTCATAATGGGATGTTCTGGGTTGAAGGTGATTCTGCAGAGAGCACTGACTCACGTTCATGGGGTTGGGTAAATGCCAATGAAATTATTGGCACAGTACTCTTTCGCTATTTTAGAAAACGGCGTTAGCGAGTAAAAGCTTCAAGCATCAAAGCTTTTTGTTCATCTTCATGCAAATGATGATTACCAGTTGCCGGAGATGCAGTTGCACGACGAGATATACGACGTAAGACTCGTGAGCCGAAACCATGGCCACCGTGTTGCTCTGAAGTGCGCAGGGCAATATAAGACCAAGGTCCTTGGTTGGCGGGTTCATCTTGTACCCACAGTAAATTCGCTTGTGGATGTTTGTTTGCTTCGGCAACCATTTCATCAATTGGAAGTGGGTATAGAAGTTCAACGCGAACAATTGCTGTGTTGCTTTCTCCAAGTCTGGATCGTTCTGCAACTAAATCGTGGTAAACCTTTCCAGAACAGAAAATAACTCGTGAAGCGTTATTAACACTCTCATCACCAATTACTGGTTGGAAATATCCGCTGGTGAAATCTGAGAGCGCTGAAGCAGCAGCTTTGAGTCTCAACATAGATTTTGGTGTGAAAACAATCATTGGACGTCGTGCTGGATTCTTTGCGTGCCAACGCAATAAGTGAAAGTACGACGCAGGTGATGAAGGTTGGGCAACGGTCATATTTTGTTCTGCGCATAATTGTAAATATCTTTCAATGCGCGCAGATGAGTGATCTGGTCCTTGTCCTTCATATCCATGTGGCAATAACAGTGCAACAGAGGAGCGCTCACCCCATTTTTGAAGTGCAGAAGATACAAATTCATCAATAACTGTTTGTGCACCATTAGCAAAGTCACCAAATTGGCCTTCCCAAAGCACCAAAGCTTCTTCACGTTCAACGCTGTAGCCGTATTCAAATCCCATAGCGGCATATTCACTGAGCAATGAGTCGATAACAAAGAATTGATTTTCATCTGAAATTAACGCACGCAGTGGCGTCCATTCATTTCCGTTTTCTTTATCAACAATCACCGCATGGCGATTTGAGAAAGTTCCGCGACGTGCATCTTGTCCTGCAAGTCGAATTGGTCGACCTTCCTTAAGAAGAGAACCAAATGCCAACATCTCACCAGTGGACCAATCGATGGTTGCATCATTGAGAGATTCAACCCGCTTTGCCAACTGCGGGAATAGTTTTGGATGCACATTGAAATCTGCAGGAATTGCACTTTGTGTGGCGGCAATTTCGCGAGCGAGTTCTTCACTAATTGCAGTGATGATCTCATTGGCTTCTGGCGCAACCGGTGCCTTGAAGTTTGGATCAGTTTCAGTTTCAATATTGTTGACTGCTGCAAAAACTGCTTCAAGTTGAGTCTGATAATCGCGTGCAACATCTTCAGCCTCGTCAGGCGTGATATCTCCACGACCGATTAACGCCTCTGTATATAGATGTCGAGTAGAACGCTTGGCATCAATGAGTTTGTACATGAGCGGCTGAGTGAAACTTGGTTCGTCACCTTCATTGTGTCCACGGCGTCGGTAACAAACCATGTCTATCACAACGTCTTTATTAAACGCCTGTCGGTATTCAAAAGCTAAACGAGCAACACGTACACATGCTTCAGGATCATCGCCATTTACATGGAAAACCGGTGCTTGAATAATTTTTGCGTAATCAGTTGAATATCGAGAAGTACGTGATGAACTTGGTGACGTTGTAAAGCCAACTTGGTTATTGACGACAATATGAACGGTTCCACCAGTTCGGTAACCGCCTAACTGTGACATCTGCAAAACTTCTGCATTAACACCTTGGCCAGCAAATGATGCATCTCCGTGCAACAAAATTGGTAGTACTGAATAGGCATTTTTAATGTTGAGACGATCTTGCTTTGCACGAACGATTCCTTCAAGCACTGGATTTACGGCTTCCAAGTGAGAAGGGTTTGCTGCAAGATAAATTTTAGTTGTTGCACCAGATTTAGCAGTGAAGATTCCTTCGGTACCTAAGTGGTACTTCACATCGCCAGATCCTTGTACTTGATTTTCAGCATAATGCCCTTGGAACTCTTGAAAAATCTGCCCAGCTGATTTTCCTGCGATATTTGCCAAAACATTCAAGCGGCCACGGTGGGGCATGCCAATACATACTTCATCGAGACCGCGCTCTGCGGCAGACGAAATAACTGCATCAAGTAATGGAATTACCGACTCGCCACCCTCAAGTGAGAAACGCTTTTGCCCGACGAATTTTGTTTGGAGAAAATTTTCAAAAGCTTCCGCGCTATTTAGCTTATGCAAAATACGTAGGTGCTCTTCGCGAGGGAATTTTTCTGCCGCACTTTCAACGCGTTCTTGAATCCACTTTCGCTCTTCTGGGCGTTCGATATACATATATTCAACACCGACAGTTCGGCAATAGGAGTCACGCAAAATTCCAAGGATTTGGCGAAGTTGCATGAAATTCTTCCCACCAAAACCACCAGTAGCAAATTCGCGATCGAGATCCCACAGTGTCAATCCATGATTTACGACATCTAGATCAGGGTGCGAACGTTGAACATATTCCAGCGGATCAATATCGGCCATCAAGTGACCATTGGTGCGATAAGCATGAATTAACTGCTGAATTCTTGCGGTCTTATCAATTTCTTCATCGCGAGCAAATTCTTTATCGGCCGCCCAGCGGATTGGCTCATATGGGATATGTAGCGCAGTAAAAATTTCGTCAAAGAAACCTTCAGCACCCAATAAATATTCATGCATTCTGCGCAAGAAATCTCCAGAAGTTGCACCCTGGATAATGCGATGGTCATACGTGCTTGTCAGTGTGACGACTTTGCTAATTGCTAGTCGAGCAAGCGTCTCTTCACTTGATCCCGCATATTCAGCTGGATAATCTAAAGAACCGACACCAAGAATTAATCCCTGACCTTGAACAAGACGTGGAACAGAGTGAACGGTTCCAATCGTGCCTGGATTAGTGATTGACATTGTTGTGCCAGCAAAATCTTCTACAGTTAAAGTACCTGCGCGCGCTTTCTTGATGACTGCTTCATATGCACTGACAAACTGCGCGAAATCAAGTGATTCACAGCCTTTTACTGATGGAACCAAAAGTTGGCGTGATCCATCTGGTTTCGCTAAATCAATTGCAATACCTAAATTTATGTGTTCAGGTTTTCCAATTGCAGGTTTTCCATCGAGTTCACCAAAAAATGCATTCATCTCAGGCATTGCACGAACCGCTTTAACCATTGCATAAGCGATGATGTGCGTGAAAGATATTTTTCCGCCGCGAGCGCGTTTCATGTGATTGTTGATGACAATACGATTGTCAATCATCAATTTTGCAGGCACAGCACGAACTGAGGTTGCCGTTGGGACGGTGAGAGATGCTTCCATGCTTTGCACTACACGCGCCGAAACACCGCGCAAAACTTCTAAAGTCGAAGCACTTGGTGTAATTAAAACTGGAACCGGTTTAACAACTGGATCTGCAGGAGTTGGTTGCGTTGTTGCAGCATCGCGAACAATTGGCTGAACATGTGGAACTGCGACAGGTACTTCTGCTTGAGCAACGTTTTGTTGCATCTTAGGAATAGGTGGAACGCCTTTAGTTTCAGAAACAACTTCTGCGGCAGACTGTGGTGAAACCGTGTTTGGTGTTCCAGGTTTATTATTTTTAAAGTATTCAATCCACGCAGGGTCTACGGAGTTAGGATCTTGTAGATATTGCTCGTACATCTCATCGACGAGCCAATCATTTGCACCAAAATCTTGTGCCGACACTGGCGAACTCCTTCTTGGCAGTAATTAGGTAAAGCCTATAGGCACTAAGCCCACGCTTAAACTCTAAAGCCCCCTGACGGGCGCGAGATAGACCACATCTAGGGTCTAGCGCTCAGCAGATTCGGGAATCGCCAGAATTGCCGCGATCGCGGTGACCGCGGCAAGAATAAATAGTGGAATCGCTATGTAGTACAGCCCTCCAGCAAACTGATATTTGGAAACTCCAATTGCAATCAAATTGGCCAACAGCGCTGGCGCACGGCCAAAATACTTACCCCGTCGAAATCCAGCTGCCGCCCCAAATAAGCCTGCCGAGCCAAGGACAATAAAAAGAAGTACGCCAAGAAGTGGGAGAAATTCCACATTGTCAGCCATCACGGCCAATGCGATTAGCCAGATTCCCAAAGCTGCAACGATTACTGATTCCACCGTCAGTAGGGATGCCACTACTGCGCGAACTTTGGCCGCTTTGACAGGATCCTGTTTCATGGAGGAGAGATTAACTCAAAGTAACGGCGAGCGTCTGCTCTTTTCCCATGATGGAATCCATGACGCCGAGACACATTTATTTGCTCCACCGTATTTTTACGAAGAGCTCGAAAGAGAAATTGCACTAAGTAATCGGAGCGGTCAGAGTTTTGCTGCGGTCAGAGTTCTCTTTGCCCCCGTAAATGCCAGTCATGAAATCGGCCCAGAGAAAAACCATGATGGACAGATGATTCAATTTGCACATGCCCTTCGCGAGTTAACTCGGCAAGAGGATTGTGTTGCACGCCTTGGTATTAATGAGTGTGTAATTCTCGCCAGGGCTAATTCAACAAAAGTGGATGCACTTATCTCTCGACTTTTAAGCTCTCCAGAATTAACTGTGGATAAAACGGTGCAGATTTCAATCTCCTCCATTGAATACCACCTAGGTGAAAAGGCACGAGAATACTTAAAGAGATTGGACGCTCAACCTTTATCCACGCACAAATTAATGTAATTAAATCAATGTCAGTCATCCTTCTACATTTCTCGACATGGACTTAGATATCGATGTAACTTTCGGTGCGCTCGCGCAATACATGCATGACCCAACTATTGAAGAGGTTTGGATAAATTCCCCTGATCGAATTTTTATTGCACGTGCAGGAAAGAGTGAGCTCACCAATCTTTTGCTCACTGATGATGAGGTCAGAAATATTGTTGAGCGTGCGCTTATGTGGGGAGGTCGACGACTAGATCTCTCGCATCCATTTGTTGATGCGCGCCTGCCTGATGGAAGTCGATTGCACGTGACTATTCCTGAGATAACTGCCGAACATTGGGCTGTAAACATTAGAAAACACCTCATGCGCAACATGAGCATTAACGATCTTGTCATACGCAATGTCATGACTCCACTAATAGGAACTGCACTCATAAATTCAGTTCGTGCTGGATTAAATATTCTTGTAAGTGGTGGAACGCAATCTGGAAAAACCACAATGCTAAATGCCCTCGCTGGCGCAATTCCACGTACTGAGAGAGTTGTGACAATAGAAGAAGTCTTCGAATTGTCACCTCAACTTCCAGATGTAGTTCAAATGCAGACTCGAAGCGCAAATCTTCAAGGTGAAGGGGAAATTCCGCTCCGCCGTTTGATTAAAGAATCTTTAAGAATGCGACCTTCCCGCATAATTGTTGGTGAAGTACGCGAAGCTGAGGCTTTAGATCTATTGATTGCTTTGAACTCCGGCCTGCCTGGTATGGGTACTTTGCACGCCAATTCACCAAGAGATGCTGTTGTAAAACTACAAACGCTTCCGCTCTTAGCTGGTGAAAATATTTCACATAAATTCATTGCACCGACAGTAGCTTCGGCAATCGACTTAATTGTTCACGTATCACTTGATCACAATGGGGACCGTCGAGTTAAAGAAGTTGCTGCTTTAACCGGTAGATACGAAAATGACCGTGCAGAGATTGAAACTTTATGGTTGTGGAACGGCAAAGATTATGAACGAGGAATTGGAATATTGCCGCACCCAGATAGATTCGAAGCTATAGGAATGCCATTAAGTAAATGGTGGCGACCATGAAGACTTATCTCAAAACTCTAGTTGCGGCATTTACAACAACTGCAATTGTCATCATTGTTACCCAATCTATTTCGATTGGCTGTGCATTTGGTGTTCTTGCCAGCGGAGCCGCCTTTGCCACTTTGCGAGCTAGAGAAAATAGAAGTGATTCACAGTTGATTTCAGCATGGCCAGAAGTAATTGACCACCTAATGTCGGGAATCCAATCTGGTTTATCGCTCTCAGAGTCGCTCGTAGGTTTGGCAACTCGTGGTCCAGAAATACTGCGTCCGGCTTTTATAAACTTTCGGGATTCACTTTTTCATGATGGTGACTTAGTTAGCGCAATTAAAGAATTAAAAACTAATTTTCATCATCACGGAAGCGATCAGATTTTTGAAGCACTTTTAATTTCTAAGGCTTTAGGTGGAAGTGAGCTTCTTTCAATTTTGCGAACACTAGGTGATTTTCTTCGTCAAGATTTAGCGCTTCGACGCGAAATTGAGGTTAAGCACAATTGGATACGGAACTCAGCCCACATGTCTGCCGTAGCTCCATGGATTTTGCTTTTGCTCTTATCAACTCAACCCTCAACAGCGGTTGCTTTTTCTTCACCTACTGGTGGCTTGATTTTAGTTGCAGGTTTAGTAATGACTGCGTTGGCATATTTATGGATGAATAAGTTGGGCCGACTCCCACAAACCCCACGAGTGTTCACCTAATGACAACAATCCTCTTAGTTTCCATGCTCTTTGCCTTTGCTGGCGGATTCGTCCTTATCCTGCGCGATGATGTAGATCCTCTCAAATTGCTCGAGGAAGGCGCTAAAAGTGGGGCGCAATTAAGTCGAGATCGTTCAGGTATTCACAATAGATTAGAAGAACTCGGTAAGTATTCCAAGAAAGATTATGAAAACTTTCGTATCCGCCAATTTGGTTTGAGTGCAAGCGTGTCTTCACTGGTATTAGTTATTAATGTCATTTCCCGAAAATCCTTATTTTCGACTTTCTTTTTCACGCTCTCAATTGGAGCCCTTGTATATGTCTTCATTGATCGCGAATTAACTTCACAAATTAAGCGTCATCGATTAGCTATTGAGGCAGAATTTCCGGCAGTAATCGAAATGATGACGTTAGCTATCGCTGCTGGTGAAACACCTATGCAAGCAATGCTCAGAATTGCTCAATCAGCAGAAGGTGAACTAGCAAAAGAGTTTGCAATAGTTATCGCACAAATCCGAGAAGGAAGTCCCTTGCATATTGCCTTGGATGCTATGGGTCGGCGCGTACAATCCGTAATGATTCGACGATTCGTTGATGCCGTTATAACTGCAACGTTACGTGGCGCTCCCTTAATTGAAGTTTTATCTCGCCACGCAATTGAAGCCAGGGGTAATCAACGCAATCGAATCATGAATGCAGCAGGCAAGGCCGAAGTATCCATGATGATTCCAGTTGTCTTTCTCATTCTTCCGATTTCAATTCTCTTTGCGTTGTGGCCATCGCTTTCGAATCTCAATCTCTTTGTGAATTAATCCTCCGTGATTTGATACGCAACCCTAAGCAGCCTCTTCATCGCGTGAAACCTCTTCATCGCGTGCAGCAACTTCACTCAAAGTTGGTCGACCAGCTTTGCGTTTCTTAGAAATCACGCGACCATCTTCAAAGAGTTCTCCACCCCACACACCTACAGGTTCTTGACGTGATAACGCACCTTCAAGACATTGTGCCCGCACAGGACATCCACCGCAGAGGGATTTAGCTTCGGCAATTGCCAGATCTACTTCAGAGAAGAAAAGTTCGGGATCAGCTGTATGGCATGGCAAATTAAATGATGAACCATCGGAATAGGTGCCGGTTACTGCATCTAAACCAATCTTCTCATCTGCCCAACCTGGTACGAGTAGTTCGCTGAAGAGAACGCTCATAGTTCTCACCTCTTCTTCCTTGATAGTTGTTAGTTCTTTCGTGGTAGTTATCGGGGAAATAAAAAAGGCCCGAATCCTTGTGGATTCGAGGCCTTTGGCTTCTAGTTCTTATTCGATGTTATCGAGTAGAA
>CAINRW010000087.1 GCA_903852815.1 uncultured Actinomycetes bacterium
CTTTAAGTGGATGGTGCAGTTCAATGATCTCTGCAGATTCGAAGTAGCGTGCAGCTTTTTCTGCAAACTCCATCATCAGTACTGCACCAATTGCGAAATTTGGGGCGATCAAAACACCAACGCTTGGATTTTGTGCCAACAAAGCATTTACTGTGGCGATTTTCTTTTCATCAAATCCTGTTGTTCCTACAACTACGTGGATCCCATTATTAATTAGAAAATCTAAATTAGCCATGACGCTTTCTGGTGTAGTGAAGTCAACAACTACTTTTGCGCCACAATCTTTTAACTGTTCAAGTGAATCGCCTAAATCGAGCGCAGCAACAAGGGCTAAACCTTCTGTTGCCTCTACAGCTTTTACAACTTCAGAGCCCATTCGCCCCTTTGCGCCAAGAACTGCAACGTTAATCATTTCAATACCTTCTCAAATTTCGACGTACTCTTATACGGACCTACTAGTGCAAGCGTAGGCTTATTAGTTAGAAAGTCGCTAGCAATATTGCGAATGTCCATCTCATTTACTGATGAAATCGATTTCAAAATATCGTCAAATCCCATTACTTGTCCGTAAACAATCTCATTCTTACCGATTCTAAACATGAGCGAGCCTGAATCCTCTTGGCTCAAGACAAGCGAACCGCGCACTGCGCCTTTGGCCCGTTCAATCTCTTCGTGAGTCATTCCATTGTCGGCAACGTCAGCTAATACTTCTCGGATTATTTCAATTACTTCGACGCCTTTGCTTGGATTACATCCAGCATAGAAACCAATTTGACCACTGCCAGCGTATTGCTGGGCATAGGCATACACCGAATAAGCAAGTCCGCGCTTCTCGCGAATCTCTTGAAAGAGTCGAGATGACATTCCGCCACCCAGTGCTGATGCCAAAACACCCATGGCAAAACGGCGATCATCATGGCGTGCTACGCCTTCCATGCCATAAAACATGTGTGCCTGTTCAGTTGTTCGAGAAATTAATCCCACGCTTTGTTGTTTTACTTTTTTGTCTTGAGCGTTAGATCTAAGAACCGGAGTTCCAATAACATCTAAGAAACCATCAGCTGAAAGTGCAGCTTCTACCATTGCGACAACTTTTTTATGTTTGATATTTCCCGCAACTGCAACTACAAGATCCTGAGGTAAATAACGCTTTTTATAATAATTATTAACGGTTGCACGAGACATACCTTTAATTGAGGCAACTGTGCCAAGAATCGGACGTCCTAAAGGTGTGTCACCATAATAAGTTTCGGCATATAAATCATGCACTAAATCACTTGGATCGTCATCGCGCATCGCAATTTCTTCTAAGACAACTTTGCGTTCGGCATCGACATCAAGGGCGGAAACAACTGATGAAGTTATTAAATCCGAGATTACATCAATTGCCATAGGCAGATCTGTGTCGATTACCCGCGCATAAAAACAGGTGTATTCCTTAGAAGTAAAAGCATTCATTTCTCCACCAACAGATTCGATGGAGGAAGATATTTCTAAAGCGCTACGTCGCTTAGTTCCTTTGAAAAGTAGATGCTCGAGAAAATGAGAAGCCCCGGCAGTTGCCGGGGTTTCATCACGTGAACCAACATTTACCCAAATACCAATTGC
>CAINRW010000088.1 GCA_903852815.1 uncultured Actinomycetes bacterium
AGCTAAGCCAGGCAAGCGCTCATTCTGGCTGCCCTTCACTACATCTTTATGGAGCATCAAACGCTCATCCAGAATTGGATACACAGCAGCCAACCCACCAGCGCGGTAGAAAATCTCTTCAGCTAACAGATGCGAATGCCCAGTTCCAAAAGTATGAATCATCTTGTTATCGGCCAACGCTTCGGCAAAAATCCCAATACATTCAGCGATTGCACCATGCTGGGTCAGTGCAACTTGTCCTAAGAGATCTTGAGCATTTAATAAATATAGATTGCTCCACGTCTGGGTATTGATATCTGAGGCGGCAATCGAAATTAATCCATCATGCAAATCCTGATTTTGTGCAATCCGTTTAGCTCCCGCAAGAGGTTCTGACGTCGCAGTTATAAATTCAATTGCAAGCCCTTGGGTTCCAGCAACCACGTGATTATGCAATAAGCCACCTTGGGGGATTGCGCCACCAATAAGTGCAACGCTTTTAACTGATGCACGTTCAATTCCAACTTTGATTAACTGCACAATCTCATCACTTGCCGCATTAATAATCTGCTGCGCCTGGTCATCTCCTTCATTTGCCGCCGCCACAACTTCAGGAGCAAAAGCGGCAATCTGAGTAACTGGATTAGGCAACTGATGAATGTAATCAGCTAACTGGGCAGCCGGTACGTGATAAAAATCTGTAGCCGATTTCAAAAGCGATGTGTGCGGCCCGCGACCTTCATCGGCCTTAAGCGCGGCATTAATTGCTTGTCGCCCGATCCAAAATCCACTTGCCTCGTCACCAATCAAATAACCATGTCCAGTAAGTTCAAAGTTCAAATCAGAAGTGCGCACCATCGCCGTTATTCCTGTGCCCACGGCAATTGTTAAATCAGCCTGGCTCTGGCTGCTTAATGCGCCAGCTTTAGTATCAGAGACGATCAATAACTTCCCAAACTTTAATCGTTGCCAAATCGCTGCCGCCAATAACTCGCGATCTTCATCTCGTTGTGGAATCGCAGCCAAACTCAAAACCAAAACATCAACTTCTTTTATTTCCTGGGGGATTGCACCAACGATGGTGTGCGCCAAATCAAAAGCAAGTGATTGCGTATGTCGAACACCAGCACCAAAGAACTCTGTGCCAGCTATTGATTCATATCCTCGAAGTCGAGTGCCGCCGGCGTCGATAGCAATATAACTATCTGTATTACTGGCCAACCCAATCACCCCAATTTCATTCACGAGGGTACGATTATGGCGTGAAAGAGCAGTATTTAGGTAGTGGCGTGAAGCTGCGTTCTGCAACGCCTGCGGATTTGCCTGATTTATTGCGCGTCTGTTTACAAACAGGAGACTCTGGCAAAGATGCTACGCACCTTCATAAACTGCCCGAACTTGTTGGCGATATTTATGTTGCCCCCTATGTGCTGCATTCACCAGAACTTGCCTTTGTCTTAGTTGGCGACGGCAAAGTGGTCGGTTATTTACTTGGCGTCTTAGACACCAAAGCATTTGAAACCACTTTGGCTAATGACTACTGGCCCACTACTAAAGCTAAATACAGCCAACTATTAACTGACATCACACCATCAGATCAAGATCTTCTAGTCGATTTAGCTAAACAGGGTTTCAGCGACCCAGAGTTAATAGCAAAGTACCCATCGCATCTTCATATAGATATTCTCGAAACACATCAAAGTGCAGGTTATGGCAAAGCGATGATTCAATTCTTATTAGCGCAAATGCAAGAGGCTGGTTCAACTGGGGTACACCTACATATGTCATCTAAAAATGATCGAGCCCGTGCTTTTTATAAGAAGTTCGCCTTCACTGAAATCACTGAAGATTCCAATGAATGCATAATGGGCCGAACTTTCTAATACCCGATACCCTTAAAACTATGACTAAACGACAAGAGTTCCGAGTTCTCAAAACTTTCAAAGATTTCGAACTTCGTGAATACATGCCGTGTGTTATTGCCGAAGTAAAAGTTTCCGCTCACTATTCTGCGGCAGGCAGTATGGCTTTTGGTTCACTTTTTAATTACATATCTAAAGGAAACAGTTCATCACAAAAAATTGCGATGACCGCACCTGTCATCGCTGCTCAAAATAGCGAATCGCCACATTCAAATGATTGGCATGTTTCATTCGTAATGCCAGCAGGAAGCACGTATGCAGA
>CAINRW010000089.1 GCA_903852815.1 uncultured Actinomycetes bacterium
CGAAAGTGCAACCCTTGCTTTTGCCAACGTCGCAGATTTCCATAGAACTGATAGGCCTTGGTGGCCATGTATTTTTCTTTTTGAGGAGCCTTATCGACCTTGCGCTTTATATCGCGAAGATCTTCGACGGTGACCACCACGAATTCGCGGCTTACGGTGTAAACAACTTCTTTTTCTGCAGACATAACTAACCTGGCCCTGACTGGGCTCTTATCGTAAGAGACCCGCTACTTCCGACGGTGTCCTTCATCGTCGGCAGGTCTACTTTTAGTTCCACCGTGCGCGGTTAGCGCGGTTGGCACCAAGCAAGCTAAAAGGCTTAACGCTTGGATCATCGATTGACCTAAAGAAAATATAACAGAGGCGACTGACAAATTGCCAGCAACTTTTACAAATCGAAAACTTATTTACGCCCTCGAGAATTTAATTCCTTCAGCCGTACGATCATCGTACGCTCGGCAACCACCACTAACTTATCTCGCGCTCTAGACATGCCAACGTATAAAACATCATCAGGGTCAGAGTCAGGGTGAAAACCATCAACGGCCAACACAACAACTGCCCGCTCTAGTCCTTTGAATCCACCAACTGTGCAATAGAAAACATCTTCGTTTTCCCACAGCGATGCCCAATGCCCAGCTCGATCACTTTCGCTTTGTCGCACATATTCGGGGTGCCGACTCTTGGTTGTTAGCAGAGCAATCTCACCTGGGTGCCAAAACTCTTTATCGGTCAACATCTCTACGACATCATCGGCTGTTTCAAATATCTTCTCAGGCGCAGATTCCACATACTCAATTTCAAATGCATGTGGCCCCAGCGCAACCGTTGGTCTATCTACGAACTGACTAATGGCATGTGCAATCTGCTGCGAATTTCGCAAGTTTTCATTTAAGCGAAAGTTTGCAAAGTTTCCAGCTGGAGCTGGTCTATGCCCAAATACTTGTTGCTGATCATCGCCAAACAAAGCCATCTTTCCGTGTGCGGGATCTCGCAATGAGAGCTCTAACGTCTTCCACCACGATGGCATGAAATCCTGTGCCTCATCAATTACCCATGCATCAAATTTCTGCGATTCATCCAGCGCCCCAGCTTTGGCAATTAAATCTTCGGCGTAGCGATCTACAACATCTGCATAATGATTAGGGTCTCCAGCTGCCGAACCAATTGATCGTGCATATTCATGGAAGTCGCTGACCCATGCAACTTGCTCACCTTCAGGTGCTTCAGCATTCTTATTTCGCATATACGTTGAAAGACCAGTGTTATAAACAACGATGCCAACTTTTAATCCAGCTTTGGCCCAGCGTCTAGCTTGTTCAAAAGCCAACCAAGTCTTACCCGAACCTGCAGGGCCTTTAACGTAGTAACGATCATTATCTGCCAACTGACTCAGTAACACTTCTTTTTCATGAGTTAGTCCACGAATAAATTCATAGTTATTTCCAAGCACACTTTCGCGATCTGTTTTCTGAGCAGAGAGAGGAATCAAAGTATTTGCCGCAAGTTCAACCCAGCCCGAATAATTAGGAAGAGGAAAGCTGCTTCGAACGCTATTTAACTGATTACGAATTTGTCCCATGGCATAAGGCAATCCACCTTTTTCAATAATTTTTGACTTAGGCAGATTCGGATCATGTACATCCACGATGTTGCTATGTGGAAATGCCACAAGCCATTCGCAGCGAAGCACGCCTTGCGACCATTTTGAAGTTATGTATTCACGCAGGGCATACATGTTTCGCTTAGCTTGACCTGCCGGATCAATTGGATGTTTGCCGGAAGGATCAGATTGGATCCATGAACCATCATCGAATGTAATGTGTGCGCCTTTAACTTCGATGACGATGCAGCCGTAATCTTCAAGCAGAAGCACAAAGTCGATTTCGATGTCACCTTCTTGCGGATCAGATAATTCAAGATTGGCAAAGAGCGCATCGCCATCACCTAGAACGGGCTTGAGCGCATCAAAGACGTGGCGCTCGCCGATAGATTTAAATATCGGGTCTGGGGGATAGATGAATGGCGCCACCTGCACTACCCCCTAACATTTTCCTAAGTTAATCTGACTTGTACTGCAAAACTTTCTTAGACAATAAAATCCACACCAAATCGCTCAGCAAGAATTCTGAGAGTCCGTTGATCCCTTAACTTGCATGTTGAATGCTGACTAGCAAATAGCCCATCTCCATACACTGCATTTTCTGGCGTTACTGTCTTAAGCCATTTAACGGGAACTATGTATTCGGGTTCACCGTTGTCGTGGACGTATTTACCTTTGAGTGGCTTACCTTGCCAAAATTTGCTTTCGGAATAATTAACCGCAGCTCCAGTTGTTACACCAACTCCTACGTATCCTGTTTGTGGGATATATGTAAACACTCTGGCACCCGTTGGTAAATTCTTTACAGTTTTGGAGTACCAATCACCACCACCTGCAGAAACAAATCCATGTTCGACGGCGTCATCCCAACGCCGTCCTTCTCCGCCACCGAAAGCGAAGTACCAGTCATTTCCATTCCAAGTGTTTGAAGTTTGCCCTGCATCAGAAGATACATTTTCAACTGTTTGTGAAATCTTGGTTGCCCACTCATTGGCCGTATTTGTATCTGAAATATAAACATCTCCCATTTCTGGCGTTAACTGGCTTACATTGGCGTCAGGGAAGAATTCTAGAATTGCATCCGACCCAACCATTGCTCGTACACCGTCACGGTTTGCACTGAAGTAAGCAAGATACCGCCCATGATGTCGGTGAGGTGCAATCATGATTGATTTCTTCCATGGTCTCACGTAAAAATTATCTTGGTCTGCAAATATGCTTATTAGCTCATCAAAAATAGACGCTTGCAAAGGTGACTTAAAATACTGACGCACACCCAGCAATCTGTCTTCATAATCTAGAGAAGTTGGACTTTCCGATTCATCTGAAACAGAATCTCCTGAGATATCGCGCATCAGGATTATCCCCTGATCATCTCCTGGCGCAGATACAGCTGCAAAAGTGCACACACTAATCGGGAATGAAAACTTATTTGATAAATAATCGACCATATGCTGCAAGTCTTCTCTTACGCCAATTCCTGCAAGAACCACACGAATATTTCTTTCTTCGCCGTTTAGTTCTCGATCTAAAGCCTTTTCAATAAGTTTTTGTGTTTTCTCTGGATACGTCTGACCTGACCCAATAACTTGCTTGCGAAGTTGTTCAAGACTCGACAAATCTAGACGCGTCACATAATCAATTGCCTGCACCAAGGAGTCTCTATATAAAGGAGTCTTCTTGAGTTCACAGACAACCCAGACCCCAGGTTCTTCAATTGCTAAAAGGTCCATCACTTTATTGCCTAAAGGAAATTGCTGGCTTACGCGCTGAAGTGAAGGCGAGATAAGTGTTGGGTCTTGGAAAATCCAATTCTCTAAATCTTTTTCCAGGGGGATGCTCTCTTCAAGAAGCCGAACTGGTTGCGCCCCACGTACAGCGTGCCAAAGGCCAATCTCTGTCATAGATTCAACTCTCCCCGATAAGTAATTCGAAATGCTGAGTATTTATTGCGTGAGAACGCTTTCCCACCAGCGCATTCTCCTTAGTTGCTTGGGATTTTGCCAGCCCCCACGACTGTGACGGCTAGCCGTCGCTCGGATTCCGAGCACGCTCGGTAATGACTAGTCACCGACTGCAACACACGCGCTAGCCCCAGCCCGCCTCCCACATTCGTCAGTGACGCAGAGTAACTTCTGCTCTCCGTCCGAAGCTCCATTGCCTGTAAGAAAGGA
>CAINRW010000090.1 GCA_903852815.1 uncultured Actinomycetes bacterium
GCAATCATTGCTCTTCCTAACGATGAGACTGGAATTCCTGCCACTGCCGCAGAGCGTTTAGTGATTACTGAAAAAATTGTCCGTGCCGTAGAAAAACATGGAATTCCTCTAGAAGATTTAGTGATCGATCCATTGGCTATGACTGTTGGTGCAGACCCAGAAGCTGTAAAGCACACTCTCGAAGCAATTTATTTGATTCGCGAAAAGTTCGGTCTCAACATGACGCTAGGTGCATCAAATATTTCATTTGGTTTGCCACATCGCCATGCCTTAAATGCCGCTTTCTTACCTGCAGCCATGGCTATGGGTCTAACAAGTGCTGTGATGGATTCTCGTACTCCAGCAATCGTTGAATCAGTCAGAGCCGCCGACTTATTACTTGGTCTTGACCCTTGGGGTACTAACTGGATCATGCGCTACCGTGCTATCGAAGCAGCAAAAGCTGCAGCAGAAGGAAATTAATTATTAGCAAAAAAGAGTTAGATCCCTCGCTCATACCAGCACACGACGGTACTGGGCGAGTCAAACTTGCCTTCACGTCGTTAGAAAAAGATGGTTCCGTTGCTTCGCAAAAAACTATCACCGTCCCAACTGGCGTTAGCGCTTTTGATGCTGCATCCTGGAATGGAATTGCCATTGATTCAACGTGCGGTGGGTATGGCACGTGCAAGAAGTGTCGAATCAAAGTTACCGATGGCGATGTTGAGCCTTCAAAGTTAGATTTTCGCGCTTTCACACAAAGTGAAATAAATGAAGGTTGGCGCTTGGCCTGTTTAGTTCGTACGGCCAAAGATATTTCAGTTGATGTTCCGGCTTTAACAACTAGACCTAAGGCAGCAACTGTAGGTGTTGGTCGCCAAGTAATTTTGCGACCCGCTGTACAAAAGCGCTACATCGAACTTGAAGAGCCATCACTGAGCGACCAACGCACCGACATCGTCCGTGTATTCGATGCCGTCGATGACATTGTCGCAACCGCATCATTAGCCTCAATGCGCGAGCTGCCACGAATTCTTCGCGCTTCAAATTTCAAAGTCACTGCAGTTTTTGTTGATCAAGAGTTTCTAGGAATTGAAGCTGGTGATACAACTGCCCTTCGCTATGGAATCGCATATGACTTAGGTACAACAACTGTTGTGGCAACGCTGCTTGATTTAAATAATGGAACTCCTGTTGCAGTTAAATCAATGCTCAATAAGCAGCAGCCTTTTGGCGCAGATGTCATCACGCGAATTAGTGCCACAATGCTTGACCCAGATGCTTTAGCAAAACTCAGTGGCTTAGCTCAAGAAACGCTCAATCAATTGACACTTGAAGTATGCAATGAAGCCGGCGTTAATCCACTACATGTTTATGAATTAGCAATCGCAGGAAATGCCACAATGACTCAACTTCTACTTGGTATTGATCCAGAACCATTGGGCGTTGCGCCATTTATTATGGCAAGTGCTGATTATCCAAATATTGAGGTCAAGGAAATTGGCATAGAAGTTCACCCATTAGCAAAAGCCGTAATTTTGCCTTCGCTGGGTGCATATGTTGGTGGCGACATTATTGCTGGTGCGTTAGCTTCTGGAATGGATCGCGATAAGCGCCTTCGTTTGTTTATTGATGTTGGCACTAACTGTGAAATCGTTTTAGGTAATGGCGAAAAAATCGTGGCAACTGCGGCACCGGCAGGTCCCGCCTTTGAGGCTGCCAGCATTAAGTGTGGTGTGCGGGCTGCTTCAGGTGCGATCGAAACAATTAAGGTCGTCGACGGCGAATTAGAAATCGGCACAATCGATGATGCGCCTGCCATTGGTATTTGCGGTTCTGGCCTTGTTGATGCTTGTGCATCACTCGTAGAAATCGGTTTACTGGATCACTCTGGAAAATTTGTAAGTGATGAGGCGGCCTTAACAATTGCGCCAAAACTTGCTAGCCGATTAGTCACGCGTGAAGGTGAGCGCGTCTTTGTCTTAACGTGGTCAAAAGAAGTGGGCGATTTGAATGATTGTGTCTTTTTAACTCAACGAGATGTGCGTGAACTTCAATTCGCAAAAGCTGCTATTGCAACTGGCTGGGCTCTGCTCCTTGAAGAATTTGGCGTTGAAGAATCTGAAATCCAGCAAGTACTTCTTGCCGGCTCATTTGGTTCATATCTATCTCCAGCATCGGCAATCAAGATTGGTCTTGTTCCAAAACTTTCAGTTATGCGCATCATGTCGGCAGGAAATGTTGCTGGCGAGGGTGCCAAGATGGTTTTGCTCTCAGCACAAGAACGCCACGGCGCTCAAGCGCTACTGGACGAGATTGATTACGTAGAACTTTCAGATCGCGAAGATTTCAACGACAAGTTTGTTGAACGCCTCGCTTTTCCTGCATGAGTATCGGAGTAGTTGCCTGCGGGGCACTTGCCACGCACATTGCTGA
>CAINRW010000091.1 GCA_903852815.1 uncultured Actinomycetes bacterium
ATTATCTATAAGTACGGAAGCGCAACAGATTCTGAAATTGATGGCTTCAAGAATTCGCTTGTACAAGCAGTTGCAGTTATCCCTGAATCAAAGATTTCGGCGCAGAGAGCTCTGGTTGGAACGCTTTACACAAGCGTCTCTACCTCTTATTCATTACTTGAGGCCGCTGCGTACACAGAAAAGCTCCGCCAGAGTCTAGAAAATAATGGCTTGCCTGATGCACTTGTGACCGGGCCTCCTGCAATTGAAAGTGATGTTTCCCCCGTGCTTGCCTTGGATTTACAACACGGGCAAATTGTTGCAATTGTGGTAGCCGCGCTTCTGCTGCTACTTATGTTAGGAAGTACGTGGGCGATTTTTCTCCCGCTGATTTTTGCCATAGGAACAATTTCGTTAGCGTTGACGATCCTAAATATCTTGGCGCGTTATTTCACTATGGTTTTATACATTCCAAATATTGTGGAACTAATTGGTTTGGGTTTAGCGATTGATTATTCACTTCTCATGGTGCACCGCTTTCGACGAGAGTTAACGATTTGTGGTGATGAGAAGATTGCACTGCAACGCACCAAGCAAACAGCTGGGCGGACGGTCGTGCTTTCTGGAATCACCGTGTGCCTAGCGCTTTCAACTCTCCTGCTCGTCCCTGTGCCTTTTATTCGATCCTTGGGTGTTGCAGGTGTTCTTGCTCCACTGGCAAGCATTGTGGCCGCAATGACGTTACAACCAACTTTGCTAGCACTCTTAGGAAAACACGTTTTCAGTTCTGGCTTTGAAGGGATTATGGGCAGAAAGAATCCGCTTGAAGGTAATTGGGCCCGATTGACCCGTTGGGTAATAAAACGAGCAGCTTTAGTTTTTTCTCTTTGTTTAACCGTACTTTTCTTAGCAGCATCATTTGTAATTAATTTGGAAGTAACACCGAGTTCCTTGACCGCGATTCCTAGCAATCTTGAATCCGGACAAGTAATTAGCAATCTCACTTCCAAAATTGGCCCCGGAGTTATAACACCCCATGAAATAGTTATTGATCTTGGTGGCAAAAACCGTGCACAGTTAAAGGGAATTGATCAAGCGCGATTGAATTTAGCGACAGAAATCTCAAAAAATCCCAAAGTTTTCATCGTCGCCTCTGGAAAAGAATCTACCTATGTGGATCCAACCGGGCAATTCATTCGAATGTACATAATTGGAAAAGATGCAATTGGTGATCCCAATACTCGCACTCTTGTTAGAGAACTTCGACAAATGGTTCATGCAAACAATAGGTTTCCTGTTGGAACCCAGTTGTACTTGGGCGGTTCGCCTGCTCAAGGTGTTGATTTGATTGACGCAATTCTGAAAAATCTGCCTTGGATAGTCTTACTTGTGCTAGTTATTGCTTTCCTTTTACTCGCGCGAGCTATGCGTTCAATAATTTTGCCGCTAAAAGCAATCATCATGGATTTAATCTCAATATCCGTAGCGTTCGCATCCCTGGTACTTGTATTTAAATTCGGAGTCGGCTCAAAACTTCTTGGAACCTACCAAGTTGATCAAATCGAAGCCTGGGTTCTTATTTTTATGTTTGCCGTTCTCTTTGGTTTATCAATGGATTATGAGATTTTCTTAGTTTCCAGAATGCGTGAAGCCAAGAATTCTGGCCTCTCTAACAATGAGTCAATCATCGAAGGAATTGCTAACACCAGTGGGGTCATTACAGGCGCGGCAATAATTTTGGTAGGTGCATTGAGTGGTTTTATTGTTGGACACTTTGCCGGTCTTCAAGAATTAGGTGTGGGCCTTGCAATCGGAATAATTATCGATGCGACGATTATTCGTGGCCTTCTTCTACCAAGTGCGATGGCTTTACTCGGACGTTGGAACTGGTGGTTGCCTCAGTCATTTGCAACTTTCTTACGTACCAAAGCCTCGCCCCTAGATAAATCAGAAGCGAGGCTTTAGCCTACGTACGAACTACTTTGTTACAGTAATTGCGAAGTGCACTGATGGAAGTTGATAACCAAGAGCAAGACCTGCAAAGTCACGATCAGCTGTAAGGATTGGCAACATTCCATAAGGAGTTCCAGCAAATGAAGGCTGGTTTGTATACATCAAAGGATGTAAATCAATGATGTGAGTTCCTGGAGCGCCAGTAGCCTTCAAGTGAATAACCATGTATCCATTTGAATTAAAGCCACAGCCGTAACCGATATAACTATTGTCATAAGTTACTGCCAAAGTATTATCGAGCTGAGTCCAACCAACACCCTTCATCGCGATTGTGAACTCTTCGCCAACCTTAAATTTATTAGTTGGTATTCCAGAGCCGTTTCGAGATTCAGGAATAGGTGTTGGATCCGCCTTAGCAATACCGGCACTTAATACTTTTCCCTTCTTATCTACGTAGTTGAAAATGCTTTCCTGTACATAGAAGGGAACTTGAGCTTCAACAACATCACCTTTTTTGATTTGAATAACGTGCCAACCACCAAGATTGTCTGGGATTTCAACTTCTTTTGAGAAATCTGCTGATGTGACATCAACGGTTCCAAGTGGAATTCCATTGTAAATCCAGCATGTACTTGTTGGGCAGTTAACTCGACTTCCGACAACTGTTGACCACACAAGAGTATGAACGCCAGTTGTAACCATTCCTTTAACATTGACAGTTGTCTTTGTTCCAACAGGACCATCAACTTTAGAAAGAGTTGCAACAGCACTTGAGGCTGGATCTAATCCAATTGTGGTTAAAGTTGTTCGTAATGAAACTGTAGGTGTTGTCTTCTTTGGGAAGACTATGTAGGCAGCTGGTGCGCCGGCATCTTTAGTGATTTTAAAGGTTGCACTTCCACCATTTGCGAATGGAACCGGTGATTGAATGATATTGAGATACGTGATTCCAATTCCATCTTGCACCTGAAGCACGTGATTACCTACAGAGCCAGAAGCGCGAATTACTGCCGTTGCAGTTCCACGTGTCCATAAAGCCTGCATTTCACCCGCAAAGTTATTGTCCCAAAGAACTGACCCACCAGCGGTATAGAGGCTTGCACCTAAACCTGAGTATGTAACTGTGATGGGAGTACCAATTGGACCGCTCTTAGGTGAAATCGTAACTTTACGACTGATTTGGTAACCACCGTGTGCAACAGAGGAAGCATTTGTGATCGCATAAATGTCGTGCACTCCACCAAAGTCAGATGGGACTTTAGTTGTGAAAGTAAATGCACCGTTGGCATCGGTTGTTACTTTGCCCATAACGATATTGACTTTAGTAAATTTCACACCCATGTAATTGACTGAGTTCGGCAAGACATCAGCAACCCAAGTTGCATTGTTCGTTCCCCACACCAAAGTCAACTCAGTGTTAGCCGCTAGGCCTTTACCTTCGATTGAAAAAGATTCGCCGATATAACCTTGTTGCGGAGTAATGTTTAGATTTGCACTTGGTTCAGGCAAAGTAAACGCTTCAGATGTCGTGCCTGTGAATGGCAACGCTGGCACCCCAGCCAAATCGGCTGGTGGTGTCAACGTAACCAATGTTGTTGCGGTATCAGCTGCTTGCGCAGGTGAGACAACTGCCAACACTAACAAAGCTGCAAATGCTGCTTTCAAACTCTTACTTTTCATGATCTCTCCATTGTGAATAGTTAGTAGGAAATTGCTCAGCGTTCTTTATGCCTTTGGAAGAGCAAAGAGTGTGAGCATTGATGCTGCAGTCCAGTTAGGTGTGAAAGTTCCAGTTGCACCTTTTAGTGCAGGTGAAATACTCACTGTGCGGTAGTAACTAATGCGCTCAAACGCTGGGCGTCCGCTCTCATCCATCACGCGCTTTCCATCAACCATTTTCTTAACAAGTTTTGTAGAAAGTACTTTCATTGTTGAAGAATCTTTAGCAATCATGGTTACTTTGTAGTTAATTACACCAAGAGTGTTATACAAAGGAGCAGCGCCAGTCTTTAGGATTGCTGTCCAGAAAGCTATACCGCTGTGATTTCCATAGTTAAGTGGCAAAGGATCTTTTACGCCGGCAATTTCAATATAAGCCTTAGCGGTGTTCTTTGAATCCATAACTGCACCACCTTGATCAGAGTTATTTGCATAAACTCTAAAGACGATTCCTTGGCCAACTATGTATTCATTTGTGATTGCACAACTCACGCCAAAACGTGGTCCAAGTGCTCCAGAAGTTCCGCTCGCAAGAACTGTGTCCACATAAATATGAATTGGTGAAACAACTCCTTGTGTAGGTACGCCAACTTTGACGTTTAACATTGGTGAATCTATTGGTGAAAAGCTTGTGACATCACCTGGAGTAAATGTTCCTGAGAGTGCAGCTGGACCAGAAGCCGCTGGTACCCATGCGCATTTAGCGACGAAAGGTGAGACTGAAGTAGTAGCAACTGCATCGCAACCAGAAATTACATTGCCACCTAATTTAAAGGCAACGGTTCCTGCATTGTTTGCAGTTGCGTTAATTGTTATTGGATCAAGTCCAAATACGCCACTTCCACCAGTCAAGATCAAAGTGGAAGCTGCTGGTGCTGCAACTGCAGCTCCTGCACCAAATGCTCCACCTGCCAGAGCCATGGCTCCGATTGCTAGTCCTGCTATTACTTTCTTCATTGTCGAACTCCTTCTTGTTGTACGTAGGTAAAACTATTTAGTAGTGATATTTCCTGAAAGATCTAAAGTGAAGCTTGTTGACTCAGTTGTATTAGCAATACCTTTACTGTTGATATCAAAACTTCCCTTCACTGTCAGAGTTCCTGAAGCCCCAGCAAACTTTCCAGTTCCGCCAGTTATCTTTGCTGTGCCTTTTAAAGTCACACTTGCAGGTGCTGAATCAGAATCTGCACACCCTTGAGAAGTTGAATCAAAAGTTAGGTTCAATGAATTTCCGCCACCGCTAATCACGCCTTTTCCATCAAAGCCATCGCATTGACTTGCTGGTGCAGCTGAAGCTGTTCCACTCATTGAACTTAAACCGCCAACGTTGCCTGTCCCGGTTGCGTCGACTTTTGTAACTTGAAGAAATGAATCTCCGAAAAGAATTGAGATTTTTCCTTTGTAAGTGCCTTGAAATGCAACTGATCCTGCCTTAGTGGCAGCGGTTGCGGTTGGTTTCGGTGTTGCTTTGACAACTGGCTTTTTAGTTGAATAACCAGTTGGACACTTAGGTGAAACGGCAGTTACTTTCTTAACTACTTTTCCTTTGTAGCAAGTGATTGTCTTCTTAGCAGCAGCATTTGCAGTTGTTGCACTACCTGCAACTAAAGTGATTGCTGTACACATAACTAGAATTTGCATTAATTTTGAAGTACGTATATTCATTTCTCTCTCATCTCTCCCTGAAGTTCACTTTTTCTTGATGTGTAAATCCTTCCATCGGGTATTTTCAAATGCTGTTTTTTTCCGAGGGGTACCCCTTGCGCAAATATCTTTTAAGTCACTTAAAAGTTGAAAATCATTCCTTGAGTCACACATAAATACGTGACATTCACCTAGGAGAGGTAGCCCCAAATGGAAATTTGACATATTGTTCGGGGGTGAATAAATCCGTAGATCCCGATTTCTTAGCCCTTCCACTTACAGCTGTAAGTGATGCCGCCATATCCACTGCAACTAATGCAGGTGCTTCCCATGTCGATGTTCGAATTGAACGAACTCGAAATGGTTTGTTGTCTTTGCGCGATGCGCGACCTGAAACACAAAATGATGAAACTAATGCCGGACTTGGTGTTCGTGTAATCGTTAATGGAGCTTGGGGATTTGCATCATCGCCTGAAATCTCTGTAGATGTTGCAAAGAAACTTGCACTCACTGCAGTTGCAATGGCTAAAACTTCTAAACCTCTTTCAACTGAATTAGTCTCACTGGTAAGTGAGCCTGTCTATGCGGATAAGACGTGGGTATCTGATTATGAAATCGATCCTTTTTCAGTTTCCGATAGTGATAAAAAAGATCGCCTTGCCGATCTAAGTAACCGACTATTAAAAAGCGCTTCGGTGAATCACACTTCTGCGCACACAATGTTTGTTAAAGAGCAGAAGCATTACGCCGACTCATATGGCACCAGCACCACTCAACAACGTGTTCGTATTCAAACCCAGATTGAAGCGATTTCAATCGGAGAAGGTGGTTTTGAATCAATGCGCACGCTTGCTCAACCTGCTGGTTACGGTTGGGAATGGATGGGTAATTCACTCTGGAATTGGGATGCAGAAATCGAAGAGTTGCCATCACTTTTGGCCGAAAAAGTTGCAGCACCATCTGTTGAACCAGGTCGCTATGACGTACTGATGCATCCATCGAATTTATGGTTAACAATTCACGAGTCTATTGGCCATGCAACAGAACTTGATCGCGCAATCGGTTATGAAGCAAACTATGCAGGAACATCTTTTGCAACGCCCGATAAGTTAAATACTTTGAAGTATGGTTCAGCGCTCATGAATGTAACTGGCGACCGCAATACTCCACATGGACTTAGCACCGTCGGTTTTGATGACGAAGGCGTAGCTGCCCAACAATGGGACATCATTAAAGACGGAGTGCTTGTTGGTTATCAATTAGACCGACGAATCGCTGCACGCGTAAATCGCGATCGCAGCAATGGTTGCGCCTTCGCCGATTCTCCTGCACATGTTCCAATTCAGCGCATGCCCAATGTTTCACTTCAACCAAATCCAACAGGTCCTACTTTTGATGAAATGGTTGAATCTATGGAAGATGGAATCATCATTAAAGGTGATAAGTCTTGGTCAATCGACATGCAACGTTATAACTTTCAATTTACTGGTCAACAGTTCCATCGCGTTAAGAATGGAAAAATTGTAGGTCAATTAAAAGATGTTGCTTATCAAGCAACTACTACTGACTTCTGGGGATCAATGAAAGTTGTTGGAGGACCATCAACCTATGTTCTCGGCGGTGCATTTAACTGCGGTAAAGCCCAACCTGGCCAAATCGCGGCGGTAAGTCATGGTTGCCCAGCGGCAATCTTCGACAAAGTGAATATTCTCAATACTGTTGCGGAGGCTGGCAAATGATTTCTGCTCAAGACTTAATCGAAAAAATAACTTCTGCTGCAACGTGTGATGATTGCATAGTAGTTGTGCACGATAAAACTCAGGCTAATCTTCGCTGGGCCGCAAGCACATTGACAACCAATGGTGTTATTCAAGAACGCAATGTCACAGTAATTGCATTTGTAGCCATGGATGGTGGAATGGCTTCTGGTGGAGTTACACGTACGGATGTTTCCGAGTCCGACATTCCTCGTTTACTTGAAGAAGCAGTAGCTGCAGCAAAAGCGGCGGGTATTGCCGATGACTATGCCCCGCTTGCAACAAATGTTTCCATAGGTAATTGGGCTGCCGAACATGTTCCAACCGGGCCAGAAGTTTTCTCAACTTTTGCTCCAGCACTTGGCGATATGTTTTCGCGATCAGTTTCTGATTCAATTGAATTATTTGGATACTCTGAACACACAAGTGATACAACATGGATTGGATCAAAGGGAGGCTTAAGACTTCGCAAGGATTCACCAGTTGGACGCGTTGAAATGACAGCGAAATCTCATGGTCGTTCACGTTCAACTTGGGCCGGAGTAGAAACTCGTGATTTCACAGATGTATCAGTTGCAGATATTGATGCACAAGTACGTCAGCGACTAACGTGGCAAGGGAACAAAGTTGAATTGCCAGCTGGCAGATACGACACAATTTTGCCTTCAGGATCAGTCGCTGATCTCTTTACGTACATGATGTGGGTTTCAAATGCACGCGATGCACATGAAGGACAATCAGTCTTTTCTAAAAAGGGTGGCGGAACTCGCATAGGCGAAAAACTTTCAAATGTAAGTTTGCAGTTCTTTAGCGATCCCGATTTCAAACAATTGCCTGCAGCCAACTTCGTGGCGACGGCAGTGAGCTCTCCATTTTCATCGGTTTTCGATAATGGACAGGCGATAAAGCGAGTTGATTGGCTTAAAGATGGCGTTCTTCAATCTTTAATTCAGACACGCGCATCTTCAAAGTTAACCAACCTTGATTTCACACCTATGGGCGAGAACTTAATCATGAGTGTTGATGGCGCTTCTGGAACTCTCGAAGATTTGGTAAAGAAAGTTGACAACGGCTTGCTGCTAACGACTTTCTGGTACATCCGTATGGTTGATCCGAACTCATTGCTACTCACTGGATTAACTCGTGATGGTGTTTATCATGTCAAGGGTGGAGAAGTTGTTGGAGCTACAAATAACTTCCGTTGGAATGATTCACCGGTATCTGCATTGGGTCGAATTGCCCACGCAGGTTCGACACAGTGGACTCAACCACGTGAATGGGCTGGCGATATGACAAATATGGCTGTTCCACCATTGGTTATTAACGATTTCAATATGTCGACGGTGAGCCCAGGTAACTAAGCTCTTTCACTCCATGCGGCATTGATTGTTTCAACGAAATGTTCAAGCGGCTGGGCTCCTGAGATTCCATATTTCATATCTACGACGAAAAATGGAACTCCGGAAGCACCTAACTGTTCGGCAAGATTTCGATCCGCAATCACTTCTTCGCTGAACTGCGTTGACTCAAGAATGTTCATTGCATCGACTGCGCTGATTCCTACGCTTTGTGCAATGTCGCAAAGATCTTGATGCGTAAATACCGCTTTGGAATGTTCGAAATAACCTGAATACATTGCAGTTAAGAGTGCATCCTGCGCACCAATTGTTTGTGCCCACAAGAGCAAGCGGTGTGCATCGAAAGTGTTGCCTGAAAGCGTGTCCTCTAAGTTGTAACACAACCCTTCACCATCTGCGATAGCACAGACATTTGCCTGCATAGCGCTAACTTCAGCTTCGGAGATTCGATACTTAGTGGCTAGAAGTTCTTTAGTAGGTAACGTTTGCGCAGCATCAGGCTGTAATTGAAAAGCACGATGGCGAATTGTGATGTGCTCTTTGTGTTCAAATCCCTCAAGTGCCTTCTCTAAACGTTTTTTTCCGATAAAACACCATGGGCAAACGACATCAGACCAAACATCAATAATCATTGGCAGAGTCTAGTTGAATCCCACGTGAACAGTCTTGAATGTTTAAGCATTCCTGACATAGCTATCTAAAATTGCTCCATCGAAAGAAATGAAATCGACTTTCACTGCTGAGGATGTAGTAGATACTTTAAGAAAACCTGATCCGCCAATTCCCTTGCCTGAAATATAGCCATATTGTGTTACATCGATTTTATTTCCTGGATGGCTAGGTTG
The DNA here is from genome assembly GCA_903852815.1 of uncultured Actinomycetes bacterium. Lineage (GTDB taxonomy): Bacteria > Actinomycetota > Actinomycetes > Nanopelagicales > Nanopelagicaceae > Planktophila. The sequence continues at coordinate 9,256 of CAINRW010000091.1, forward strand.
CGGCAGAGTTTGATAAATGATTCCATCAAGTTCCTGTTTAACATATAAGTGATCATGACCCTTAAATACAAATCCCACATTGTTTTCTACTAGAAGTTGATGAATTGGCTCACCCCACCCTGGGCGCTGAGCTTCAAAACCATACGTACCATCCTTATTACTTCCACCCCATTCATTAAACTTCGCGATTTCAACTCCACCGCGTGATTGTGGGTCCCCAACTAACAAGTGATGAATATAAATAAATTTGTGTTTGGCGGAGGATTTTTCAAGCGTTGCTTTAAACCAATCGTATTGAACTTTGCCAAGAGTCCATTCCCAACCATTGAAAGTCGGATTCTTAGTTGTATATGTGAATGGATCAAGCACAATATGAAGTGAATCAACGCCGGCAAAAGAATAGTAAGCCAATTCTCCAGTTTGTTCAGGGAAATACTCTCTTCGGTAATTCTTGGTATTAAAGGTGCTGTACCCAAGCTCACCATCATGATTTCCCAAAGTAATGCGCAACGGGATGTCTCCCAACTTCGCATAGAACTCTTTCATTAAAACAAATCGCGCCCTAATGTTTGCCTCAGTTTTGCTGGTTAATTTATCAACCATGAAAATATCACCTAAATCCATAAGGAAATTAGGATTAGCAGCAACAATTTGTTTCAAAGTGCCGTTGTATACATCTGCACTTGAATTATCATCCATATGCGGATCTGCCTGAATGGCAAAAGTTTCTAAAGTTCCCGGTTTGGCAGTAGTTACACTCAACTGAGGCAATGCTAAATAGGAGTTTAAAGTTCCGGTGGCATAACGTACTCGATAATAAACTTTAGTGGCTGGTTTTAATCCATCAATATTAATGACTACGGATGACGATTTTTTTAAATTAATTAAAGATGTTTTGCCTGAAACTTTACTCTTACTGTAGCCATATTCGATATATATTCTTGCCGCACGAGTTGTGGCTACTTTTATTGAAAATCTTGTTTCACCTACTGATCCAACTAACTTAGTAGATAACGGTGATTCAACAGCAAAGGATTTACCGACTTGAGATGAAGCCAGGAGAACGAGTAGAGAGGTTTTTAGAAGCGTTCGCCGATTGAGATTACTATCGTGAAAAACCATGATTAAACTTTCGGTTTGACCACATAAGAATGGGCAAGTTGTAAGTTTTTTCGCCCGGCATCTTTAACCCGAGCCGCCAGGAAGTACTCAACTTTTGCCTGCGCGGAAGAGACGCTTACGCGCACATGCCCGGAATTCGGTGCTTTAGTTCCACTCTTATATGCATCTGAATTAAACATAGAGAAGGTGTCATCGGCAGGATTTGGCATTGCTTGGTAAATCAAACCGTCACGCTCTTGTGTGCAGAAAATGTGGTCATGCCCTTGAAAGAAAATATTGACTTTGTTTTTCACCATTAAGTCATGAATTGGAAGTTCCCAATTTGGGCGCTCTTTTGCAAAAGTTGAGGCACCCTTTGGATCAACACCACCCCATTCATAGTTAGTTGAAACTTCTATTGCTCCGCGCCCAGTTCCCATTACATGGTGTGCGAAAACAAATCTGTATTTGGCTTGGCTTGTTTCTAAAGTTTGCTTCAGCCATGCATATTGCTCATCACCTAAACCAATACTCCAAAGATTAGATGTCTTCGCATTACCGCCACCAGTTCCTGCATTTCCACCATTTTTCTTTGGCTTAGAAGTTGCAGCAGGTGAAGCGATTCCTTGATCCTCTGGAACTAAAATTCCTGCAGCATTATCTACTGGCGAGGTTGAATGCCAATATGGATCAAGCGTGATGAAAAGAGCATCACCCCACGTCCACGAATAGTAATCACGGGCTAACCCAACTCCAGGAATTTCACTTGTGTCACCGGTATAAAAGTCGTTAGGCGCAGGTAGTGAAAAATATTTATTTCGTGCATTACCCGCAAGTACTGCAGGACTTGTTGGAGTTCCATTAAGCAAATATGCGGCAGCTTGTTCGTGATTTCCATTTACCAGGAAAATCGGAACTGATGCTCCTAATGCACTTAACCAGTTGCGATGCGTGCTATAAATTTTTTCGACATTAGCTTGTGTTGCTTGGCCCTTACTAATGAGCGGATCAATACTAAAGTCATCTCCCATTAGAATATGGAAATCTGGCTGTTGGGAAAGAACATTGGAAAGTGTTACTCCATAGAGTTCGGCATTGAACATTTTCCCAGCACGTTCTGGATGTGTATCTCCATGAACAGAAAATGAAAATGTTTCTCCAGATTTGCGTGCTGAAGTAAATGAGTATTGCTTGCCTAATGAGAATTTCTTTGCTCCGGTAATTCTATGATTTACGCGATAATAGATTTTAGAGTTGGCTTTTAATCCAGTCAGTTCAATTTCAACTGGAATTCCAGCAGAGAGCGAAACTTCTTTAGTTTTACTCACATAACGTGATTTCGCATATCCATATTCAATTAATGCGCTAACTTTTTGAGACGACATTAAATTAATAGCGATTGAACTATCTGTTGGCCTACCCAGAACTTGGGTCAGGACCGGAGCGCTAATTCCTAATGCTCTCCCGACAGATGTAGCGGACAGGGCGCTAACTGCTACGAGACCAAAAATCGATCGCCTAGAGACTGGGTGCTCGCTCCATACTCGTAACAACTTCTTTGTTTCCAATTCCACGCGAATTACCCCCGAAAACGTGTAGTGCCGAGTCCGCACTTTAATTTCTCTGTATTTAGAAAACCAGCGAATTTTCTGCGAGTTCTCTGTGGAATGCTCATAAAATTGTCGTTAGTTGCCTAAATTGCTTTTCTTATACGGCTTACCGCTTAGGTCATAAGTGATCCAAAGGCCTACTTGCTCCCCTTTATTGAAGGAACCAGATCGCAGTTTTGTTCCATCTTTTCTAAACCATTCCCAATATCCATGCATTTTTTCTTGACGCATCTTCCCTTTAGCTTTGAGTACTCCATTGCCGTAAAACTCTAAATACTCCCCCGTCCTTGAAGGGTAGGAAGCATTGATATACGCAATTTTGACCTTAATGAGTTTGCGCACGAGTGCAAGAGGAATTGGCTTATTTAAAGGAAAATGTATTGATCCTTTTGTTTGTTCATATTTTGCTAACTCTTTTTCCATCAACGCATTAATAGAGCCACTGTACGGAAAAATAGAATTATGGGCTTTGTAACCATCAAAACCTAAAACAGGCACACCTTCAATAGTGAAAGTTGGAATCCCGTACTTGATCACCTCTTCGGCGGTTGGAAGTTCCAATAAAATCTGCTCACGCAATAGTGTTAGAGCTGCTCTTTGTTCTTTATCAAACTTCTTTAAGTGCTGGGTTATTTGTGCCTTGCTCATGGGTTAATAACGCCTGCTGCCAAAAGAATTAATAAGCAACTTCCAAGAACAATTCTGTAGATAATAAAAGGTCGAAAACTCTTCGTCGTAACGAACTTAAGTAGCCAAGCGATTACCGCGTAACCAATCACGAAAGCAACAACTGTTGCAACCAAAGTCTGTGAAAGCGTAAATACATTAGTAGAACTTGAACTCAACGCATCTTTGAGTTCATAAAGACCGCTTCCAAAAACTGCAGGCAACGCTAATAAGAATGAATAACGGAGCGCAGCTTCACGGGTGTATCCAAGGTAGCGGCCCATTGCAATTGTTGCCCCAGATCTAGAAACGCCAGGGATTAGAGCGAGTGATTGGGCAATTCCGTAGAGCACGCCATGTTTAGCATTGAGATCTTCTAAGCCACGAAGATTTTTGCCATAACTATCCGCCCATCCCAAAATTAAACCGAAAATAATCATGACTGAAGCGATGAGCCATAGGGATCTAAAATCATTTGCGATGATGTCTTTCCCAATGTAGCCAAGTACTCCGATTGGAAGACTGCCAACAATAATGAGCCATCCCATGCGAGCAAGTGATTTTTGATCTGCCGGTAAATCTCTGCGCATTAAAACCTGTGAAAACCAAGCAACAATAATTCTCTTGATATCTTTGCGAAAGAAAATTAGTACCGCTAACTCTGTACCTATTTGGGTAATTGCAGTAAATCGTGCTCCTGGATCCTCTGCGGAACTAAGAAATGTTCCTGCGATTCGTAAGTGTGCACTTGATGAAATAGGTAAGAATTCAGTAAGTCCTTGCACAATTCCTAAGAAAATCGATTCTAACAATTGACTCACCTTTTCACTTGTTTAATAGAGTCGAATTGTAACTTGAAAGCTTTCTATTGCCCGCTAAATAAGAATCTTTTCAGGTTTTCCTGCAAAGTAACCGACAATTCCTAGCGCAACACCTAAAACAATGGGAGCCACCAACGCCCAATTCCAACTCAGAGTTGAGTCGAAAATAGCTCCCACAATTCCGGGTGAAAATGCAGCCATCAAATATCCAATCGACTGCGCCATGATAGATAGAGATCGGGTCTCGCCTGCTTCAACACTTTTAGTAACGGTTAGTAAAAGTGAGAGCGGAAAAGTGATTGAAAGTCCTATATTGGATATGAGTAACCAAATAACTAATCGGTTTCCACTATCAAAAATCACCGCGGCAAAACTCAATGAAATCATGAGACCGAGGAGAAAGAGCAAGATTCGGATATTTTTCAATTGAGATGAATAGTGTGGGGCAACTATTCCAATTAAAGATCCAGCAAGACCAGTTAGAGATACCGCAAGGCCTGCATGGCTCAAGGAAAATCCTTTGGAGACCAAAATTGTCGGTAGCCAGGTAGCTGTTCCATAAAAAAGCATTGATTGCAGCCCAAAAAAGATTGCAATACTCCAAGCCCCTGAGCGCTTAAGAAGGCTCGAATGGAACTTTGCACTTACTTGCATATGAGTGGGATCTGGAGTTTTTCTAATTTTCAGCAACCACCAGATGGATGAAAAAACTCCAAGAACTACCCA